>DASPIB010000001.1:698779-1048169 GCA_035629335.1 Verrucomicrobiia bacterium
TAATGTTTTTCAGCAAGCTCAGCGCGAAATTGACAGCCGATTTGACTTCAAAAATACCCCGGCTGCGATTGACTGGTTGCCCGATAAAGCCGGTTTTAAAATTATTGGCGCCGGCGAATGGCAAATCGATTCGATTTTAGATATTGTCCGTAAAAAATTAGCCAGCCGCAATCAAAGTTCAAAATCCTTAGACCTCACCAAGCCGGTGACTGAAAGCAATTTACGGGCGATGAAAGAAGTACCTTTTAAAGAAGGGCTCGACCAAGAAAAAGCCAAAATGATCACCAAACTTCTTAAAGACCGTTTTCCAAAAGTAAAAGCCCAAATCCAAGGCGCAGCCGTTCGGGTTTCAAGCGGCAGCAAAGACGAACTGCAGGCAGTGATGCGCTTATTAAACGAGCAAGATTACGACTTTACGCTCAATTATACGAATTACCGATAAAAATAGGTGTCCTCTCGTACCTCGAGAGGACACCATCCCCGCAAATCTGTGCCCTTACTTTTTTGGCGGATACTTGCTCAAAATGTTCGCAGCCACAGCCTCTACCACTCGATGTGTACTCTGAACAAGCCCCGGCACATCTTGCTCATCAAACTCATTCGAAACGTAGACCAGCAGGCTAAGTTCGAGATCAGTCGGATCGTCAGTTGTAAGCAGCTTGGCCTCTGGTTTTTTAAGATGCTCCGGGCTTTGCTCTGTCAGCTTCTGGCAAACTTGGTCTGCTAAGGCCTGCCTGTCTTGCTCGGTTAGCTTATGGCCGTTACTACTAAGCCAGAACCCGAGCACCATCCCAACATGAGGCTTCGGCACTGTATCATATTCATGATGTACTACCCGGAGAAGATCACTTCTTGCCATGAGGGCAGCCCCTTATCTGATAGACGACGCTTCCTCAAAATTATACCAAGTTACTACCGTTTTACAACTTGCTACTTCATCGCTATAGTGAAAGGGGCATCCTTTACATCTGAAAGCGAGGGGCAGTAGTGGCGGTCGTCAAAAACTTTCTTAGGGAAAGATCGAAGTTCAACGACACTCAGTATATTTACAAATTTTCACAGATGCTCGATATTGGCACAGCGAGTTTTGAGAATCGGCTTGATAAACCCCGTGCCCGCTCGCAGCACGATTCCATTACCGTCGAGATCGCCCGTGGCCTGCACGCCATTGAAGGTATCGTGGATTTTCACTTCGACCAGTACGAATTGACGATCAAAGTTAAACCTTTCCTAAGTGTGCAAAAGCTCGACGAGATAGATAGCAAGATCAAAAAGCTTTTTGCTTCGCTAGATATCAAACCGCTAGTGTTTGGCAAATAGCGCACCCGCCTAAAGTATCTTGATGGTGCTTTAGGCGGCAAATATCCTCAGCGAAATAGAGCCTCATATTGCTTCAGCTGAAATTGTTTTATAGAATAGCCCGGTAACTATAAGTGGAGACTACCGAAGATGGAACCTTTGCCTCAACCTGAATTTTCTGAACACCAACGCGACGAACTCGCCAGCCTGCTGCTCGGCGAACGGTTATTAACCGATGCCGAGGAAGCGGCAATTATGCACAAAGTAGAGTTGGGCGAACCAGTTGTTTCTGCCGAAGCCCTCGATGCAATTGTTCGTGGCTTCCAAACACCTAAACCAATCGATCCAATGCACGCCATCGAAACCTTCACTAAAGGTTCAGCCGAAGGCGCCGCCCTAATGCGTACCGACTTACAGCTTCCGCGCGATTGCCGGCATTTTGAACACGTATACGCAGTAGTTAATGGCCACGACGATTTTATGCAACTGCTACAAACCGATGAAGAGCGAGTGATTTCACGCCTGACCGGTTTTCTGCAAGATATTTTTAAACCTGTCGCCGTTAAGGCCACCGGCAGCAATCAAGCCCAGGCAAAATATAATGCTATTGGGGTGGCTAACTTATTGCCGCACATTAGCCCAGAATTACTAGCCAGCGATGCCAAAGAAGCGGTTGAAAAACTAGTAAATCAAGATTTTATTGGTGGCGCTTTACAGGGTCGGTTTTCGAGCCAGGCGCTTGAAGCGTTTAAGGCTAGCTTTCCCAAGCGCTTTCAAAGCCGGCTCGATACTTTTATGATGATTGCCTACTTGGCCGATGCCGGCGCCCACACCATTCACCGGGCATACCCCGACCTTGAAAACAACCGCGAACTCCGCTGCTGCATTCCGGCCGACCACGATGCTGAAAGCAAATCCTTAAGCCATCTCTTCACCTGGCTGCCCGATGGCCCGCTGGCGCTGCGCCACCCCTACCGCGACGTACTCACCGGCATGTTCCCTGAAAGCGACTTGGCCAAATATTTCGCAGATAATCACGACAGCCAACCTGAGCTCGGCCGTTTTGACGTTCCTTATGCCGAAGCTGCCCAGGCCGATGGCATTTGGTCGGCCCGTATGAATGTGCCTAATGCTAGCCTGCAGGAAGTGACCGAGGCCATTACGGCTTTTACCGCCGACACCCATTTCCCAATCTCAGCCTACCTGACCACCAGCCGCGATAAAGTAACGGCCATCGAATTCGTCCGCGACCCCAGCCGCAGCCGCACACCATCGGCGCCGCCAATCGATGAGAGCGAGCGCTACGCCCGTGCTTTCAGTGAACGATTTGATTGGCCGCTCGTAGAAACACCCCAAAAACAAGAACGTCCTGACGTTCGGGCTTGTGTCGGCCTGCTTGAAGGCTACGATAAAGATCAAGTCGCACACCCGCCAGCCGAAGCCTTAGCGCTGCTGCTCAAAAAAGGCGCTGGCGCTCTAGCCGTCAAAACCAACGTCGTCACGCTGGTTTCGGCTGCGTATTTTTACGACCAAAAGGAGGAGAGAGAAGTCGTTCGGCCCTACACCGAGCGCGTTATGGTGATTGAGGCCAACGCCAAACAGCCCGATGCTGACCCGCTTGCAGCCATCACTTACGTTGCCGGCAATTTGCAGCAGCATCGGATTTTTGCTGAACTTGGCGATAGGGATCGTACCGTTGCTCTGAGTAGAGCTTTATAGTGCTTTAAATTTGTTTTACTTAATTATATAATTTTAGTGGCATTGTTGGCACCGATTTTGGAGAACTCATGAAACAATACCTGCGTCGGGGAATCAAGCACATCGAGGTGCGAGGTGGACGGGCCGAAGTACGGTACGAGGAGCGGCCCGGCGAACAAGATGAACTGGTCATCGTAGAATCGGACCCCAACTGGAACGAACGGACCACAAAGCCTTTCCTCGGGAAGAAGGTGCTTGAGCTGACCGGCCCCGATGCTTCGCGACCGCCAGCGCATTCGACTTTCGGCGGTGTGGAAAATATCATCAACGGCCCTGTTCACGGAGGGGCAATTCAAGCTGGACACATCTCGGGAGGCGTCACCGTCCCACGTGGCACCGGCAAGATTCAAATCGCCGGCGAAACTGTGAGCCCTGGCCGCACCGGACCTTCCACGATTGTCATCAAGCTCCGACAGGGCACATCGCTTAAAGTAAAGCACCTCTGAAAAACGGCCCTGACTGCACAAACGCGCAGTCAGGGCCCATTTTTAACTTGCGTAAAAATCTTACCAGTGTTTAAATACTTACGCAGTTGACCCAAAAGCGAAAGGCAGAGCAGTGCCCGAAAGAAGTACCGACGCCTATAGCCTGTGGGAGATCGTGCTCGTGGGCAATATTACCTCCGAGATAGCCGATCCACCTGATAAAAATTCTGGACAGGTAACCATTCTCTGCCCAGAAGATTGCGAGATTGAGCCATTTGCAAACACAATTCGCGTACGAAATACTGGCCCCGCATTAGCAAATGTTGTGCTGCGCATTCCACCATCTGTGCGCCGTGACGTAAAAGTTACTAGACGCTAATACGGTAGCTGGTTACGCCGGATGACTTAACTCCGCAAAGCTAGTGCACCGTGAGCTTTCTGTTAGCAAAAAGAGCGCTCGGCGAGTGAGTGTAGCACCATCTTCGGCGCTACACTCACTAAAAACATATTTTGGCTTAACCATGCTACACTAAAACTAACTAAGTGGGCGCTTTTATATGCAACAATTCAAAAAAAACCGGTCTGGCTTTACTGTTCTTGAAGTAATTGTTACTCTTGCAATTATTGGCATTTTATTAACAATTGGCGTGGTGTCGTATACCGGCTACCAAATGCGTACCCGCGACACTGCCCGCGAAGCAAGTGCCCGTATCATTGCGAACGCCCTTGAAGATTACTATAACCGCAATGGCGAGTACCCGAATGTTGGCACCATGATTAGCACCGATCCAGAGGACGTCGACCATTTAGCGAATACTCTTCGGGTCGACCAAAAAGCCTTACTCACCCCAAGCGCACCCAGCGGTACGCTTAATTCGATTGTTAATTTTGCCAGCACTCCTGATTCAACTGCTAACGATGTATTTCGCTATCAGGGACTAACAAATGGCGCTTCGGGGTATTCCGACTGCACGAGCACCGGATGGACAGACTATGATTATAGTCGCCTCTACACTCCAAAACTTAGCGCTACAAAGCTAGCTGTAATTGTCTCTGAGCCGCGTTGCAAAGCCTTCAAACTCAGCTACAAACACGAAGCCAGTGACACCTGGAAATACATTAACAGCATCAATAATTAGACCTCTCGCGGAAAAAGCAGTACAATCGTCTGGAATGAAAGTATTTCCGCAAGAAAAAGTTATCCTGGAAAAAGTCGTCGGTGGTGGTCAAACCATCGGCACGCTAGCTGATGGCCGCCGGGTGTTTGTTTGGGGTGGCGTGCCCGGCGAAGAGGTGATCGTACAACTCACAAAGCGCAAGAAAAATTACGCTGAAGCGGTGGCCACCGAAGTGACCCTCCCTTCGCCGCAACGCGTCGCCCCAGAAGATCCAGAAAGTTATTTATCTACCTCGCCCTGGCAAATTTATAGCTTTGCCGCCGAGCAGCAGTACAAGGCCGAACTCATTAGTGAAGCGTTCGCACTTCACAACCTCCAGCTGCCGCACCAGGTAGAAATTAAAACTAATCAGCAGCAATATCACTACCGCAATAAAGTAGAATTTAGTTTTTGGTGGCACACCGATTCAGACTCCCTTGACCTAGCTTTCTTTAAACGCGGCGGCAACGGCAAGGTACCGGTGCACAGCACTAGTTTGGCCCACCCGGCGATTACAGCGGCCGCCGAGCGAATCATAGCGCAGCTCGGTCAAAAGCACAGCCAGGCCCGCAGCCTTAAAACCCTGCTGCTGCGCTGCACACAAGCCGGCGAGGTAGTGGCGCAGTTGTATGTTAAAGACGAAGCCGTCGCCCAAGATTTTACCCCAGCCGACATTCTTGCCTGGCAGGTAAGTGGTGGAGAAGTGATCTATTCCGATCACCGATCGCCCGCCAGTGTGATTACAAAACGCTACGCCCAAGCAGGCAATTTGTGGCTCGAAGACACCATTCTTAGCATTCCATTCCGCTACGCCGCCGAAAGTTTCTTCCAGGTGAATATTCCATTGTACGAACTGGCCCTCCGCGACATGCAGCAGTTTATTCCAAACGGTCCGGTGATTGATATTTATAGCGGTGTCGGCAGTATTGGCCTCACCATAGGTGGCGATCAGCTCACGCTCGTTGAAAGTAACAACGCAGCCGTTCAAGAAATGAAGCGCAACGTTCAGGCGCTCAAAAGCAGCGCCAAGGTCATCCACACGCCCGCCGAACAGGCCACCAATGCCATTACGGGTGAAGCAACAATCATCCTCGACCCACCGCGAGCTGGCTTACACCAAGCAGTGATCGATCGTTTGCTGGCAGTGAAACCCAAACGAATTATTTACCTCAGCTGCAACCCCGTTACTCAAGCGCGCGATGTCGCCCTTCTGCACGAACAATACGCCATTACCGCCCATACCGGCTACAACTTTTTTCCGCGGACGCCACACATTGAGCATCTCGCTGTTCTAGAGCTGCGGTAAATTTAGCGCGCCGCACCCCCTGTAGCTAACTGGTCGGTATCCGCCGGTAGCTAAATTCGGCTGCCGTGCGCCAAGCATTGCTGCTATCTGGGTCGAACTTCCGAATAATCCCTTCTTTAACCTCTAAAATCTGCACCAATGCCGGATTATACGGCGCTAATGTTCGATAAAAAGCAATGTCAGCCGAAGTTATATTAGTGCGCCCAGGAAAAACTTCTCGAAATTTCTCGCGGCCAATGCGATCAAAATAGTCGGGTTCGGTGCGGGGTGGCAAAAATAATTCGGCTTTAAGCCCCATTCGAATAACAATTTTGCGCACGTCGCCAAGCAGTAAGCGCGACTTGGCATTAATAAGAACAAATAATTGGTTCTTGGCGGTTAAAAACACCGTGGCTTCGGCCGTGTGACTAACCGGTGCCTGCCGAACAATAACGTGCTTCATTTCTAGCGCGACGCCAAATTGCTCCCGCGCGAGCCGTTCGATGGCCGTATCGTCATAGATGGCGTTGTTCATTACTGTTAAGTGTAACGCGGATATTCTACCTCGACAAGAGGCGGATAGTATACAATAGATACGATGAACACTTTTGCCAGCCGCTACCACAATCTCAACCCCGCCCAAAAACAAGCCGTCGACACTATTGAAGGCCCTGTAATGGTCATTGCTGGCCCTGGAACCGGCAAAACAGAGCTACTGAGCATGCGAGTGGCGAACATCCTAACTAAAACCGATGTGCTGCCGGCAAATATTTTGTGTTTAACATTTACCGAATCAGGCGCTGCCGCCATGCGCGAACGGCTGGTGCGCTTGATGGGGCCAGCGGCTTACCACGTGGCAATTCATACGTTTCACAGTTTTGGTTCAGATATTATTCATTCTTACCCCAACTATTTTTATCATGGGGCGCATTTTCGGCCAGCCGATGAACTTAGCAGCCACGAAATTTTGCAGGGAATTTTCGAAAAACTGCCCTACGACGACCCACTTGCCAGCCGCATAAATAATGAGTTCACCCAAATTCGCGACACCCAAAACGCCATCTCCGAGCTAAAACGCAGCGGCTTAACACCAGATGAACTGCTAAAAACCCTCGATCATAACGACCAGTTTATTGTTTACGCTAACCCGGCCATCACTGCCGCCTTTGAAGTGCCGGTTCGTAGTAAAGCCGCTTTAGCGGCGCTCGAACCACTGCGCGAACACTTTTTTAAATTTCAAGAATCAGCGCTCGAACTACCCGGATTTACCAGCCTTAGTAAAATTTGTGCGCAACAATTTTCGGCGACGCTCGATACCGCCCATGAACTCGGCAAAACCACGCCCATTACTGCCTGGCGGGCAAAATGGTGCGAAAAAGATATCGACGGCCGCACGGTGTTAAAAGACACCACTCGCAGCAAAAAACTGCGCAGTTTATCGCATGTTTATTACGAATACCTGATTGCCATGCAGTCGCGCGAACTATACGATTTTGACGACATGATTTTGCGGGTGCTGCACGCCATCGAGCTATTCCCTGAATTGCGTTACAACCTGCAAGAGCAGTTCCAGTATATTTTGGTAGACGAATTTCAAGATACCAACGGCGCCCAGCTGCGAATTTTGCTAAATCTTACCAACAATGAGGCCCAGGAAGGCCAACCAAACATCCTGGTAGTAGGCGACGACGACCAAGCAATTTACAGCTTTCAAGGGGCTGAGCTGAGTAATATTTTAACCTTTCGCGAGCATTTTAAAGACGCTAAAATCATCACCCTAACCGATAATTACCGTTCGGTGGCACCAATTCTTACAGCGGCGCGCAGCATCATTACCCAAGGGCAGGAGCGGCTGGAAAACCAGCTCGACTTCATTGATAAAACCCTTACACCGCACAAAACCGCCAACAATGCCGGCGTGCAGCTAGCAGCCCTGCCCACCCTCGAAGACGAATACTACTGGCTGGCTAAAACCATCCGCAAAAAAATTCAGGCCGGCCACACCCCCGCCGAAATTGCTGTGCTCACCCGAACGCATAAAGAAATTATGCAACTGCTGCCGTATTTGCAGCGCGAACATATTGCCGTGAATTACGAACGTCGCGATAACATTCTGGAAAGCCCGCCGATAAAAGCCATTGAGCTCGTGGCCCGCGTGCTGCAGGGAATTGCCGAGCAGCGTTTTGATGAAGTCCAGGCACGTCTGCCCGAACTGTTGGCTCACCCGGCCTGGGGCATTGCACCATACACGCTGTGGGAATTGAGCTTAGCGGCTCATAAAGAGCAGCGCTTCTGGCTAGAGGTTATGTTTGAGCAAGAAGGCCGGCTCCAAGATATCGCCAAGTGGCTGGTGACCACCGCGCATATTGCACTGCATGAATCCCTCGAGACCACCATCGATACCATTCTTGGCAGCCGCGAACTACAAGCCCCAGGCGACGAAGCCGAAGACGGCCAACCACTGACTAATGGTGAAACCGAAGAGTTTGTTTCGCCGCTGCGCAGCTACTTCTTCCCGCATGACGCTCTTGAGGAACAGCCTGAGGCTTATTTAGCCTACCTCGAAGCCTTGCGCACCATCCGCCAAAAGTTTCGTGATTACCAGCCAGATGTCACGCCAACCCTAGCCGAATTCTTGCGCTTCATAGACCTTCACCGGCAAACCGGCACTGGCATTGCCAGCCTGCGCACCATGGCGCAAGACTACCAAAACGCCATTTGTGTCATGACGGCCCATAAATCAAAAGGTCTCGAATTTGACACTGTATTTGTGGTGAATGCTGCCGATTCGGTGTGGGGGAGTAAAGCCAGAACCCGCAGCCGCACAATAAATTTCCCCGCCAATTTACCAATCAGCCCAGCCGGTGACACCACTGACGAACGTCTGCGCCTGTTTTACGTGGCCACAACCCGAGCCAAAACCAACCTACTGGTATCGTACAGCCACAAAGACAGTGCCGCCAAAGACAGCTTAAAAGCCTACTTTCTGCAAACCGACGCCTGGCAAGAAGCCGAACCTGCACTCCCTGAAACACCACGCGAACAAATTGCCGCCGCCGAAAGCCGCTGGCAACAAACCAGTCTCCGTTTGCCCAAACAAGACATGGCCACCATTCTTAAGCCGGTGCTCGAAAATTACAAGCTAAGCGCCACGCACCTGAACAACTTCATCGATATCACCACCGGCGGCCCGCAAACGGTGTTATTGCAAAATCTGCTTCGTTTTCCGCAGGCCATGGCACCAAGTGCGGCCTTTGGTTCGGCGATTCACCAAACATTGCAGCGTGCCCATGCTCACTTTAGTGCCACTGGCAAGCGCCGCCCGGTTGAAGATATTTTGCGCGATTTTGAAGTTGCCCTCACCGAATGGCGCCTGTCGCCACGCGATCACGAGCAATACTTGCAAAAAGGAAGTGACACTCTACATGCTTTTCTGGCCGCCCGTTACGGCACCTTTACCGAGACCGACATTGCCGAAAAAGCTTTTGGCTCGCAGGGCGTGGTGGTAGGTAACGCCAAACTCACCGGTGCGATTGACTTACTGCGCGTCAACCAGGCCGAACGCACCGTCACCATCACCGATTACAAAACTGGCAAAGCCGCCATTGCCTGGCACGGTAAAACCGACCAAGAAAAAATCAAGCTACACCGCTATAAACAGCAGCTGTTATTTTATAAACTATTGGTTGAAAAATCGCGCGATTTTAAAAACTATGCCGTTACCGCCGCTCAGCTCGAATTTGTAGAACCCGATAAACATGGGCGAATTGCCACCCTTGGGGTAGCTTATGAAGCGGCCGAGCTGGCGCGCTTTGAAAACCTTATTACAGCGGTATGGCGACATATTCAGGCCCTCGATTTCCCCGATGTCAGCAAGTACGAACCAAACTTTAAAGACATTCAAAAATTCGAACAAGACCTAGTTGACGGCGCTATTTAATTGGTGTATAGTCGCGATTGACCATCTCCTCAGCTGGAAGTGAGAGTTCCAATGTTGGGTCTTGGTAATGTGAAGTCTTGCCCAGCCTGCTGCCCATACCGCGTCGACCACTCAACCAATAATCAATGCAGCCGAAGCGACGGCTGCGGACAGGTTGCATCACCTAGTGCGCCCCACCTCAGCAATTGCCCGCAAAGGCAAGTCGCTGAAGCAGAGAGCAAGGTTGTCGGCTGGCCCTGGTGAAATAAAAGGGGGCTAAAGGCAAGCGGTCCCGCGGGGCGTTCACGAGGCTCACTACAGCTTTCGTGAACGCCTCCGCGGCCCTTTTTTATTTTAGAAAAGCTTGAAGATTTAATTTTTATTTAATCACCTACACATGCTTGACGTATATTCTATGGTTTGGTATGATACTTCTTGCGCATAAACCAACTATGCGCAGTGGCAAGAAGGAGAAAACAGTGAGTACTTCGCCAGGATCACGAGGTATTGACTTCGGCCTGGAAGACTTCAACGTTCCAGAAATTCCAGGCGTGGATGAAGAAATTCGGACGCGCAGCTCTGCCCAGACGCCACAGTTCGGACCTGAATCGCGAGGGCTGAACGAGGATGTCCCTCGTAATCCTGGGAGGTCAAGGCGAGAGCTTCGACTTGGGCCGCGAGGAATTGTCATGAACTGACGATCGGTAGTTCAAGCAGCTACACTGACCATCCATCCACCCCTCTAAACCCGGGTGGCCGCTGCCGACGGCAAGTCGTAGCGGCCACCCGGCCATCATTTTAGAGCCCAGAAAGGCTATGCCATGCCCGATACTGTCCCTGGTCAGATTCCTTGTCCGGATTGTGACGAGCACGTGACAATCAGCGCAGACTACAAGGGTGAACTGTCAGCAACAAGGTGCCCAAACGGCCATCGAGTCGTTTATTTTGGCCCAAGCGGCCGAAAGTCGCCTGTCTGTCCCCGAAGCGACTGCAAAAAGAACGTTACAGTTCATGTTAGCAAGGAAGGTGTAATGATTCGATCAACCACAACCGGCAAGTCCATTCGGCCGTACCCTGTAAAGAAGATCACCTGCGATAAGCATGGTCCGCTCCCCCTGGATGAATTCTTCCCAAAGAGCTCGTAAGTTAACGAGCGAGTGGCGCTGCCGCGTAGCGCCACTCGGTAATTTTGACTATACAAATTAAGCTGTTATAATTTAAGTTATATGCAATCATTTTGGCACGATTTACCGCGTCCATTTTTTATTTTAGCCCCCATGGAGGCGGTGACCGATGTGGTGTTTCGCCACGTTGTCGCTAGTGCCGCCCGCCCCGATATCTTTTTCACCGAATTCACTAACGCTGCCAGCTTTTACAGCCCCGCCGGTGTTCATAGTACCCGCGGCCGGCTAACTTTTACCCCAGATGAACAGCCAATGGTAGCCCAAATTTGGGGCAACACCCCCGAGCACTTTTCATACATGGCCAAAGGACTAGCTGCTATGGGCTACAAGGGTATCGATATTAACATGGGCTGCCCAGATAAAGCGGTAGTAAAACAGGGAAGTGGCAGCGGGCTTATCTTGAACCCCGAACGGGCAGCAGAGCTAATCGCTGCCGCCAAAGAAGGTGGCTTACCGGTGAGCGTTAAAACCCGCCTTGGTTATAGCCGCACCGAAGAATGGCACGACTGGCTGGCGCACATACTCAAGCAGAACGTCGTGAATCTAACGATTCACCTACGGACTCGCAAAGAAATGAGCAAGGTGCCGGCGCATTATGAATTTATTTCAGAAATAAAAAAGTTGCGCGACCATATCGCACCGCATACCCTGTTAACCATTAACGGCGATATCCGTGACCGCCAGCACGGCGAAGCACTCGTAAAAGAATATGGCGTTGACGGCGTAATGATTGGCCGAGGGATTTTCCATAACCCCTACGCTTTTGAAAAGCAATCGCGCGAGCATAGCCGCGACGACTTATTGCGGCTTTTACGCCTGCACTTAGATCTCTTCGATAAGTACTCTCGCGAACTCGAACCACGCCGTTACGAGCCGTTAAAACGTTTCTTTAAAATTTATATCCGAGATTTTCCGGGCGCCAGCGAACTACGTGAAGCCCTGATGCATACCCGTAGCACCGCTGAAGCGCGCGAACAGCTGGCTGCAGTTTATAACAATTACTAAAATGGCTCTGCCACACTACAACACTGTAGTGTGGCAGAGACTTCTTGTTCGCTGGAGACTTGGGCGCTTTTAAAACTTCTAGGGAAGTATGTCGTTAGATGAGCGGTGGACTAAAGCAGGGGGTAGCCTTATTGGTCGATGAGAATAGCTCACGCCGACAGTCAAGGGCCGAGTGTTTAGGTGCGCGGATCAATCTTTGTGACGGTGACGCCCGGAATATCTTCAAGATCACGCTGAGTGTCTTTATGCTCGTCATTCGGCAAAACCAAGGTCACTCTGGCGGACCAGTTTGGGTTAGGACCCATGTATTTAATGATGCGTCCAAGAGAATCCCGGCACCCAGGTTTGCGTAGCTCCGCTTGAGCCCGAGGGTTTTTCGGTACTGGACAGCCGAGCACCTCACAAACCTTTTCTAACGCTTCCTTACTCCAACCGGTAATATAATAGTCATTTTCAAAGGTCTCCTTCACCTTGAAACACTCACTTTCGCGATTTGCCCCTAGCGTTACGAACATCTAAAAGTGTAGCGTACTGCAACAAGGTAATGCAAGTCATAAAAAAGCCCTACCGCACCTTAAAAGGTACGATAGGGAAGTGCTTTAGCGCGAACAGCTAAATTACTTTAGCTCAGGCAGGCGCGTTATCTCGCGAGATGCTTACGCCCTTGACGGCCGCGACCTTGGACCTAAGCTGAGTGGCATCACCCTGAGGCATCCAAGAGATCTCCCAGCCTCCATCTGGGCCGCCGTACTTCCAGAAATTGGCGTTTGGCACGTCGACGCCGACCTCCCCAGCCTCAACAGCACGACTCGGAAGCGTCACATTTTGAGCACCGAGTAGCGCGAGAACTGCCCGCAGGGAAGCATCGCCAGTACCGCTGATGGCATAGTCGTGAACGGACTTGGCACCCATCATTCCTCCTCTAGAATCGGAAAAACCTTTTCGAGTATACAGAAAAGAGGCCGCTAAAGCAATCATTGTTCGACAGGACTTGCCTAGGCGGCGGTTCGCACGTATACCGGGAGGTCACCAGCCGTCAGTGTCGCGGCTGTTGCTAGGGTGCGCACCAGGAAGTCGGCCTTAGCCGTGGCTCGGGCTTGCTGCAGAGCCTTTTTATATACTTCATTCGCGTAGTGCGCGACAGCTTCGGCATACAGGTCGCCTCGCCAAGCGTCCACTACAAACACTTGAATTGGCGTGGTAATGCCTTTGTTTTTTAGGGCTGCATCGAATTTCATTGCGTCAAAGGTGGTGCGTGGCACCATATTCACCACGACAAATACTTCAAGGTGTGGACCACCGAGCCGCTTAATGACCGCGCCTTGGCGGAGCATCAACTGAAGCGTCTTGGCACCCTCGCTATCGGTGAAGTAACTCTTTTGGGTATTCAGCTGATGATAAAGACCAAACACGGCATTGAGCGTCGGCTGCATCGCACCGATGGCTGGCTTTCCAAGCAATGTCTCAAGGCTACCAAGAATATTTGGCTGCAAGCGAACAATATTTTCGGTAATTAGAGCGTATTTATCGATGGCGCCACAGCCACATACCGTACCATGAGCATGGTCGTCGTCGTGGCCGCCAAACTGGATAGTGCGGTTTTTAAGCATTTCCGCAACCAACCGCCTGTCGGCCAGTACTCCATCTGGATGCGCTTGGCCCATTACCGCGCGGAACATGCTGGTTGCTGCCGTGAGCCCACCGCCAAAAATCTTCGCCCGCAAACGATACTCTGCATCTGTGGTGTTACCCTTGGTTGCATCCCGACGATACGTCTTAATCGTTAGCCGGCCGTCACCGCAACCATCGTCATCGGCCTCTACTGGTGCGAAAAAGGCCTCGCTACGCAGTAGTTCATCGGCAATCGTAAGGTCATCGGGGCTCAACTGGCGGGCTGTTAGCCGATCAATCCGGCTAATCGAGCCGAGACCATAACCAAAACCATCGGGAAGCAGTAGCTGGGTAGACATGTAAGGAGGACGCCTTTCGCTTAGATGAAGTAACCTTGCTATTTATACGCCTACTGCAAGAAAATGTAAAGAATGGCCGCTGCATAGTAACGACTAATCTGATGATGACTTGCCAAATAACAAAAAATACGCACTTTTTCGGTGCGTACTTTTGACTTATAACTGACCGTTAGAGTTTTTTGCGGCGTCGGAGTTCGGCCACCTTCAAGCGCACCGCGTGGCGATCGACCAACTGATGAGCTTGCTCTAGCTCAACTTGATCTTTGGCGGTTTCGCGCAGCTGCATGGCTCGTTCAAGCGCGGCTTTGCTTTCAGCTTCGATGATATCATCACCGTGATCGGCTTCGTCAACCAGCACCCGCACGCGCCGAGGGCTGACCTCGATGATGCCACCACTGGTTGCAAAATACTCCAGAAGTTCATCGGGGTCTTCTTTTTTGTACCGCACCGCGATTACACCCGGCACGGCCAAGCTAACAAGCGGTTCATGGCCAGGAAAGACTGAAATCTCACCATTTGCGGTGGGCAGTATCACTTCGTAAACTGCTCGATCGACTTTTTTACCGAGAAGGGTGATTAATTCAAGCTGCATACGGCTCTCGCTTATTCACCCTTCACTTCATCAATGCCGCCCTTCATATAGAAGGCGCTTTCGGGCTTGTCGTCGTGCTTGCCTTCAAGAATCTCTTTGAAGCCGCGCACGGTGTCTTTCAAGCTGACGTAGCTGCCGGGGTTGCCGGTGAACTTCTCGGCCGCAAAGAATGGCTGGCTAAGGAAGCGCTGAATGCGGCGAGCGCGATTGACGGTTTGTTTTTGGTCGTCGGAGAGCTCGTCCATACCAAGAATCGCAATAATATCCTGCAATTCTTTATACTGCTGCAACACGCGCTGCACTTCGCGGGCGACTTCGTAGTGTTCTTGGCCAACCACCTCTGGGTCGAGCATGGTTGAGTTAGAATCGAGTGGGTCAACAGCCGGGTAAATACCGATCTCGGTGAGCGCGCGGTTTAAGACGATAGTTGAATCAAGGTGGGCGAAGGTAGTTGAAGGCGCTGGGTCGGTTAAGTCGTCGGCTGGCACGTAGACCGCCTGAATCGAAGTAACCGAACCTTTTTTGGTCGAGGTAATGCGTTCTTGTAGTGCGCCCATTTCCTGCTGTAGGTTTGGCTGGTAGCCCACGGCTGATGGCAACCGGCCGAGCAGCGCCGATACTTCTGAACCAGCTTGGGTAAAGCGGAAAATGTTATCAACAAAGAACAGCACGTCCTTGCCTTCATCGCGGAAGGCTTCGGCCATGGTCAACCCCGAAAGTGCTACTCGCAGACGTGCCCCTGGCGGTTCGTTCATTTGGCCAAAGACAAGCGACGTTTTATCGATGACGCCAGCTTCTTTCATTTCGTCATAGAGGTCATAGCCTTCACGGGTACGTTCACCAACACCGGCAAATACCGATGTCCCACTGTGAAACTTGGCAATGTTGTTAATCAACTCTTGAATTAAGACCGTTTTTCCAACACCAGCACCACCAAACAATCCAACCTTACCGCCTTTGGCAATTGGTGCAATCAGATCGATCACTTTGATGCCGGTTTCTAGAATTTCAGCCTTACCTGACTGTTCGGTAAGCGCTGGTGGCTCGCGGTGGATAGGGGAAGTCGCGGCTTTTGGCGCTGGTTTGCCGTCGATAGGCTCGCCGACCACGTTAAACATTCGACCTTGAGTTGCTGCCCCAACTGGCACGCTAATTGGTGCACCCGTAGCAGTCACGGTCGCCCCGCGAGCGATACCATCGGTAGTCGCCAGGGCAATCGCCCGAACACTGGTTTCGTTCAGGTGTTGCGCCACCTCAAGCACTAAGGTACTGTCGCCACGGTCAATATGCAGCGCATCATAAATTGCTGGTAGATTATTTTTTTCAAACTCAACGTCGACTACCACACCGACGACTTGAGTGACCTTTCCGGTTGTAGATTTATCTGTCGCCATAGTTACTCCTTATTCTCTCCTAAAATTCTCATGAAACCGCCTCGGCGCCGCTACTAATTTCGGCAATCTCTTGGGTGATACTGGCCTGACGAACTTTGTTCATCGCTAAAGTTAAATCGTCAACCAGTTCATTGGCGTTGTCGGTGGCATTTTTCATGGCCAACATACGCATGCTGTGTTCGCTGGCAGTGGCATCAAGCAGTGCCTGGAAAATTTGCGCCTCGACAAGCCGACGCGTCGCGCCTTCAAGCACCTCACGAGCCGATGGCTCAAACCGCGCCTGGGCTACTTCTACGCTAACCGGTACTTCCATAAAACCCGCCGGCAGCAAGCGCTTGCTGGTGACTTCTTGGGTGATGCTATTAATATATTCGGTATAAATAACATCGACAGCATCAACCTGGCCACTAGTAAATTTATCCAAGATGGTGGCCATGATCGCCCGGACTTCGGCACCATTTGGCTGATCGGGCAGGCCTTCGTAGGCTCCGACAATCTCGGTATCTTTTAGGCGCGTGACAAACTGTGCCCCTTTGCGGCCAATTGCCAGCGTTTCATTACGAATACCAGCCGCGTCGTCGGCTTTTAAAAGCTGGACGTAGCGCTTGAAAACATTGGCGTTGTAGGCGCCGGCTAGGCCCTTATCGCTGGTTACCACCACAATCAGCCGAGTCTTGATTTCCCGCTGGGTGAAGAGCGGGTGATCATCGGTGACATCACGGGCAGCTAGGTGAGTGAGCAGCTCAAAAGCCGAACGAGCATACAAGCTGGTGGCCTGGGCAGCATCCTGAGCGCGGCGCATTTTACTAGCAGCCACTAGCTCCATCGCCTTTGTGATTTGGCGAGTGTTCTTGACCGAACGAATGCGCGTTTTTAGTTGTCGGATTGAGGCCATTGGTTAGTCCTTCAGGAAGCCTTTTGCCACCTTAGTCGCAACTTTTTTAATCGCCGCAAGCTGATTGTCGGTTGGCTTGTCGCCCTTATTAAGCTCGCGCATGGCTTCTTTGTGGTTGGTCCACAGCTGAGTGAGCAGGGCAGCCTGGGCGTCTTTAATGCGCTTTACCGGCACGTCATCAAAGGTGCCGTCGGTGATAGCCACGATGCTCGCTACTTGCTCCCAAATACTCATCGGTTGGTACTGGGGCTGCTTAAGCAGTTCTGTCAGCCGTTGACCACGCTCAATTTGGTGCTTAGTGGCTTCATCGAGGTCTGAGCCAAATTGCGCAAAGCTAGCTAATTCGCGGAACTGGGCCAGGCTGAGCTTTAGGCTGCCGCTGACGCTTTTGACAGCCTTGGTTTGAGCGGCACCACCAACACGACTCACCGAAAGACCCATCGAAACCGCTGGGCGGATACCCTGGTAAAACAGGTCGGTTTCCAGGAAGATCTGACCGTCGGTAATAGAGATGACGTTGGTCGGAACGTAGGCAGAAATATCGCCGGCTTGGGTCTCAATGATTGGTAAAGCCGTCAGCGAACCAGCACCAAGTTCGTCGTTAAGCTTAGCTGAACGCTCCAGCAGGCGGGAGTGCAGGTAAAATACGTCGCCAGGAAAGGCTTCGCGGCCTGGTGGGCGGCGTAGAAGTAGTGACATTTGGCGGTAAGCGATAGCGTGCTTGGTAAGATCATCGTAGATAATCAGGGCGTGGGCTTTATTATCACGGAAGTATTCGCCCATCGCGGTACCAGCATATGGTGCCAAATAGAGGAGAGAGGCTGGATCAGCTGGGCCAGTGGCAACGACAATTGTATTGTCCATCACGCCTTCTTCTTTGAGGCGTTCAACAATCCGGGAAATCTTAGAAAGTTTTTGGCCAATCGCCACATAAACATTCACCACACCAGTTTTTTGGCGAGCTTGGTTAATCATGGTGTCGATGGCGATGGCGGTTTTACCAGTTTGGCGATCGCCAATAATCAATTCGCGCTGTCCACGGCCAATCGGCACGATCGCGTCGATGCCCATAATACCGGTCATCATTGGTTCGTGAACGGTCTTGCGGGCCATAACGCCTGGTGCTGACTTTTCTACCAGCCCACGGTTCTTGGTGACGATTGGGCCTTTGCCATCAAGCGGGCGCCCAAGCGGGTCAACAACCCGTCCGAGTAGTTCTGGACCAACGGGAACGTCGAGCACCTTACCGCTACGGCGAACTTGAGCCCCGGCACGTACTAAGCTATCCGAGCCAATCAGCACCGCCCCAATTTCATCTTCCATTAAGTTCAGCACGAAGGCCTCAACCGTGCTGCCATCAGTCGTTTCGATACTGACCACCTCGTTAAAGCCGGCCTTTGTGAGGCCATAAATCCAGACAACACCATCACCAACACGGGTCACGATGCCGGTTTCTTCAAGCCCCTTGCTGCTACGTAAGCCCTCAATGGCATCGCGCAGTTCGCGGGTTAGTTCTTTGATTGCTATCTCTGCCACCGTTTTACTCCTTGTCTTTTGTTAGTGTGGTAAGTTGTTGCAGTTGTTTTCGGATGGAACCGTCAAAAAAGCCATCGGTCGTTTGAATCGTCACGCCGCCAATCAGATCGGTATCAATTTGCTCTTCCAGCAGCACGGTTTTACTGCCAGTTTGCTGCTGCACAAAGGCAGTGACTTTTTGGCGTAACGCATCGGTGAGCGGAAATGCAGAGGTCACCGTCGCGCTTGTCGTGTGGTAACGCCTTGCCAATTCAGCTTGGATATCGGTTAGTAATAGTTCCCACTGCGAAAGTCGCTTTTGGCTGACAACATAGGCGGCGAGCTGCTGTGAAAGCTTGTTGGTATCGGCGCCAGCAGCCAGTTGTGCTGCTGCGTAAGCCGCTACCCGGCGACGAGAAAGGCTCTGCATGCGTTACTGCGCCTCCTTTAGCGAAGCTTCCACCAACCGAGCATCGCTGGCAGCATCAAGTTTCTGGCGCAAAACTTTTTCAGTGACTTTTACTACCAGTTCGGTGGTTTCAGCTCGAAGCGCTTGTTTCGCTTTTTCGACGTCGCGAGCGATTTCTGCTTGAGCATCAGCTACAATTCTTTCAGCTCGCTTTTGGGCTTTTTCATCGGCCTCGGCCACAATTGTTGCGGCTTCTTTTTGAGCCGTTTCGACAATGCTATCTGCCTCTTTACGCGCTTCGGTGAGTAGCTTTTTTACTTCGGCCTGGGTTGCCGATGCCTTGGCTTCGGCTTCCTGGGCGGCGGCGGCGCTTTCAGCAATCGCTTTTTCCCGCTTTTCAATGGCATTTACCAGCTGCGGGTACACAAACTTACCTAAAAACCACAGCAACACGAGAAAGGCGATTGTTTGCAGAGCAAGCAAACGCCAATCGATACCGAGCGCGCTAAACAGCGAAGGCTCGGCTTCAACCTGGGTCGCGCCGGCGGCAAATAAGTGTGCTATATACTCCATATAGCAAATCCTAGATTACGCCAGCAATAATAGCCACGATGATGGCGATGATCGCCAGGGCGTCAACAAATGAAATGCCCAAGATCATCAAAGTACGGATGTCTGCAACGCGCTCAGGGTTACGGCCAGCGGCAGTAACAGCTGCAGCAGCAACGATACCGGCACCTATGGCGGCAAAGGCTGCTGGGATTGCGTAGGTTAGTCCGAAAGCGAGTTCTTGCATAATTATTGTATCTCCTTTATTTATTGTAACTACTTCGTATCATCTCCGGCAACAACCGCACGTTTAGGTAGGGGAGTGGGAGAATGATCTTTGGAATGATTGTCGTGTCCATGCGACGCAATGCCGAGCGAAATAAACACGACAGTCAACATGAAGAAAATGTAGGCCTGAACACCGCCGATAAACAGCTCGAATATCATGAATGGCGGCAAGGCAATGGGGGTAAACCAGACGGTCAGGAAGGCGATCATGGCCAGCAGTACTTCGCCGGCAAACACGTTACCAAACAACCGCAGGCTTAAGCCTACTAGGCGTGAGAATTCGGCGATAAGTTCGAGTATCCCTTCAAACGCACCGGCTGGATCCTTAAATGGGTTACGGAAGTAACGCCCGAGGTTTCCACCAAAACCGTGCACCTTAATGGCATAGATTTGCGCGGTAACAATGGTGACGATTGCGAGCGCAAAAGTAGTATTAAGATCGGCCGCCAGCCCACGGAACAGCGGCACGCCATCAATGGTAATGGGCCCAATAACCGGGAAGATGCCGAGCCAGTACTGGATAACAATGAAAAAGAAAAGCGTAATTGGTAAAGGCGCCAGCCGCTTTGCGATTTTTTTATCGCCAATCACTTGCTCAACGGTGCTATACAGCATTTCAAATACCCACTGAATCGCGCTGACCAAGAAGTTTTTACGACCCTTTTTTATCGAAGACACGACATACCAGAACAACCAAATTAAAAAGCCATAGCCAAAAATACCTAAAATCAGTGAATTGGTAACAGGAAAATCGCCAATCCGAAATACTTCTTCGGCAACAAGGCTGACGTGCGGTGAATTTTCACTGGCAAAATATATTGCTGGGTTCATGTTTTTTCTTTATTTATTGCTTTTATTTGGGCATAAATCAGTAAGGCTGCCACTACAACCCCGATCAGCACCCCAACAATTGTCAGTGCGGGTTTTGTATTCGTTTGATGGTCGATCCATAAACCGATAAGCAAACCAGCAATTACCGGGATAAATAGTCGCAGCGTTGTATCAACTAACGTGCCGATCAGCAAAATGACCGTCGTCTTCGACGGCACAGGCGCAGGGTCGCGGTCTTTGGGTTGCTGCGTCGTAGCCATATACGAGGCCATTGTAACAGATATTGACTCGAAAACAAGAGGTGAAACGGTGCGAGTGCACTAAAATCAGACTTATCGCACACTTTAGGGCCCAACTAGTCATAAACCCGCTAACTTGTGGTTAACTGGAAGTAATGCCTCGTCGAAATAATCCTACTAAACATCAACGGTTTACTCCTACGAACTGCCAGAATAAAACTCGCTACGACTCTAAGCAGCAAGCTGAAAAAGTCGCCCAAGAATTGCTGTTACAAAACAATACTACCTTAAGGGTCTATCGCTGCCCTTACTGCGGCGGCTGGCATTTAACAACAGATCAATCTGATTGATATATTTTTTCACAATGATATACTTAATATAGTAAGAGGACAAGCACATGAACGACGCACCCAAAACCACCAATAAACCGCAAATCATAATTTATAGCACCAGTTGGTGTGGTTTTTGCCGAAGCGAACGCCAATACTTAACCGAAAAGAATATTCCCTTTGTGTCTAAAGATATCGAACAAGACCCGGAAGCCTACCATGAATTAATGCACAAAACTGGCGGCCAATACGTTGGCGTACCGATGACCGATATTGGTGGCGATATGATTTTAGGTTTCGACCGCGCGGCGATTAACCAGGCCATCGAGAGGCACGGGATTCAGCCGCTTGCTGCCGCCTAAGCTCCACCTTCACCCTGAATAAACCGCCTCGTCCGCGACAGGCGGTTTTTTTGTTTTTACTATTGTGGACCAGGTGAGCTATTCTTTATTATGCATACGGACGCCCAAGCAGGAAGGCAGCATTATGACAATGCCGCGAATGATCATAACTTTTCGCCATGGCTATTTTGAACTGAACCAGCGGTCAAAGCTTACAGGTGAAGAGGCACTTCAAGCAGTCGAAGCGGGTATTCCGCTTGATGCCGATACAACGATGGGACTTTTGGACGAAGGCAAAAAGCAAGCCCATGCGCTCCGCGAAGTCCTACGGCACTACAAGATCAATGCTTGCCTGTATTCGCCCACTCGCCGCACCGAAGAGACGGCCAAGGTTGCGCTTGGTGGGCAGCGCCTAAGCCATTTTACCCCTGAACCGGCCCTTCTCGAGCGTAATCGCGGAATTTTCCGCTACGCGCCCGACGAGTGGGCGCGCGCCCACCCGGATTACAAGCGAGGCAAGGAATCTGCCTGGCGGTGGCGGCCGCCCGGTGGCGAATCTTGGTGGGATATCCGTCATCATGTGACAGTGGTACTGCAGCAGTGCCGCACACTTGCGCCAAACCGTATCATTGCTCTATCGACTCATGCCGAAAAAATGGGCCTGATCCGGGCAATACTCCTGGAGATGGACGACAAGCGCCTGTGGCAACCCCTGGTGCCAAATCATAATGACATTCCGGCACTCAAACGATCGAACTGGATTGGGAATGGCCAGGCAGATTTCTTCGCTTTTTGCGACCCGGATGATCCCGCATCTCTGGTAACGGAACGGCCGCAATACTTCCGCAGTGTCGGCACAGCCAAACCAAATGCTTTCGACACTGGTTGGGTTGTAGTAGGATAAGCGCTTTCCCTCGGCTTCAAGATAGCCACTTGAAGCCGAGGGTATATTTATTTGACTACAAAAATAAAGGCGCTTCCCGAAAAGAGAGATCAAGAGACCTCCTTTTCGGGAAGCGCATCGAACACCCTACGGCCGTTCGGACTGCTTTGTCGGCATACGTCCGCTCAGCTGCTGCCAGGTAGCGCGCAGCAACTTTCGCTTCGCCATCACCACCAGCACCGCGAGCGCCGCCAGCACGGGCAGAGAAGACTTCTTCAGTCCACGCCTTGGCGTCACCTGCCTCTGAGCAAAGGACAACGGCAACTTCACGCGCCGCAACTTATTCGGCTTACAATGCCGCATGAAACTCCTCCTTGGTAGCACTGGTCGTTTTATTATAGCCATCTCTGGCTCGCTGGACAATAGCCAAAAAACAGGTAATGATAGTGAAAGACAATTGTTACCTGAAGTCAGTCTTTAGCTCGCTGGAAGAAGGGTAAAGACAGTGAAACGATTGTACTACATTAGCGGCGGAAGTGAAGCATCATTAGAAGAGTGTGGCAGGGTCCTTATTGAAGCGGGCTACGTGCTTGAGGGGACGCTCGGTTTTTACAGAAATGATGCGGAAACGGGTGAGTGGGAAATCACTGCCTACCTCACGCTTAAAGAGTATAAGGCAGTTGAAACTGCCCGCATTCTATCGGTCGCTATAACCCCGGTGTAGGATCAAGTTTGATGCTTGTAGTGCTACCTTTGATAGCAACAAGATTACACTTCCCAAAAACAGCCCTACTTTTTGGTGGGGCTGATTAATTTATTCTCGAAACCCGGGTTGATGGATCACCTCCCGTGCTATAATTTTTTACTGTTGTTCCCGCTACGAAAGGTGCAGTATGAGTGACTAGCAGCTTTACCACTTTTTCGGCAATGGCAAGCAGACTCTGGAGGCGGCTTACGAGTCGCTCGATCGAGAGCTGGACAAGCTCCCGGACAATCTCGACCAGTTCGACGCAGGTAGCCGTGCTGACGGGCTTATCACCCCTCCGAGGCCTTCTAATGGATTCTGGGAGGCGGCGCTTCGACTCTCGGCGGAGCAAGCTAAGAAGCTCAGCGAGGTGAAGGGCGTCACTGTTCGTTGCGTCTGAGCCGTAACGCTTGACCCTACTGCCAATTAAGCAAATGTGCTTAATTGGCAGTAGGCTTTTTTATTGGCTCTCAAAACAAGAATAGAAGCTATGGCCGGTAACTAAATGGAAACCGCCTGCCTCTGAATCACTGGGAATCAGAAGCAGGCGGAAGGACTGGGCTTTAGAAGAAGCCGCCCCGGTGATCGGGATGGCCTACGCGGTAAAGCCTAAGGGTACCGCCGTTGCCCCTCGCTTGAGGGACATTATCGAGTCCTAGCGCTCGCCACAGGGCATTAACCTTATTGCTAAACAGATTGGAACGATAGAGGCCAAGCTGTTCTCGTACTTTATCGAGTTCAACTAGATCAGAAACCTGTTCAACAACGACATTTCCATGATCGGTACTAATCATTGTAGGCGGGGTTTCGTAGTGCCTCACACTAAGATCATACGCCATGCCAATATCTTGTCTCCTGCCCTCGGTCACAAGCTCATACACATAAAGTTCTTTTCTCGCGACAACATACACCGCCTTCGTGCGGATCAGCACGTTTCATTCACCCTCTCGTAACAGTCGCGTTTACTAAAGCCCCTTGCACTCGCGAATTCGCAAGTACTACTATAATAAATAAGTTAATAAATATTGTACAATTTTATGGAGTAGAACTGGGCTATTGAGCAAGCCTTCAACTAGTGTATTCTGACATATTTAGAAATTCCGCCTAAAAATGCTAAACTATACGATGCCTGCATAATTGCAGCTATTCGATTCCCGAGGAACTGGAGTTGTAATGAAAGACGTTCTTTTTGTCCTCGGTGCAGACGATCCGGAGATGCGGGAGATTGAACGCATCCTCAATAACGCGGCTCTACCTTACGTGTACGCCAAGGCTGAGGGTAGGCGCTGCCATCCAGGCAATGCTTACGAAGCGAGGAATCAGCTTAGTTCAGCCGCAGATGTGGTGTTCGTTGAGTGTAAGGTCGTGGGCGTAACGCCAGTGAAAACTATTGACCATCATAACGAGGGCGATCCAGGCTACGGGCTCGGGCCAACCCACTACTTGAAGGCATCCTCACTAGGACAATTGATCGGTTTCTTGCAGGAACTGGGCCATAAGATTACCATCACGCAGGATATGCGTGTATTGGCGGCCATGGATCATTGTCGCCAGGCGGCTATCCTAGGCAAATGTCCTGGTGTAAGCGCTAAAGAGGTAATCTCCCGTCGCGTAACAGAAATCGCTGCAGCAGCCGACAAGGAGGTGCGAGAAGTACAAAGTCTAATCGATAGTTACCGAGGTATTTTGGCAAAGCAGGAGAATCAACCTTTTGGTGATAGTACAGTGATTGACCTTACCGAAGCATATCTTGGAGAGGGGTACAGTCTAAAGCTCCTTTCAGCTCAAACCGCGCTTGATATCGCAGGGGTTGCTGCCTTGCTGCGTCATGCCGACAAGCCAGGAGGCCCTGAGAAGATCACTCTTTCTGGGCACGTTAGTCCAAAAATGGTACAACATTTTCTAAAGGTCTACGCCCCAGAAAAGGGACTAAAGAAGACTTATGGCGTGCCGGCCAGAGGATATGCCGGCGGTTATCTTAGCTAGATAGAGCAGAAACTGGCAGGTAGGAGAGAGATACTTAACTCTCCTACTTGCCAGTAATAATATTAAAGTATAGAAATAAAATAGATTGCTAGACGGTAGAAGCTCCTTGCCGCAAAGTATAGATATCAAACTTTATTTATCTGCCGTTAGCTCAACCACCTCACCACCCAAAGCTTCGCGAAAATAACCATCATGACTGACATATAAAATAGCACCGCTATACTTTTTTAAAGCTTCTTCAAGTTCTTCGATACTTGGCAGATCGAGGTGATTGGTTGGTTCGTCGAGGATCAGCAGCTGCGGGTCGTTGGCGAGCATCGAAATTAGCTGAAAGCGCGCTTTTTGACCGCCACTCAGCCGGGAGATAGGTGTTTTGGCGTCGCCAATTGGGTCAAACAGGTAGTCGCTCATCAGCTGCATGACTTTTTCGCGCCCGACACTTAAACCTTTATCTAGATACAGTCGTTCAATCGCATCAAACAACGGGAGCTCAAAATAGGTGGTGCCGACTTCTTGCTCGTACACGCCAATGCGCGCCTGCGAATCGAGTGAAATTTCGCCAGAGAATCTGTGAATTTTAGATGTCGTAACTGATTCTTCACCAGCAATACCACCGAGTAGCGCCTTGATTAAAGTTGTTTTGCCAGCGCCATTACGCCCGCGAAGCTCGAGCGCCTCGCCCTCTCGAAGGTCAATGTTTATCGCTTTAAACAGCGGTTTGTCGTAGCCCAAACTAAGCCCTTTTGCTTGTATCAGCACGTGTTTACTACGCGAGGCTTCAGATTTAAGCGCCATGCGAATATTCTTGCTTTTGAACTTTTCGTACCTGGCGGTTGCCTTGTAATTGAGTTCTTCAACCGAGTTTTTATCAATCCAAAAGGTTGGCTTTTCGATTTTCTCAAGCTCAGCTAATTCTTCCCGCGATTTCATTTCTAGCCGCTTAAATTTTTGGATGGTACCGGGGTTGCGTGATTTCTCTTTTAGGCGCTGGTAGTCAATGATTTTAGCTTTTAGATTCACTTTTCGGCGTTCGATTTGCTCAAAATCGTTCATTTGGCTTGAGGTTTGAGTGGCGTTCTGCTTTAAATAAGCGTCGTAGTTACCGGGGTAGCTTATGTTGCCACCGTCTTTTATTTCGATGATTCGGTCGACTTCGTGCAGTACATCGCGGTCGTGAGTAATCACCAGCACTGCTTCGCGGGCGGTTTTGAGCCAATCAATAAACTGGGCTTTTGCCACGTAGTCCATGTGGTTGGTGGGCTCGTCAACCAGCGCCAGGTGGGCGTTTGAGTGCATAATCTTGACCACTTCGACCAACCGTTTCTGCCCACCAGACAGCGACATAAAAGGCGAGTGGGCCACCCCTGGTAGCTGGAAGTTATCGAGCTCGCGCGTAATTTGTTCTTCAATTTGGTAATACCCGAGGTCATCAAATCGCTGTAGGGCTTCGGTGTACTCGCTAATTTTTTTCATGTCTTCGCCCATGGTAACAGGATAGGTTTCGAGAATATGAGACAGGCGAGCGTATTCGGGTAGGCCATGAAGAACATACTGCAAAACGGTTTGGGTTTCGGTGCCGTGGTGTTCCTGGCGAGTCGCCACCACCACCGTCCCACGACGATAAATAATTTCACCGCTAAAATCGGTATCTGTGCCGGCCAAGATTCCGAACAAGGTAGACTTGCCAACGCCGTTTCTGCCCACAATACCCACCTTTTCGCCATCATCAATAGAGAACCGGACGTTGGTCAGGAGGGTTTTGGCATTAAAACTTTTCTCGGTAACAGAGATATCGGCAATCATGGCTTGGTTAAGTATAGCAAATTACCCACCCGAAACGAACAGTCGCTTCGGGTGGGTAATGGATGTTCCTCCACCATTCAAAAGTTCACGACTTGCTTCGAAATGCTACGTCGGTTCTAAATTCGAAGGAAATTACCGAATGGCGCAGATGTAACCCTCATGGGCACCGAAGCCCCGAACAATTTCCCATTCTAGGCCGTTAATAATAACGAGCGCCAGACGAGCGCCACTCCGATAAGTAGTCATCCTCTCCGACACGGAAAGCCTTGCTTGTTTAGCCTTGGTTAACCACATCTCCAGCAACTGCTGGTATGGGACGCCCGCCAGGTACCTGGTGAGCACCGTTTCAGGCCTTACTTCATCTTTCCTGAGCGATCGATATGACACTCGATCAGATCGAAGCACCTCAACCACAAAGAGTTCGCGGTTAAACTTTAGGACATTTGGCGACTGATGAATCGTCTTGCCAACTACGAACGTCGTATACTCGACAGGTCCTTGCGTCCTTAAGATTTCTACCACCTTTTTGACCGGGTCTTCGCTCGGCTTGATCGTAACACTGCCGATAGTCACAGGTTAACCTTTCGAGGTTGTGGCCTTTTGGCGTGCAGGCCTTAGACAGAATAGCAGGCGTAGTCTTCTAGGGCAAGAAGATAATTAGCCACTATAGTCGTACTAATTTTGCCACGTAAGCTCTAGTGTTGCTTTTCGCAAATTATAACTACGATTTTTCTTTACGTAAGAAACCCCTTGAGGTCATTCTTTTTTCAGTCATCACAAGCTACACTATTAAGTATGGCCTTCGAGGACTACCAAGAAAAAGACAGTATCACCCTTGCGTACACCGGCAACAGCAAAGGCAAAACCAGCGCTAGCTTAGGGCTCATGGTGCGAGCACTCGGTAATGACTGGCGCGTCGCCTATATTCAGTTTATTAAAAGCTGGCAGGTGAGTGAGCACGCTTTTATTGAGAAGATTATGCCTATTTTTGAAACCCAATTAACTTTTTATAAAGGTGGCAAAGGGTTTTTTAACGCAGGCGAGCTAAGCGAACAAGCAGTCAGCGACGAAGACCACGCTGCTGCGGCCAAAGCAACTTTTTCGTTCGCGCTTGAGTGCGCTACCAGCGGCGATTACGATTTAGTAATTTGCGATGAAATCAATAACGCTGTGTACGATGGGCTTTTGAGCGAGGAGGATTTACAAACGCTGCTCACAACACGAGCGCCAAAAACCAGCCTCTGCGTCACCGGGCGGCACTTTCCTGAAGAATTATTGCCACTGGTTGACATTGCCACCAACATGACCAAGCTCAAGCACCACTTTGACGATAAATTCCTCGCGAAAAAAGGAATAGATTTTTAATGCCAACATTTCTTGACCCACAAAAGCTACGAGACCCCACAGCAGGCGCCCGGTACCTTCTGGGAGCAGTTATTGAACGCCGGCTCGATGACGGCACTATTTTAAAAGGCCGAATTGCAGAAACCGAAAGCTACCACCAAAGCGACCCGGCCAGCCATACCTACCGCGGCCCAAGCGCCCGCAACGCTGCCATGTTTGGCCCGCCTGGACACGCCTATATTTACTTCACCTACGGCGTGCACTGGTGCTTTAATGTGACTGCTGGAGTAGAAGGTGAGGGGGCCGGGGTGCTAATTCGAGCCATTGAGCCGCTGGCTGGCATTGAACGCATGCGCGAATTCCGGAAAGGCGCGCCCGATGCGCAGCTTACCAATGGCCCAGGTAAGTTGGCCCAGGCGCTGGCAATCGATAAAATGCTTTACGGCCACGACTTGCGCCAGCCACCCTTGCAGGTGTATGATGCTGGCAATGTAAAAGCTTCGAGCATTACCACCGCTACCCGCATCGGCATACGCCTAGCGGCCGATGAGCTGCTGCGTTTTTACATCACCGATTCACCTTATGTCTCGAAGAAATAACCCGAAGAAATTACTGTGGGCCAGTGTAGGACTATTCGCCTTAATTGTTAGTTATCTTTCACCCCAAGTCACTTCACTAGTTACCACCGGCGCACCCGCACCCGAGCCCGGCTACTACAAAGTAGTCGATTTTGCCGATGGCGATACCATCACCGTTGACATGAATGGCAAGCGCGAAAAGGTCCGTCTGATTGGCGTTGATACCCCAGAAAAACAACACCCAGATAAGCCAAAACAGTGCTACAGCCACCAAGCCTCCGAGTTTACTAAGCAACGAATAACCGCCCAGGGCGGCGTGGTACGGCTCGTAGCCGACCCAACCAACGACCCGCGCGACCGCTATAACCGATTATTGCGCTATGTGTACTTAAAAGATAACACCTTACTCAATAAGGAGCTCATCGCCACCGGCCACGGCTTTGAGTACACTCTTTTCCCATTTCAAAAAAAGGACGAATTTATTACTACTCAAGCCGCCGCAAAAAGTGCAAAAAAAGGACTGTGGGGTGCTTGCACAACAACCAAAGATGGCAAAACATGGCGCACGCAACCGATGTCACAATCAAATAATTAGTTGATTATTAGGCTGTAAAAAAATGTGCCGCCGCAACCGCCTGAAGGTAGCGTGCTCGCAACTCTTCTGATACGCGAACCGTTTTACTCACTTCTACATGGGCAAAAGCAGTGCCATCTGCCTCGGCCGCAGCACCTTGAACGTTATCCATGCCTTTCATAATGGTGGCGGTGTTATCCCAGTTTCGCGCTATCCGGAAACCGGCTGCTTCAAGAGCATCTGCCAAGCGCTTAATAGCTTCAGAATTTTTGGCATCACCACTTGAAATAATAATGTCGTGCTCAGGGTCGGTTTCGTCGCTAAAGCCGTGCTGCTGAAACTGCGGGATGCCCCGCTTAGTGAACGCCATCGCCACCTGGTGAAATAGCGAGCCAGGCTGATGGGCGACATCGCGCGGATTGGTAAAGGAAACGTCCGTGCGATGTGTCCCTGAAATCAGCAGCAAGATACCGGGGTAAGCGCGCCAAATTTCAAGGGCAAGCTTCTCTGAATACGTATCGAAGACAATGTGCGGTGCCTCTACTAAGCCGCGGATGGGGCGGGGAGCGGCTGTAAACGTGGTGTCAATTACATAAGCTCCCCAAGCCCGTTCGGTGCCATATTCGTTGTAAACCAGAGTGAAGGGCCGATTGGTTTTTGTATCCACCGCGACGTGAGTGGTAAATCCTAACTCAGCCATAACTGGCGATTCAGTATCGCCGCGAATCAGCGCCCACAAACCGCCTATAAATGCGGCAGCTTCTTCCGGTGTGGGCTCGCGGTAGGGCTGCCGTGCTTTAATGTGGCGTGAAAATTCTGTCAGCCAGTCGTCGAGATGAAACGTTTGGGTGGTCATGCTGAACGGATAAACTCCTCAATTGCTTCGGCGGCTTTTTCGGGCGCCTCGTAATGCACTAGATGCCCTACGCCGTCGAGTATCATCAGGCGGGCGTTGGGCAATTTTTCTTTTAAAATTTTTTGATGTTGAGCTGGAGCAATGTCGTCCAGTTCGCCAGCAATCAGCAGGGTAGGGGTCACAATGCTATGGGCATGATCAGCGACGTTCTTGCTGGTTGAAGCTTGGTAGGATTCAAGCACCACGCGCCGACTAGCAAATGAACTAAAATATGACAAATGGTTACTGTGCGACCGCGCTCGCAAGGCTTTGTCGCGGCTTTTAGTAAGGACTGCGCTCATAGCTAACACGATGCTTTTATTACGTAATAAGGCTTTCCCCGCGTGTTCTGGTAGTTTCCCGCCCAGCCAATAGTAAAGATTGGTCAATTTGGCGAGTGCCGTTTTTTTACCTTTAAGCGGCGGCGAAGCAATGGGGTTAATGAGAATTAACTTATCCAGCGCTTCAGGGTAGGTGGCGGCAAATTCCGCGGCAATAATTGAACCAAACGAGTGGCCAAGTAAAATCGGCGGCATGGGCAGTGCAAGCTTTTCAATGAATTCTTTTAAAAACGCGACGTAATTTTCAACGTTATGCTCGCGAGTCATGAATGGCCCGGATGCACCAAACCCGGGCAGATCCGGAATTATAACCCGTACGTACGGTAACGCCCGCGTAATATACTCGAGGCCATGATGATCACCACGAAAACCATGTACCATCACTATTGTGGGGCGCGATTCGTGATGGTAGCGCCAGTATTTAACGGTGGCGTCTTGCACCTGCAAGTAATGAGCAGTCGCTGGTTTCATAATTTAAGCTAGCACCGCTTGGTGCTTTTGTAGCAGCTCGTTGTAGACTGCTTCGTAACGAGTAATTGTGTGCTCAAGATCGTGCGTTTTGGCAATGGCCATACTGGCTTTTGAAAATTTCTTTCGGAGCTCTGGATCTTTTAAGATGATGGCCAGTTTTTTGGCAATTTGTTCGTCATCGTCGGTGCGGCAAAGATAGCCATTCTCGCCATCGTGGCACAGCTCGTAGAGCGCTCCGGCATCTACGGCCACTAGTGGCTGGCCAGACGCCATGGCCTCGAGCGCCGCAATGCACTGCAGCTCGGCTGGCGAAGGCACGCAGAACACCGTGCCTACGCGGTGCAGTAGCACCAAATCTTCATCGCTCACGCGGCCAGTAAAGGTAACTTTATTAGCAATGCCTAATTCAATAGCCAACGCTTCAAGATTTTCGAGGTCGTTGCCGCTGCCTACTACCAAAAGGTGCGCGTCGATCGACTTAAACACTCGGGCGGCGGCACGCAGTAGCACGTGTAAGTGTTTTTCACCATCGAGACGGCCGATGTAGCTAATTAGCGGCTTGTCTTGCGGTAACCCAAAGCGGGTGTAAACATCTTTTGGCACCTTACCGGGCTTAAAGCGACTGAGGTCGATGCCATTCGAGATAGCCACAATTGGCACGCCCATTTCTTCGGTTTTATCGCCAAACATTTTAATAGCGGCCATGGTCGGCAGTGTTACATAATCGGCGCTGCTATGAAAACGTCCGCCGTATTCAGTCAAAAGATAACTGATTGGTTTGGCGAACGGGGCAAGTAGTTTTAGGTTGTCGAGCAGGTTATCAGGAATGGCGTGGTTGGTAGCTACTACCGGGATATTGAGGCGTTTACCGATCATCAAGGCAGCGCGGCCAATCCCTAAGATTCCCTGTACATGGATAACATCCGGTTGGATTTCTTCGATAATTTTCTTAACTTCGCGCTGCGGCGAAACTGAGATGCGGAAATTTTGGTAAAACGGGAAGGGCAGCGAGGTAGTTCGGCGAACAATATGATTTCTATCAACTTCTTCGTAGCGCTTACCCGTTTGTGATGGGGCAATGACCGTCACGTCGTGTCCGTGAGCAGCGAGTCCGTGAGCTAGGTTTCGGCTGAAAGTAGCAACGCCATTTATAGTAGGCCAGTGTAAGTCGGCAGCAATAACGATTTTCATAGTGTCATTATACACTGTTCAGGTCTTTCGTTAAGGAAATAGCCCCGATGCGCTGCAAATTCACGCCTAAAGTAATCGGCCACTCCCACGAGTTTATGTGTGGGAGTGGCCGTGATCACACCAGAGCCGGGAGCGGGCTCGAGGTGGTGATGGTGTTCAGGATCTCTGCAAGTAGGGGCCGGAACTGTTCGTTCGCAAAACCATCCACCAAGAATCGTGGCGGCTGGTTGTCGTCGGCTTCGCCCAGATCGATCTCTCCCCAACGGTCCTCTTCGTGCGGCAAGTGCGGTACATGCGCAATGCCAACTGGCGAAACAGTGTAGTGACCAATTCGGTCGTGACCGTCACGCGAATAGCGCAAGTGATGCATGGGGACGTCACGCAGCAGTTGGTCCATAAACACTGCCGGATGAATATCGTGCAAATGAGCAGGAATCGACGGCGTTCGGCCTCCCCACATCACCGGCCACGCCTGACGGTACATCGCCGTTAGTTCTTGGGCAGCACTTGAGTCCGAGAGGGCGGCAATTTCATCCGCGCCGCCAAAAGCCAACTCGGGTGCCTTCGTCACATCGGTTGGAATGAAGTAAAAAGGCCCGGCATAGTGCAGCAGCACATCGCGCGCTGCCGCCGGATCTGCCAACGCATTGAACTGACGGCGACCACCAGCCAGTACCTTGACATCAGGATTGATGCCAAACATGCCAAGCTGTGCTACCGCCACGCCGAGCTTGTGCATCAGCATCGGGTGCCGCATTAGGTAGGCAACATCGGTGAGCGGGCCGCCGCAAATGACATGGATCGTTTCGTCGAACGACGCCAGGTAGACGACCGCGTCGGTAATGTCACCCTTCAGCTCGTGGCCAGCATGCGAATCGTCAAACACATCCGTGACGCGTTCGTGAATGTGCAGGTCGTGAGGCACCGTTGAATAAGGCGCCAAGCCGCCAGAAAAAACTGGCACACGCTCGCCGCCATGACGCATGAGAATGCCCTTAGCGTGCAGGGCGTTATCGCGCCGAACGGCTCGCGAAGCATGCGGGTTAAGCTCGTACGGCTTGGCTTTAGGCACGGTCGAAACCGGCCGACCGGTCATGATTACCGCAACCAGCTCGTAGCACATCGTCGCCGATAGTGCTGCCAGTAGTGCGGCGTAGTTGTCGGGGTCGGGTCCGTCAATGACCAAAACAACCTTGGATTTTTTCAATGTTCCTCCCTAAAATAGGATCCTGCATCATGTATTACACCATATAACTTGTAGAAATCCAAATGGATTTTAGAATATTGAATGAAAGCGACCAACCAATTTATGCTAGGATATTGGCATGCGTATTTGCATTGTTAATGACTATTCAATCGAGCATATTGGCGGCGCGGTGTCTTCAATGTTTGAGCAAAAAAAGGCACTTGAAGCGGCCGGACACAGCGTCACTATTCTGCAACTTGGGAACCGACCTAAATCAACCGTTTTTGACCTTAACGGCGTGATTTTTATTGAGCCGAGCTTTACGCTGCCGCGAAGTTTATATGATTTACCGATGTTACTGTCTACCCCTGAAAATCTTGAGAAACTTCGCGCCATACTAAAAGAACAGCGGCCTGATGTAATTCATTTGCAATCCGAAATGAGCTTGGCACGAATGACCCAGCGACTAGCAAAAGAACTGGGAGTCCCTAGCGTTTACACCGTGCATACTTTTTTCTGGCAATATAAAGGTATTGTAAAAGCACCAACCGCCTGGTTTCTCCGCAATGCGCTCGAGCTGGTCTTTCGACAGCCACTGCATCTAGGGACGCCAGAAGGTAATGTTGTAGAAAAAACCTTAAAAGATATTACGCTTTCTGCTGCCGAAGCCGCCCAAGCGGTGATTTCGCCCTCTGCTCACCAGCGCGACACCATGCTGCGGGCAGGGCTACGAACACCGTGCTACGTGGTATCTAACCCGTTTGCTTCAAGCGGCAGCGTGCCCGCTACGCCTGTGAGCAATAACCCTCAAGCCTTACGGATACTGTGGATAGGCCGCTGTGAGCCAGAAAAACGGCCGCTCGAATTTATTGAAGCCATCAAACTCGCAAGCACCCACACCAAGGCGCCCTTTACCGTTGATTTTATCGGGGAAGGCAGCCTGCTGGACGACATGAAACAACGCGCCACAATGCAAGGCGTCACTTTTCATGGCAAGAAAACCCACACCGACACCGTCGCGCTTATCGATACCGCCGATATAACCGTCCTGTCGTCGTACCACTTCGACAATCAACCAATGACGGTCGTTGAAAGCATTACGCGCTTTCGGCCGGTGCTGTACTGCGACGAGCTATTGAGCGATGAAATTGGCAAGGCAGGATACCGCAGCGACGGCCCATCGCCTGAGGCCATGGCAAAAGCAATTGTTGCGCTAGCTGAAGATCGCCGCAAGGTGGTCGAGCTTTCGCGACACGCCCAAAAACAAGCCCAGTTATTCAGCCGCGAACATTTTGCGCAAAAAATGAGCCAGATTTACGGCTCAATACGCTTATGAGATAGTTGTGCCAATCGTTTCGCCACGAACCGCCCGGGCAATATTGCCCTGAGTCAACAGATCAAAAATTATCACCGGCTGGTCTTGTTCCATAGCCAGACCAAGCGCGGCTTTATCCATCACTTTAATGTCTTCGTTTTCAACAGCTTGCTGAAAGGTGAGCGACGGGTACTTTTCAGCCTCCGGAAACTTTGCTGGGTCCTGGCTGTAGACGCCATCAACCTTAGTGGCTTTTAAAATCACGTCGCAATCGAGCTCAAGCGCCAAGCTCACCGCTGCGGTATCGGTGGTAAGGTATGGCCGGCCAATGCCGCCAGCCACAATCACCACGCGGTGCTTATTTAAGTGGCTGATTGCCCGGCGGTGAGTAAATTGGTCGGCAACTTGGCTGGCCTCAATATTAGTGAGCGCCCGAGCCGGCACGCCAGTATATTCAAACACGTCGGCTAGCGCCAAGGCGTTCATCATGGTACCCAGCATGCCAATATTATCAGCCGTCACTCGTTCGATGCCGTGGCCCACCAATTGCGCGCCACGGGCGTAATTGCCGCCACCCACCATAATTACCACTTGTACATCATCACGCAGCACCGGCCGCAATTCATTTGCAATCCAGGCAGCGCGCTCGGCGTCAAAACCACCAGAAAACTTGCCCTGTAATTGTTCGCCCGAAAGCTTTAGAAGAATACGTTTATACATGGCCTCAGTATACCCCATAAAAACCCGATTCATTAAAACGCGCCAAAAAGATTGCCAAGGATAATCCTTGGCAAAATGCGCCGTTACGCTTGTCCGTACCTTTCGATAAACACCGTGTATGCTGGATCATTCGTCACGCTATTAGGCACATCCTCCTTATTGAGAACTTCGTAGAAGGACACACCGGGCGGTACGTTAGATCGCAGGCGTTCTTCAAAGGCATCGGCAGTTTCCAGGTCCAAAACAAAGACATAGCAATCTGGCCCCTCATCAAAAATCAGCTGGCTGGCTTTACTGCCAAGTATATTATTTATACCACGAAGAATTTCAGAGACCTCTCGCTTAGGAAGCTCGTTCAACTTAAAACGAAAAATCTGCACCAGCCGCTCCTTGTCTTTTGCTTGAACCTTCTTACTATACGATATGGGTTCGATAAGTGGAAGTCGGCAGATAAGCGAAGATCAGGTATAATTGTGTGGATGATAAAAAAGAAAAAGTCCTCGCCCGGCGCCATTCTAAACCGCCGCGCCCGGTTTGACTACCAGCTCGGCGATGAATTATCGGCCGGCATCGAGCTCACCGGCCCCGAAGTACGTGCCGCCCGCGACGGCCACGTACAGCTTAAAGGCGCCTTTATATCGGTGAAGGGTGGAGAATTGTGGCTGTCAAACGCCAGCTTTAGCGTAAAGCCAGCGCTGCTGAAATCTGGCGAACAACGAACCGTTGATACCCGCCCACGTCGACTGCTTTTACACCGCAAACAAATTGATGAATTAATTGACCGCCGGCAATCCGGCTTTAGCATCGTACCCTTACGGCTATTAACGAGTAGCCGGTTTATTAAAGTAGTGATTTCGCTTGGAAAAGGGAAGAAAAATTACGACAAGCGCGAAACCATTAAACGCCGTGATCAAGAGCGGGAGGCAAAGCGGGAGATCAAGCTGAAATAGCAATTTAGATTAGACATGTTTTGATCAGCAGATTGTTGACATTTTATGTATTTTATAGTATATTATTTGTGATGCGAGCGCTCATGCCGGCACCCGTTGCCCATGTAGACGCTCGTCGTTATTTAACATTGTTTCACTCTATACCAAGAAGGTGGTCATGACCGCAACGATTCACCCCGTTCAGTCGCACACACTGACTTTGCCGTGGGTCACCAAAGTGACTCAAGGTTTTGTCTACTGCGATGAAATGCGCGAGGCGGTATCGCTGGCCCTTGTGGCTGGCGTTAACTTGATCTTCAGCGGAGACGGCGGGCACGCCAAGTCCGAATTTCTCGATGCCGTTTTCCGCTCCATTAAGGGCCAAGAGACGTACATCAAGAGCTTCGGTCAAGGCACAAGCGCCGAAGACCTGTTCGGTGGTCTCGACCTTGACGCAATCAACCGCGCCGTCGGTGCCACCATGCAGTACAAGCACGAGTTCAGTTTCCTGAACCATTACATCGCTATTTTCGAGGAACTGTTTGACGCTCCCCCGCGAGTGCTGGCTTACCTCAAGGATACACTGACGGCAAAGGAGCTGCGCAACGGTCACCAGCGTGTCAAAATGAAGACCCGCGTGATCGCTGCCGCCACCAACCACTCTCCCCAGGAGATTGCCGAAGCTGGACGGGATATCGAGGCGCTGATCCAGCGCTTCCCAATCCAGCTCGAGGTAAAGTGGCCAGCGTATGGCAAGGATAACTTCATGGAACTCTTTGCGGCCGTGTTCGGTCGCGAAGAGGTAGAGTCTGGCGTCACGTGGTCGGATGTCGAGACGCTGCAACGACAGGCAAAGGCGACGAAGGTGAGTGTCGGCATCCAACGCATGACGGCTCAGATCGTAGAGGAGCTGATCAGGGACAAGGCAAGAATCTCCCCGCGTACAGCAGTAGTAGCAGTGCAGCTTGCGCAAGCCGCCGCGACGATCAACGGACGAAATCGTGTCGTACCGGCAGACCTCAAGGCAATGGCCTACCTGCCGGGCATTTTTCACCTGCGCAAGCGGATTAACCAGCTCATCAATGAGTTCGCCGCTTCCATCGAAGCAGAAGAGAAGCTCGACCAGGCCGAGCTGGATCTGACCAACCTTGTCACTAAGTTCAAGAGGGCGACCGATGGCGCGGAACTTCAGAGGATTTCCACAGAGGCAAATCGCATTGCTGAACGCATTCACGCGGTGGCCGTTCCGGAGACGTTGCTCGATCGACGACGTCACCTGTACGATTCCGCTCACTCGCTAGTCGGTGAGGCGGGCGACAACCAGACGCGCATCGAGCTCAACAAGCTTGAGGCGGACCTACTGGAACTACAGTACAAGCTCGGGGATGGCAAGTCCATTCCTGAGTACGAGCAGATCAGCAGTGAAGCTCGCGCCATCCTCGAAGATGCTTCGAACCTGCCGACCTACGGCATGCACACCGAAGCCCAGGCTGAGAGGATCGTTAGCGACGCTCAATCCCTGCTGTGGCTCGCCGAAGAAGAACTGCAAAAGGCTCGCCAAAAGGCGAGCACCGACGAGAACAGCCGGCGCCTGAAGGAGCTGGCCCCGCAAGTCGAAAAAATTGGCAAGCGGCTCAGTCGTTCCATTTCCGAGGCAGAAAAGCGGCAGCTTTTGGGAGAACTCGTTGTCATTCGACTCGAAATCTCACACATGTTGCGCCACCCCAGCTTGAATGCAAGTCAAGACGCCATCCTGAGCAAGATCATGGTCATCCAGCGCAATAACCGCTAGGGGGAATTCATGCGCTACACGCAAGATCCCGCGCACTTCATACCTCCCACCGAAGCCACCGTCAAGCACATCGCACGACGAGAGAGCCTGGGCGAGCTCACCGAAATGGAGTTCGACTTCGTCTGGGACTTGCTTGCGAAGACTGCTGGTGCTGAAATTCGTCCGTTCGACGAGATCGAGGCGCAGGCCGAAACCGCCGTTCACGCAATGAGCGAGGCACAGGCATTTCTGGCTCGAAACAGCAACAAGAATACCCCCGAGTGGGTAATTATTGAAAGCTTCGAGCGAGACCTGCATCTATACCAGCATCAGCTTTACGACGCACTTGTGGAAGTGGACCTCAACCAATTGCCCGGCTACAACAAGCCAACGCAGGCCGTGCGCCTGTTGTGGCTGTTCAGGGCCATGCAGCGGTTGTGGGTGTTGCGGATTCTTCAAATCGCCGTCGAGCTAAGTTTCATCGAAGCTCTCGCCGGTGCATTCAAGAAGATTGACGCTCTAAGCGAGCAAGATATCGAGATGCTGGAAGCGTTTGTCGGCGGCAATGAGCCCAACGAAGAAGCACTTCTTCTCGGGCTCGAGCTGACGATGAGCGGCCTCCAAGTTGACGAGATGCTTCGTATCGGGCGTAAGCTCAGCGAGCTGAGCGAACTCCACGGTCAAAGCAAGCTCACGCCAGACCCAAACGGCGAAGAGGTGGTGCTGCGAGACATCAAAGAACTAAGCGAACTGGGCCGGGCGGCACAAGCTGCCTGGGCCCTTCCGAAGCAGCTGCGCATACAGCGTGCTGTTTCTGGTGAGTTGCCCGTGCGCGAATCGCGCACTCGGCGCACCCAGAAGCAGCTGCTGTTCATGGTAGTTGACGGATCTAGATCGATGCTTCACGATGGACGTCTCGGCGCTAGTCGAGCTGCGGGCATCGTCATGAATCGCCTTCGGGCGGTTATTGATGGCGACGCCGAGCTGTACCTGCGCTTCTTCGATGGCGCATTACGTGAAGAAGAGTTTCACGCTGACTCACCCGAGTCGGCCCGAGAGCTGATGCGGATCGTCAGTGATCCTGCTCAGTACATGGGATACACCACCGAGTTCACGGGGACACTGACAGCAGCTAGCAAACGCTCTGAAGAAATCGTGGGTGACCGCGATCTTCGCGACCCAGAGATCGTCTTCATTACTGACGGCCAGGCAACCGTGCCTTCGCTGTCGGTAGTGAACGGCAAGCTCCTTCACGCCTTCCAGGTTGGCGTGTCAGAGAATTCTGATCTTACCAACCTGGCCCGTCAGTCGGGTGGCATTGGCGCCTACCTCGGCTTGCAGGACTGGAAGTAGAGTGAAACAACCCTAAAGGGGCGTGCTGCTGCATCACTGCAGCAGCACGCCCCACTACTCTCTATATCTGTGCGGATATACTGACGAGTCCAAAAGGACGAAAGAGTAAGTTTAACAGCTGGCTTTCCGCCAAAGTCTGCTAGAATATACCTACCAAAAGCAGGCAACCTTAAGCAGTGAGGCGGAATTATGATCAAGCAAAACACCGGAAAAGACATACTAATGGTAGGGACGGGGTACGTAGGGCTCATAACAGCCCTTGGCCTGGCTGAACTTGGAAACACTGTTGCCTGCTACGACATAAATAAAGAAAGAATTTCTTCACTACAATCGGGCAGACCACCTTTTTTTGAACCAAAAGTGCCAGAACTACTACAAAAACACCTTGCAAATGGCCGACTGCGTTTTTTTGATAATCTTGAAAAAGCCTACACGGGACAGCGATATGTATTTATTAGTGTGCAAACACCGCAAGACGCCAACGGCCGAAGCGATCTATCGGCGCTGCATAGTGCCGTTACTGCTATTGCCACCGTCGCCACGAGCCCGACACTGCTGATTATAAAATCTACCGTGCCGGTTGGCATTTTCAATGAGCTTGAGGGGCTTGAATCGGTAAAAGAAAATGGCAAAATCACTTTTGTGTCGTGCCCAGAGTTCTTGGCTGAGGGCACGGCTATTCGCGACTTCTTTCACCCCACGCGCACTATTGTCGGCTCGAATGACGTTGCTATATCTGAAGAGGTAGCCGGCTTGTTCTATGGGCTCGGTGGGGCGGCTATTATTACCGACGCAAAAACCGCTCAAATGATAAAATATAGCGCCAATTCATTCCTCGCAACCCGGGTGGCATTTATAAATGATGTAGCCGAGATTTGTGAGAAACTTGATGTCAATGTCAACGACGTGGCGCAAGCACTGGTAATGGACCCTCGGGTTGGCGGCACCTATTTATCGCCAAGTATTGGCTTTGGCGGACCGTGCTTGCCAAAAGATATTGCCGCCCTGATTGAAAGTAGCGAACGAGTAGGAGCACCGGCACTATTACTCCGCGGTGCTAGCGAACACAACAAAAGCCATTTGCGTCATGTCATTGACACCATTCGCCGCCTGCTGGGCGAAGGGAAAACACTTACTGTTTTTGGGCTATCGTTCAAGCCCAATACCGATGATGTTCGTAGCTCATTCTCTTTAAAAATTATTGAAGCACTGCTTGAAGATGGGATAACCGTACGTGCCACCGATCCGCACGCCATTCCTGCAGCACAACAAATCGCGACACATCCTTCATTGACCTTTATTGACGACCCACTCGAAGCCGCTAAGGGCAGCGATTTGCAGGTATTTTTAACACCCTGGGAAGCGTATAAGCAGCTCGACCTTCCGGCACTTGCTAGTGCCGTAAACAGCAAGAATATTTATGACAGCATGAATGTCGTGAATGAAGCAGCTGCCGTAAAGGCAGGCTTTAGCTACCACGGAGTAGGGAAGATGTACCAGCCTGGTAATGCGCCGGTATTTAAGATTTCGGATAATCCATCGGTAGTGAGCGCCCCTTGAAGCGTTAAGAGCAGCTAATTAAAAGCGCCCGAGGAAGTGTTTCTTACACTTCCTCGGGCGGATCACGCGTTCATATGCACTGTGCCTACTCCCACTCGCGGCAGCTAAACGGCATACCTCCCCATTCAAGGCTCCCGCGCACGGGCGTTTCTTGTTCAAGGTTCACTTTACTTACCGGCATTTCCACAAAGCCGAAATCGGCAATCAGGACTTTTTGGATGAACCTTGTCACGATTTGCTTGATGGCTTGGTCGGTGTTGCGATGTCGAAAAATCTTTTCAGCCTCACTAAGCACCTGCTCAGCCTGGGTATCGGTGACCTCCGTCAGCAGCCAAGCCGCTGGCTGGTCGGGGCTTACCAACACCGCGTAGACCTCTGGCGTCGCAATTCTAAGCGCCACAGCATTCCCGCTGGCTAGCAAGCTAAACGCTCGCTTACGCGGCACAAAGCCGTTATTATATAGCTCCTTGAGAACGATGGACGCAAGAGTGTACGCCGGGCCAGAGAGCCGGCTACGAAGCTCTCTCTCAACATTATCCAGCAGAGCTTCGTCCAGCCAAGCGCTCCCGTTGGTCAGTTTGCGCGCAATCTGATCTTCGATTGAAAGCTTTGCCATGGCTCGTCCTCACACTCGAAGTGGCTTTGTAATTATACTATCAATCTATTCATGGTCAACAGTGCGACAAGCGCTGGTGGCTCCGCAAGATCGTCTGCTATACTTTATGGTATGACAATCAAACTCTACTCATGGAACGTCAACGGTATTCGCGCCGTCGTCAAGAAGGGGACTTTTCTCCCGTTTATCGAAGCTCATCAGCCAGACATTTTATGCCTCCAGGAAACCAAAGCCGAGCAAGGCCAGGCCGAAATTGACCTGCCCGACTACGAAGAATATTGGAACTCCGCCACCAAAAAAGGTTATTCCGGCACGGCAATTTTCACCAAAACTAAGCCGCTGAGTGTGGTGAATGGCTTTGCCGACGATATCGCCAAAAAACATGGCATCGTACCTGATAGCTACGGCGACCCAAATGCCGAAGGCCGAGTCATTACCGCCGAATTTGAAAAGTTTTATATCGTGACCGTCTACACCCCAAATAGCAAGGGCGACTTATCGCGGCTTAGTCTTCGCGACAAGCAGTGGGATCCTGCCTTTTTGGAGCACTGTAAAACTCTAGAAAAAACCAAACCGGTGATCTTTTGCGGCGACCTCAACGTGGCCCACACCGAAGACGACCTCGCTAACCCCAAGCCCAACATCGGTAAACACGGCTTCACCAATGAAGAGCGTGCCGGTTTCCAAAAGTTCCTTGACGCTGGATTTATCGACACTTTCCGCCTGTTCACTCAAGGCAATGGTCACTACAGCTGGTGGACCCACTGGGCCAATGCCCGTGCTCGCAACGTTGGGTGGCGGATCGACTACTTTTTAGCTTCCGAAGCCCTGCGCGACAACATTGTGTCAGCCAAAATTCACGCCGATGTCATGGGCTCCGACCACTGCCCAGTTAGCCTGGAACTAAATATATGAGCCAACCTGCCGCACAAAGCGACATGACTTTCGAAGAAATCAGCCAGATCATTTGGGACCATCAGGTGCAGCGCGATTGGCAACGCAATCCTCCGCGAGCCCTGGCGATTTCGATTGCCCTTGAAGCCAACGAACTGCTTGAGCATTATCAGTGGCAGGATGAACCAGTTGGCAAAAAAGACGAGCTCGCAGCTGAGCTAGCAGACATTTTGATCTATGCCTTTCAATTCGCGCACCGCTATGACATCGACATTCCTAAAGCCATTTCCGCCAAGCTAGAAAAAGCCGCCGAAAAATATCCGGCCGAGCATTTTAAAGGCAAAACTAGCGATGAACAACAAAAAGTATGGCTGCAGCAAAAAACTGGCTATACTAAAAAAGGACTATGAACGACCCACACTTAACTTTACTTTTTCTAAGGAAAGACAACCAGACTCTGCTAGCCATGAAAAAACGGGGCCACGGGACAGGGAAGTGGAATGGCGTTGGTGGAAAAATTGAGCTTGACGAAACTATCCAGCAGGCCGCAATTCGCGAGTGCGAAGAAGAGATTGGTGTTCGACCGCTGAAACTAACACCAGCGGCCGAGCTCGTCTTTTTAGAACAAGAAGCCGGCCAGCCGGTAGAACGCTTGGCGTATGTGTACTTCTGCCACGACTGGCAAGGCGAACCAATCGAAAGCGACGAAATGATGCCCGAATGGTTTGATGAAGCTGATATCCCCTATGAAGCCATGTGGCCAGCCGATCACCATTGGCTACCCAAAGCACTCACTGGCACCAAAGTATTCGGCACCTTCCGCTATAACGATCAGCACGAGCTTCTGGAACACACCGTCAGCTCGGTTGATACATTGCCACACGAAAGCGACATGACCCGCTAATGCTCTACGATTATTGGCAACGGCAAGAGCCAGGCAAGGCGCTTTTTCCCGATATTGAATGGAGCAAGCCAGAACAAAAGACCCACGCCGGACGACTGGCGATTATTGGCGGTAATTCGCTAGGTTTTGCAGCGGTGGTCGGCGCTCATGAAGAAGCCACCCGAAGCGGCATTGGTACGACGCGTATTCTACTGCCAAATGCACTGAAGAAAAACCTGCCCAAAAACATTTCGGAGGTTATTTTTGTCCCGACTAATACTTCCGGAGGGTTTTCAAAAGACGCCGAACCGGAGCTCCACGCCGCTATGGCCTGGGCGTCGGTTGCCCTATATATTGGCGACACGGGGCGTAATTCTGAAACCGCTGTCGTGCTCGAAACATTACTCCGGATGCACGCCACGCCCACCGTTATTACGCGCGATGCAATCGACCTCTTAAAAAATGCGGCTAGCACCATTGCCGAACGGCCACAGACACTGTTGGTGCTGTCGTTCGCCCAACTCCAGAAACTGTTTCAGACGATTTACTACCCCAAGGTACTAACTTTTAGCATGCAGCTGGCAAATTTAGTCGAAGCGCTGCATAAATTTACTATTACGTATCCAGTCACGATTGCCACACTGCATAACGAGCAACTGGTTATGGCTCACGGCGGCCAGGTCGTTACTATGTCATGGCACAACCCAATGGCCATCTGGCGCGGCAGCGTTGCGAGCCGCATGGCGACATACTGGGCCTGGTTTCCAGAACGGCCGCTTGAGGCAACTGCCGGCGCCGTAGTTGACTACTAAACTGATTGTGTGTTATAGTAAATTACCCTATGAGTGAACGAGTGACAAATCCTTTCCCGTTCGGCACTGTCGAAACCGCCAGTGATGTTTATGCCGCCGCTGGCTACATTGAAGAAGCGGGGGAATTACTCGATGCACGCATCCCTTTAACCGCCAGCAACAACGAGCGTTCGCGACTTCAAGCGAAACGGCTAGGGCTACCGTTCCATTACATCCAGCATCTCTTAGAGCAGCCCGAAAGCTTCACTCCTACAGAAACCAGCGAAATACAATCCGACATCGAAGCCAGCTATGGCCAGTTAGGCGAATTACTACAAACTGAACTAAGTATTCTCGATGAAGCCGAGGCGCAACTATTTGCCTCGGACAACCCCCAAGAACGGGCAAGAAATCATGGCATTATTCGGGAAAAAATCGGGCGCATCGCTGAAATCACTTTCCAAGCTCTGGCGGCTCGTGAATATAGCTACAATCCTGATGCACCGTTTTATGCCGTGCCGGCCTCCGAAGAAATCGACCGCTACGGCCGCACGCGTGCCAGCGACCTGGTCTTTTATTTAGCAGATGAAAATAATACCTACACTCACGTAGTAATGGCTCAAGTAAAAATGGCTGACACTACAATCAATCAAAAGAATCGTGAGCGCGAAGCGAAAGGTCTGCAGCCGCTACATTACGACGATGACATCGCCATGCTTTTTTTAAAGGAGGCCACAAATACGCTCGGAGAAGATACTTTCCGGCTCGATGACATGACCCTTCCACGAGCGATTATTGCCGAGCTTGAGGGCACCAGCACCGATCATCAAGAAGAGCTAATCCAAGCAGCAACTACCTACATGCACAATAAAGTCTTTGAAGTTGCCGAGCATAAACACGACGCTAGCGAAACACAAAAAACGCCCGAACAAATCGGGGCATAATTCATCTATATATTCACCGTGGTACCGCGGGCCGGACTTGAACCGGCACGAACAAAATGTTCACAAGATTTTGAGTCTAGCGTGTCTACCAATTCCACCACCGCGGCATAAACTATTTGGCGTTCACTACCCTAGGATTGTACAATAAAAGGTAGAAATAATCTACTATGCAACCAAATTTACCATTCAATCCACAATCACCCAACACGCCCGTTGTTCCGCCACACCGACCCCTCGCAGGCCCGGTGCCTGCACCAATTGCGCAAAATCAGCGGCCACACACCGAAACTCATGCCGCTGCCGCCGATATTGTCCGTTCGCAAATAGACACCATCTATAGCACTAATCCACCACATAAAGAAACCATCGATAATTTGCAATCACAGCAAGCTGCCCCTCCGCAACCAGATATCCAGCAGGCCACGGCCGAAACTGTTTATGGCCGCACTCACACCCGGCCATCTGTCATGACCGAGGCCCCCGAACAACTGCAGCAGTATCACAGCGCCTGGCAAAGCTACTACCGCCAATACTATGAACGCTACTATTTACACCAGCTGCACGCCACCCGTAGCCAGCTCGAAGCCAAAGCGCAAGCTGCTGCCCGCACGCAAGCACTACCAGCCACATCATCAGCAGCAGTAGAGCCCGCCCCGCAGATTATTAGCTCAACAGAAGCCACGCACGAGCTAAAAAATGATCTGCTGCAAAAGATCCGCACTCGGGCTGCTGCGGTTCGTAAAAGCCGCCATTTTATGCCAATAATTAGCGCGGTTGTAGTTGGATTGGTGTTTGCCGTGCTGCAGTACAACCGCGTATTAGTAGCCCAGGTACACGCTTACGTCAGCCCTGGAAGTATCAATCCACAAAATATCGTGCTCGACCCAACGACCGATATTAAAGTAAGTAAAGAACCAAAGGTAATCATTCCTAAAATAAACGTTGAAGCGCCAGTCGTTTATGGCCTTAATTCAATTGCCGAGCCGACCGTACAAAAAGCGCTTGAAAGCGGGGTCGTGCACTATCCAATCCCGGGAGCCAACAGCGTTCCAGGGCAAGTAGGCAACACTGTGCTTCTGGGGCACTCGAGTAACGACGTCTTCGATAATGGCGGCTACAAATTTATTTTTGTCCAGCTTGATCAGCTAAAAAAGGGCGACACGTTCTATATTCATTACGAAGGCACCCGCTACACTTACAGCGTGAGCTATAAAGAAGTTATCGAACCAACCGACATTCATAAACTAACCCAAAAAACCGATAAGCCTTTGGTCACGCTTTTAACCTGTACGCCTCCCGGCACGGCCCTAAAACGCCTGATTGTTGTGGCTGAGCAAATTAGCCCCGACCCAGCGGGTGCGTCATCGGCTCCGCAGCAAAACACGTCTAACGAGCCAGCTCAGCTACCGGCTAATTCCCCAACGCTGCTCGAGCGGGTATTTGGCGGTGGTCGCTAGAACGAGAAGAAGTGTTATTCTGGAACAACTATAGCGCTTTGTAGTACAAACTGCTTTGTTGTTTGGTTGCGCCCAATGCTAAAGATACGCTTACCATTCTCACTTAAAGTAACGTCGTATCCCGGCGCCACGGCATTGATAAACCGCTGATTCGTGCCGTCAAACTCGGCAATGTGCAGCTTGCCACCGGCATCATTCCAAACGTAGTAATCGTCAAGCCAGCGCAAAGGACCGCTTGGTTTTCCAAGATCGGTCATGTCTGCCTGGGCTTTGTTGCTGGTTTCAAGATCGTAACTCGTGAATTCGCCGCCGTTTTGCGCCAGCACGAACCGTCCGTTGCTAGAGAAGCGAAGGGTTGCAACGCCGGGCGTAAAAGTAAAGCTGGCAACGGTCTTTGTTTCTCGGCTCTGGCCATAAGGGTCTTTCAAGATTTCTACGTTGGTGCCATGGGCTATCGCCATGTAGTCATCGTAAAAGTAGTTGCTTGCGGTGACAAAAAGTGGCTGGCGATCGTTCGGGAATTGTTTGATGATTTTTTCGCTTTTGCCGTCTTTATACATACCCACGATGCGTTGATTATTTCGGGTGCCGGTAAAAGCTATGGTATCTTCTTTGTATAAAATAAATGAATCAGCATCAGTAACAAGCGGCCGTGAAATGGTACCAGCTTGCAGGTCAATCTTGCGGATAGTACCTTGGCTGAGTGCGAACAGCACATTACCACTCGTACCGATAAAATGTATGTCGTCAATGCCAATGCGCAACTGCCGACTGATATTTATGGTGGCGCTTGGATCGGTCCGATCAATTCGCAAGTATTCAGTGGTGGTACCCACCGTATATTTCGCCAGCATAAAGCGACTCCCAAAATCCCACTCTACAAAACTAAGGCTGCCGGCGGCTCGCCCAGGCATGGTATAGCTTTCAGGCGGCAACGTCATTTCGTTTACTACTGGCTCGGCTTCGTTACGGATATCAGCGAAGGTAAGGGTGGGTTTTTTGGCATCGGAAAGCAGAGCAATCCACCGCCGGTCGGGAGAGGCCAGCGTGCTAGCAAGCTTTGGAAAGTGGGCGACAGCTTCGGTAGTAATTTCGGTCGGTATCAGGCGTGCGTAATTCAGCCACAGCAAATCACCAGATTTTACGGTAAAGGTTTTGTTCCAATCGTGATAGCCTGGCCGCGTAAAGCGCACCGTATGGTGCCCGGGGCTAATCGTCATTTTCTCTGGTGTAGTTAAGCGGGCATCTTTGCCATCAACAAACACGGCGGCATTATTAGGGAAACTGCGAAACTGCAGCAGCGCTTGTTGCTCCACCCGGCCGCTGACTTGATCAAAGCGGTAACCGAGAACCAGTAAAATACAGATTAAAGAAATAACAATAACCGCGACGCTCATCACGCCGTAAATAAAGAATCGGAAGGCGACTTCGCGTCGCTTGGAAGTATGTTGGTGCATGGCATCATTATAGCAATTGTTCGGGGAAATAGCTTGCTTTGGCTTTAGAGCAGTTTCCAGAAACCAGCGGGCCGATTGGGGAGCACTCTTTTTCTATAACCTTCCACTGGAAGCTTATAGAAGCATTCGGCTGAAAATCGATTATTGCAATCGATTCACAGTCTCCCCAATCGGCCGCGCAGGTTTCTGGAATTCAGGCCTTGCAGATTTTACAAGATGCGCATACCATAGTAATAGTTCATTAAGCATAAGCACACGTGAAGCAAAAGAGAAATATGGCGGGGAAATCAATTATCACTATTAACGGACAGGCGTATGATGCCACCACCGGTTTGGCAGTTTCATCAGCTGAAGACGGTGCTAAACCTCACGCACCACGACCTGCAGCAAATAAAATCGTCCAAGATATCGCGCCATCAGTGCGCATTCCCGAACAGCCAGTCGTTAAGCGATCGTCCGCTACTGCTGCTGCCGTCCATAGTCGACTCGACCGCTCGCGTACGCTGTATCGAGCTGCACTCAAAAAACCAACCTCTAACGTCCCTCCAGTAAAAGAACGGCCGCGGGTTCATATGACGCGCAGCCCGCAGATTCAGAAATTTTCTTCTCAGCCAATAAGCGAGCCCGCCAAGCCCACTGTAAAACAAGCACCAGCCGCTCAGCCAGCATTACAGCGCAAGTTTGTACATCATAGTACTACCGCACAAAAGACACCGAAACAACCTATTAGTTCGCGTGCCATCAAAGAAGAGCTGCTGCGTGAACACCTCGAGAAAGCGCCAACTAAACGCGCTATCCCCGAGCGTCGCTTCTTCGATAAGCACCCCAAAGTATTATCGGTGGCTACCTCTGCACTGGCGCTAGTGCTCCTTGGTGGCTACCTAACGTATATCAACGTGCCGAACCTTTCAATTCGTGTTGCCGCTGCCCAAGCTGGTATTGACGCCAAAATGCCCGAGTACCAGCCAGATGGTTATAGCTTTAACGGCCCACCAGAATACGCCCAAGGTCAAGTTACTATTCGCTACGCCGCTAACACCAGCAATCAAGGGTATATCATCACCCAAAAAGAGAGCGACTGGGATTCGCAGGCCGTGCTTGACAATTACGTCTTGCAAGAATCAAACGGTGCCTATAACATTCATAGCGTTCAGGGCCTGACGATTTATACTTTTGGCAATAAAGCAGTCTGGGTGAACGGCGGGTTACTGCACGAGATTGATTACGGCGATTCGCCCTTGTCGTACAACCAAATCGAACACATTGCCGCCAGTATGTAAATCCAACCGGCGCCTCAATGCTAGACACCGGGTTGGCCATGTTGAACTAGCTGGCTTACAAGGCTGCTTGGGCTGCCTTAAGAATAGCGGCATCGCGCGTTGCCATAAACTTCACCGGTAGATCGGCGCTTAGCAGCACAGATTCTACCATGGTAATTGCAGCAGCTACATTCGGGACCCACACTATTTCAAAACCTTCGGCAATCTCGCTCTCGGTGAATTCTGGCTGACCCTTTTCACCAATTACTTCCGCGGTGTAGCTAAACGATTGCTGCTGCAAGCGCCAATAATCACGCCATTCGACTACTTGGCCCAGCTCTCGCTCTACCTTTGCCCGGCAGCCTAGCTCCTCAAGCAGTTCACGCTCGAGCGCTATCAGTAGCTCTTCGCTACCTTCGACGCCACCGCCAGGCAGTTTGTAATAATCGCGCTGGCGCGCATGAAGCAGCGCCACCGCGCCCTCAGCGTCACGAACAACCGCTCGCACCGCCCGGCGAAGATTGTAGTTTTCGCGATCGGCGATATCCGCAGATGGATCGAAGGTTCGTTGGTCAAGCGTGAGAATCGTTTTCATGCAGCAAGTATAAATAGGGTGGGGTAGCTTTACAAGCACGACTTACTGCCTTGATGTAACAACTACTCATAAATTATGCAAAAAGAATAGGCATAATCGCGCTGACAGATGCCGGTGATACTCTTCGCGGCGTCGCACTCAAGGGCATCCAGAAAGTTCCTTCGCTTGAATGTAACCCTCCGAGCCCAACAACTAAACACCGCTCCTGTCATTTCTTGGCAGGAGCGGTGTTTAGTTTATAGCTTAAAGAGGAGATTCTCACTCCCCAATGCCATCACCACCGAACATAATTATTTCTCTCCACCCTCTTGGCCAGCGGCCTTGGCCTTCTTGCGATCGTTTGTAAAGTTAGCCGGGTTGTTTTGTTTACCCTGCGATTTACCGCCTTTGCTTTGAATTTCGTGCTTCTTTTCCGGGCTCATCTTACTTGAACCCAAACCGCGATTGCTGGTACCATTTGCCATACGCGCCTCCTTTGTTAAGTTGGTAAGTTTTACTATACGGCACTGGCTATTTTAAGCCGTGAGCCAGCTAGTGATTTACTATTATCGATGCAACTGTCGAGCTGTGAGCTATTTCACAGTGCCAAACGAACCGGCTAATCTACCGGAGGGAATTAATACAAAAGTTTTAAACATAATCAACCGGCATATGCCAACTTTTGCTGCCAGTTACATAGCGCTCCAGCGACAATCCAAAAAAACATGCTATAGTAGAACCATTATGTCAATACGTACTCGTTTTGCCCCCAGTCCGACCGGATTCTTGCATGTTGGCAACTTCCGTACTGCTCTTTTTGCCTGGCTCGTCGCACGCCACGCAAATGGCACTTTTGTTTTGCGGCTTGAAGACACTGATCAAAAAAGAGAAGTCGAAGGCTCAGCGCACCACCTCTTGAAATGCATGCACGAGCTTGGCATGCACTACGATGAAGGGCCGGATATCGGTGGACCCTTCGGACCATACCGCCAAAGTGAGCGCCTAGCAATTTACAAAAGTTGGGCCCAAAAGCTGATCGACAGCGGCCGGGCATATGCCGACCCGTATACCGCCGAAGAGCTCCAGGGCCTTAAAGATACCGCCAAAGCCGAAAAACGTGCCTTTTTATACCGAGATCATCGGCCAAAAAACCCACCAATCTGGGATGGTACCACGCCGCTGCGGTTTAAATCTGAGCCAAAAAACTATACCTGGCACGATGAAGTGATGGGGGAGCTTTCAGCTGGGGCTGAAGCGGTTGACGACTTCATTCTTATAAAATCTGACGGTTTTCCAACTTATAATTTTGCGCATATTGTTGATGACGCCGAAATGCAGATTACCCACATTATTCGCGGGCAAGAATTCATTGCCAGCCAGCCAAATTACCTCAATCTGTATGAAGCGCTGGGCTTGACGCCACCGGTATTTGCCACCGTGCCGCACATTCTGGCCGCCACTGGTGGTAAAAAGCTTAGCAAGCGCGATGGCGCCAAGGATGTGCTCGACTACCTAGCGGACGGGATCACCAAAGAAGCTCTGATTAACTTTATCGCCTCACTCGGCTGGAACGATGGCACTGAGCAAGAAGTATTTTCTGAAGCCGAATTAATTGAAAAATTTAGCCTCGACCGCGTACAGCGCAGCGGCGCCCGCTTCGATGAACAACGGCTTTTGTGGCTCAATGGCCAGTGGATTCGCCGTTTAAGCTTGGATGAACTACATAGCCGGAGCATATCTTTCTGGCCCAAAGAAGCCAACAACGCGCCCGAGGTCTATAAAAAGCAGGTATTAGCCCTGGTACAAGATCGGCTCAAAACCTTGGCCGACCTGCCATTATTGACGCGCTACTTCTTTGCTGAGCCAACCCCCGATCTTAGCCTAATTACGGGTAATAAACAGCTCAAAAAGCTTACCCCCGAAGAACAAAAAGCTTTGCTTCAAACATGCCTTGATAGCCTTGAAGCCACCGACTTTACCCCCGAAGCCTTGCAAGAAGCCTTGAACAAGCTACTTGAAACAACTGGCCAAAAACCTGGCATCCTATTTGGGCTGCTGCGGATAGTGACCACTTGGGCACCCTTTAGCCCCGGCCTAGCCGAAACCATGGCGCTACTTGGCAAAGAGCGCGTGCTTGAACGCATTCGCAATTTCATGACAGCCTAAAGCGAGCAGCTCTATAAGTACGCTGTAAACCTTGCCCGGGTAGTTTCGAGCTTCTCAGAAATCACGGCTGCTAGAACAGTTTGTTATAATAGGTACGTAATGCAGCAAAAACAAATACTAGCCCTTTGGCAAAAGCTAAAAACCCAGACTCACAGGTTACTAGGTGATCACACCACCGTTCGGTACTTCTTCTTGGCGCTAGGGGGTATTGTTGCGGTTGGAGTGCTGCTGCTGGTTTTAGTTAATCAACCGCTTCCCGAATCTCACACAGGTTATAGTTACCAGCCGCCACCAGAAAAACGCCATTATTCGCCACTGACTGGCCTTGAAGTAAAAGACGAAGCCGCTACCAAGCAAGCCGCCACAGCCATCATGATCGAAAACAGCCCCGACGCTCGGCCACAATCTGGCCTAAAGGAATCGGGCGTCGTGTTTGAAGCCATCGCCGAAGGTGGCATTACGCGCTTTCAGGTCATCTACCAGCAAGAAAAGCCGCAGCTCATTGGGCCAGTGCGTAGCTTGCGGCCATATTATTTAGCCTGGGCAGCGCCGTTTGACGCCAGTATTGCTCACGTTGGCGGGAGCTTTTTGTCGCTGCAAGAAGTGCGCGGCGGAGGCTATCGAGATATCGACCAGTTCTTTAACGATGGCGCCTACTGGCGAGCCGCCGACCGCGAAGCGCCGCACAATGTGTATACCAGTTTTCGCCATCTCGATGCCCTAAATCGAGCCAAGAAATATACCACTTCAAAAGTACAGGGCTTTTTGCGGCAAGAGATCCCCAAGACAGGCGCTACACCTGCACCAACACAAGGCAAAAAGGCCACCGCCATCCAGGTGAATATTTCAAGCCCTACCTATAATTCCAGCTACACCTACGACGCCCGGGCTAAAAACTATCCGCGCTCGCAGGGCGGACAGCCGCACCTCGACCGCGAAAAAGGCCGCATCGCGCCAAAAGTAGTGGTGGTTATGAAAGTCAAAATGAGTTTGGGCTTCGAAGATGGTTGGCGCGAGCAAATTCAGTTTATCGGCAGTGGGGAGGCCTATATTTTCCAAGAAGGTAAGGTGGTTGAAGGCACTTGGCGCAAAAACCACAAACGCCAGCAAATTCAGTTTCTCACAAAAGCTGGCCAGCCAATTCCACTAGTGCGTGGCCAAACCTGGGTCACGGCACTTCCGAGTGACCGGAGCGTCACATGGCAGTAAAACTCAAGAACTTCCATGCCCGTTTTCAAGTAAAGTTACTCTTAGTTGGTTTTTTGCTGCAAGTATTGGTTGGGGTGCTACTGTATTTTTGGCTACAATCGGCGCCAACCACTTTTGGCATAGCCAGCCATGACTATTTGCTCTTATTTTTCCTGCCGTTCAGCTTGCTTGAGGTCATGGCAATTGCTATAACCATTGCCATTGCCACCGAACCCACAAAACTGATTGCCGACGCCGTGACGCACGCGAGTAACAGCGCCAACCAAGAGGCGCCGCTACCGGTGAATGAGGAAAGGTACATTCGCAGCGGCCTCAAAGACCTCGTGCTGGCTATTTACGGACTGGCCGCTCGGCCGCTCGCTGGCGGAGGCAAAAAAGACACTTCAAGCTCGCTCTATCGCCATATTTTTTCTCAGCTGCCATTTGGCATTATCGTGCTCGACGCTAGCCGTACTATCATTCACTATAATGTCGCGGCGCCTTTGCGCGAAAACCCGACCGACTTCCGAGCAATAAATTTATTGTTCGACCAAAATAACTCGCTTGAAACCTGGCTTAAAAACAGCGAAGAAAACGGTATCGCCACCGAACAGGCCTGGAGCCGAGTCGCCGAAAAAACTGACACCGGCGAACGCCGTTATTACGATGTGTTTGCCTCGTACCATAAAAATGGCTCCGCTGGCGTGGAAACCATCATCATGACCATCGACCGCACCAAAGACTACGGCCCCGACGAAGAACACATGGAATTCATCGCCCTGGCAGCCCACGAACTGCGCGGGCCAATCACGGTTATCCGCGGCTATTTAGATGTGCTGGCCGATGAGCTCGCCGATAAACTTGCGCCCGACCAAAAGGCTCTTATGGACCGCCTGAGCGTGTCTGCCAATCGCTTAAGCGGCTACGTTAACAATATCCTCGGCGCTGCCCGTTACGATCGCCGACATCTTAAGCTGTATCTTTACGAACAACGCCCGAGTCAATTATTTGCTGGCGTCAGCGACGACCTACAGCTACGGGCCCACACCTTAAATCGACTTCTGGCAGCCGACATCCCCGCCGATCTGCCTACTGTTGCTGCCGATAAAACCAGTATTGGCGAAGTGGTTGTTAACTTGGTGGATAACGCCATCAAATACAGCAACGAAGGCGGCCAAATTGTCATCAGCGCCAGGGTAGCGGGGGAGTTTGTCGAGTTTAGTGTGCAAGATTTTGGCATTGGCATCCCGGCGCCAATCATCCAAAAATTGTTCACTAAATTTTACCGTTCACACCGCTCGCGCGAAACAGCCGCCGGTTCGGGTCTGGGGTTATACATTTCAAAGGCCATCGTTGAATCGCATGGCGGCACCATAAGCGTTCGTAGCACCGAAGGACACGGTTCAACCTTTAGTTTCACGCTGCCAATCTATAAAACCGTTGCCGATAAGCTCGCCGCAAGCAATAATAGTAACGAAGGCATTATAGAAAATTCAAACGGCTGGATCCGCAACCACGCCATGTATCGGGGGTGATATGACAGATATTCGTACAGTACTATGCATCGAAGACGACCGCTTTATCGGTGAAATGTATGTCCGCAGCTTACGGAAAGCCGGCTACGAGGTTGACTGGGTAGTCAGCGGCAGCGACGCAATTGCGGCCGCCACCAGTAAACACTACGACTTACTTTTGCTTGATATTATGCTGCCCGAAAAAAAGGGCAACGAAATTCTCGAAAAGTTACGCGGCAAAGACGGCGACAAAATCCCTCATAGCCGTATTATCGTGCTGACCAACTTTGATCAAGATGAAGAATCGCGCTTGGCGATGCAGAGTAGGGCAGACGCCTATTTGATTAAAGCAGATATTACCCCACGCAAGTTGCTTGAAATTATCGAAACACTCAAAAAATAAGCTATAAATATGGCTCAGCGCGCGGTGTGGCGCTGAGCCGATTGCCTCGTTCAACTGACCAGTCGCGGGCGGCCACGGCGTTCTGGAAAGTCATCTACCGCTACCGATGAAAACAACGTGGTTTCATGCATGTCGGCGCTTTCGACGAAACCCAAAAAGGTTTTAGGCAAACAAATGCACAACACTAGTTTCTCGAGTCTAAAAGCTTCGGCTTTGTCGCACCAGATAACCAGTGTTCGGTAGCGATGATTAACCTGGCATACGATCCGAGGAAAAGGCACGGGAAGCTCTGCTGAGTCTGCCTCAATGCCAACAACCAACACCGACATAAAATTATCCACCACCAATCGTCGGCGCATCGAAGCCAAGGCGCCTTCGAGCCGAATTACGGTCACTCCTTCAAGTTCTGCATGCTGAGCAAGTTCATACACTGCCACTCCTAAGCACATACTACAAGGGCCTAGCTAGCGTAGCATGCCCACGCGAGAAAAAGAAGTGGACAATGATGTGGAATAGGTGTATGATATGTGTTGGTTGCCACAGGAAGGATATCTAATGTCCCGACCGTCCAAAAACCAACTCCTCTTTAAGCCTGTTGGTGAGCTCGCCGTCGTTGTCAGTTTTGGCATCGCAGAATACATGGCACGCCCACAACACGTCAAAGATGCCGATGCCATCTCAAATCTTGAGAAGGTCGGTGCTGAGATTGACATGTGGCTGCGATCCAAGAAGGGGGAACTAAAGCACGGCGAAAAACCCATGACCGATCCTGAGATTAGAAAGCTTTGCATCGAATTCATTAGTGGTGAGCTCGTTGATATTAAGGAGCTTCCTGACCTCTGATGGATCCTTTGGCGGCTTGTACCCGCGAGTAGATCTACTTACTCGCGGGTACAGCAACAATCTGGACTTTAAAAAATTATTATGCTATTATTCAACCGTTAACGGCCTTATCGTCTAGCGGTTAGGACGCCAGGTTCTCATCCTGGTAACCCGGGTTCGATTCCCGGTAGGGTCACCATAAGATCATTTTCTGCTTTCAGTAACTGAAAGACCGGAGACACCCCTGTAAAAAGGGGTGTTTTTGGTGTTCCACATTTTATTTCTTCGACTGTTGGCATGTAGCCAAAAATGACACCGAAAAGCTGGGCTTTTTTGATCGGGTCAATCTGTTGGAGTAGCAATTCATCAAGGTGTTCCACAAAATATTTGACCTCGCCAGAACTTGAAGTTCGCTCCGACATTCCCGATAGTGTTAGCAAAAGCATTTATAAAAATAGAAGTGTCTCGCGGCAATTTATCGATCACTGCTTAGTAGTTTTTCATGTAAGTACTCAGTTGAAGATAATGTATGGCGACAGTATAAAAATATTTACCAAGCCGGAGCTTGCAACTATGAATATTTCCCCAAGCCCTTGCCCGATGATTTTATTTCGCTCAAGCACCAGGACGAGACAAAGCGGTTCTTTCTGCACGTGATTGATTCGGGTACGCCTAGCTTCGTTCTTCAAAGATGACTCAAGCAATATGCTGAGTATACGAAAGCGAAGAATGGGGCGCTACAGGAAGTGAATTTCCAGATATCCTCTTTGTTTGTCCTGGTAGTGCCCAGGAGAAGAAGTTATTAAAACGCCGAGGCGCAATAACCGAAGACCTAAATATCTTTACAACCACGATGACTACGTTACTGTCTGCAAAGGCCGACGACGATAGTATATGGTCAAACGACCCTGAAGAATTAAACCTAAGAAAATCTCTAAAAGAGCTTTAATAAGAACCTGCATCTTGCCTTAGCAAGTGCAAGTTGACCTGTTTCCCGAAGGAAAATAGGTATATCACATAAAAGACCTACGCTACCTTGAGTGCTATCGTTTTTGCAAGAGATTAAAAACGATAGTATAATATTGATTAACATGAAGATATTTTTTGCATCATCAACATTAGGCGATGCAGCGGACCAAAACGGCATACTACTTCACCTGAGGAAAAATCATCAGGTATTTCATTATCTTCATGATGTGACTAGCCCGAATGAAGAATACTCGTATAGCGATATTATAGAAAAGATTAATAAGTCCGACGTGTTTATTGGTGAAATGAGCCGAGCGAGCCAAACACTTGGATTCCAGCTTGCGTATGCTCTCCACCTATCAAAACCGTGCCTATACCTTTATGGAGCAACCGAGAAAGGTCGCCCAGCAGGAGTGATCGGAGATATACCCTCGCGAGGAATGAAGATCAAGAGATACAATAGTAAAACTTACAAAAAAGTACTTGATGATTTTATAAAATTTGCGGAAAAGCAAATGTTCACAACTCGCACCAGCTTTATGAGTACGAGGGAGATTGACCATTATCTCACTATTCAATCCCACAAGATCGGCATATCAAAGGGCGAACTAATCCGCCAAATTTTACACAGCTCGATCGATAATTAATCTTCTTTTGTTGCCCTGGCGGGCAGAGTCTGGTAAGCTTGTCCCAAGTATTTATTGTTGTGCATGACATAACAGAATAATGATGAAGATGATGTTAGAGACGCTCGGACCCAGATTAGATTTTCCTTCTTACGATGAGGTGGCTAGACGTGACCCGCTTAAGATTGATCAGGCGATGAGAATACTGCCTGAGCTGAACGCTGAAGGTGATGTCAAGGGGCTTGAGGTTGTCACTAGAGAGGCTCTTGAGGAGAGCCAGCGGCAAGTTAATATGTCGCAAACTGATGCGCTTGCGATAATCCGGGACATGGATTTTCTGGCAAGTTCGCTGCTCCGTCACGAAGTGCATCCTTTTGAAGCAATGCCAGAGCTAGAAGCAGAACTTTTAAGGGTAAGTGAAGCTGCAAAAACGGTTCCGCGAGGTACAGTTTTTACTTATACGGCAGCTAATCCGGCTGGTGATCGCAGACGCTCTTTTACGGGCACGCCTGAAGAAGAAGTGTTTATTGATGCCGTTAGCAGAAGTATTGTGGCTTTAGACGGTGCAGTTGATAACATTGGCAATATTTCTACCTACGGGCGCGAAAGCAGCCTTGTCGCTGCTCTCAATGATTCTGGCGTAGCAATGGATGAGATGGTACGTTCAATCATTGAAGTTAAGCGGACGGTGACGCCGGAGTTCTTCTCTTCCCAAATGCGTCCCTATTTTGAATCCTTAACGATTGGCGATAAAAAATACACAGGTTCAGGCGGCGCGCAAATACAATTGGTCGCAATCGATTTTATGCTGTGGGGATGCGAAGAGCAAGACCCTGATTATCTCGCTTTCTTTGCGGAAAACGTAGGTTATCTCACCCCTGTCCAGCAAAGAGCTATCGAGAATTATCTTGAAAACAATGGCGATAGAAGCGTTGTGAGCCTCATTACTCAAGAGCCTGAAATGGGTGACGACTCCCGCCAAGCAGCACTTGATCTCCTAAGAAAGATCAGAAAATTCCGTTATCCACACCGAAAAATTGCCCAAGACAACTTCAAACTACGGCCTGATGATGCCGTAGGTAGCGGTTCGTATAAGCCCGACATTCTAGACGTACTGATTGATAAAACTGAACGAGCTATAGCTCGGGTTGAGGGGTCACGACATGAATAAGACTGATTTTAAAGAATTTACCGTAGGAACGGTTTTCAATACTGTAGAAGTTAGCGATGATGTCTCCCTAAGACACAATAAACTGACCGTCGGCTATCCTTCGCGGCTCGAGGCGATGGCCTTAGACCCGGCAAAGATATCGGACAACAATAATCTTATTTATGAAGCGGGCCAGATTGACTTCTGCGTATCGATTTTCAAGCATACAACCGTAGAGGTAGATCAGACAAACTCCGACATTTCCATTACTGAAAGATCGCCTCGTAAAGCCCTTATTATGCATGCGGCTCTCCTTATGAAAGCTGCGCTGAAGTTCAAACACGGCCTTAAGATTGACGTTGATGATGCGACCAACCTAAAACACTGCGGACTAGGTTCTAGCAGTTCGCTTATTGCTGGAACTGCCGCTGCTATTAACGAACTGTACGGAAAACCGATTAAGAGCCTTGATCTTGTGAAATACTGTGCGCAAAATCATGGAGAAGAGGTTGAGGGCGATGACTCCCAGCTAGCGCCGGTTCAATGTATTGGCGGTTCCGGAGTGTGCGGTCATTTTGAAGGAGGCCTGATTATACTTGCCGGGCAAGCAACCCCAATTTACACCTTTAATATTCCCGACGATATGAGCGTTGTTATTGGCATCCCAAGTGACTTTACCGCTCCAGATTCTCGCACCCTTCTAGAAGCGGAGGTCGATAATATGGAGGGCTTTCGCACTGCGGGTAATACCTACGGCAAAGAAATTGCCTACAGGCTTGTCCATCAAGTAATGCCCGCTTTGAGCAGCGGTGATCTGTCAAAGTGCAAAGAATTGATCTTTGATTACCGTTGGGACATGGGAAGTATTAAAAATTGTTCGTTTGTCTATCCTGGGCTCGTTGAATTAGCGGAAAAAATGCGGCCTCTAAAGGATGATTCGCGAGTAGAAATACTATCTCTCTCGTCCGTAGGCCCCGGTTTTTTTGCACTAACTAAAGATCTTGGGCACATTGAAGAAGAGTTTAGAAAGCTCGATCTTAAAACGATTGTAACCACCATACATAACAACGCTTATTCTGTAGCAGTAGAACGGTAGATATGTCTGAAATAATTAAACCCAAGATCGTTTATCCAGTAGGCCACCATGCTTCTGGAAAGACGGAATTCTGTGACTATTTAGCTGAGGAGCATGGTTTCCGAGTCATTGAAACCGGCTCAATGATGAGACGATTATACAGGGGTAGAGAGGAGGAATATCAAAATCTAGATATTAAAGACTACGTAAAACAAAAGCTCGCCGACGACGAGAACTTCTTTGACGCTTATTTGAATAATCTAATAAGGGGTGCTGAAGAAGACAGTAACCTAGTAGCAGTTAATGGGATGCGGTCATACGATAATATCCAGAAGCTCAAGGCTTCACGGCCGCATGCGCAACATGAAATTGTTTGGATTGATGCGCCTAGCCAATTGCTGTATGAGCGCTACCTGAAACGCGAAAAGGTTCAAATGTCGTTCGAAGAGTTCTGTGATCTGCTTGAAGTTGACTTGGCGTTAGGCTTAGGAGAAGTAGAGGGCGTTGCAGATTATAGGATCGAAAATACGGGCTCAGTAGTTGAGCTAAAAGCGAAATCGGAAGAAGTGCTACGGCTGATTGCCAGTAAAGCTATAGAGCTTTACTAATAAGTTCAGCAATTTGTTCGTAATTCTTCGTCCACACTTCGGCCCGATCATCTTTGTCAAGTTCAGCAAAGGTTTTGGTATCCCTCTTGAACATCATAAGCCTTTCCCAGCGAAGCTTGTCTGTACCTTTAATTTCATGACCAAGTGTGATAGGAACCGAGTAAGAAAAGTCATGGGCTTCGCCTTCGGCATCAACGTAACAAGCCGCAAGCTCAAAGTGCGCATCCCGGCTTTCTAGCGTATCGACGATTTTAAGCAGTTGTTCGACCGAGATGGCTTTATCAATGTAAGCCATAAACGGTCCTGGAAAACCCAGCTCGTCAATAAAGAAGCTGTGATCTTCACGGATAACGGGTTTGCCTGTGCGTTTGAATGCCTCTAGCGCCATTGCGCGGGCAATCTCAACGCTAGAAGCGGCTTGAATCTCTGGAATATCAAGGTCTAATGGCAGAACCTGAATATCGTAACGGTTGAAAATGAGATTAGCTGCGTCAATTTTGCCCTGATTGCCGGTAAGTAAGTATATCTGGTTAGTCATATAGAACATTTTACTTTAATTTAAGCGACAATAACATAGTTTACAGGAGAGAGTGAATCATCATGGAAAAAGATTATAAATTCTGGAATGATAATTCAAACGTAAAGTACTTTAAAGGCAAGCCCGCTGACCCTTTAATGGTTGAATACTTGAAACGATACCCAGATAAAGAGGCCGCTGGAATAAAAGCGCTGGACTTGGGCTGTGGTGGTGGTCGCCATACTGAGCTGCTCGTGACTAAAGGGTTCCAAACTTACGCAGTGGATATCAATTCGGCGATGTTGGAAGCAACGAAGGCTCGTGTTGATGCTTTAAAGTTAGATAATACGCCAGAGATTAAAGAAGGAAGCATTACTGAGATTCCCTTTCAGGATAACTTCTTTGATATTGTGATTACTACAGGTGTGCTTCATCAAGCCAAGTCTCAAGAAGAGTACAGGCAAGCAATAAGTGAACTTAGCCGGGTATGCAAAAAAGGGGCGATTATTCTACTAAATATCTTCACAAACAGAGATTTAGACCCAACCTATACATATCTTGACGACGAGCGTACAGTCGTACAGACGAAGGAAGGCTTGCTAATGACGCTTCTTCCAAAAGAGCTTTTCTATTCAATGATGAAGGATGCGGGATTATTTTTGGAAGAAGAATACATTGAAGAACTCAAAGAGGAAAACACGGGCCCTCGAACGGTATTAAGAGCACGTTTTGTAAAGAGATAGTATGATGAAAGATCAATCTGACAAATTTTATTTCAATAATCCGGATATTTGGGAGTTGTTAAGGGGTCATAGTTTAGATAAAGAGACTCGGTTTATTAACAAAGTCATCGGAGATCAGGCACCTTTAAAAATACTGGACATCGGTTGCGGCTCAGGGATGCATGCTGATAGGCTTCAGAAATTAGGCCATGACGTGACGGGGATTGACCTTAATAAAAACATGGTACGTTATGCGAAAGAGCACTACCCCGACTGCACATTCCTTGAAATGAATATGACCGACATTGGCCAATTTAAAGACAAGTTTGATGTAATTATTTGCATCTGCACCACTCTTTGCTATGTAACTGATAATGATGCGCTGGACAAGTTTCTAAAGGATGTAAGTGAACTATTAAACCCTGGCGGCAAGTTTATTTTTGACGTCTTCAATCCTATCGCATACCTAGAGAAATTGCCCTTTGATGGTAATTACTTTGGTGAAAGTAAAGAAGGCTACACTGAAGCTGGTTTAAAGCTCATAGCCCATCACGAAATTGATGAAGCATCCCAAATACTCACCGAAACAAAAACAGTAGAAACAGAAGATGGCAAACTAAACTCCAACGTAACTAAGTTTCGGATGTTTTTCCCACAAGAGATAAGATACCTATTGTCCCGAGGGGACTTCGTGGATATCGAACAGTATGGAAAATATATCAGCGACTATAAAAAGCTGGATAGTACCCGAATTGTCACCGTGTGTAAGAAGGATTTGGTATGAGCCGAGTTTTTAAAGGGGAGTTCCCAACAGAGGTTGTTAATGGCGTCAAATACACACATATAGAAAACGACAAAGCGCCGCATAGTCCTTTCATAAATAAGAATTATGATTTTGAAGACGGATTCTATCGAGGCGAGTTTGATTTCGTTAGTCCTATAGATGGCTCTTTGGAAAATAGTACTCCTGAAACGTATGCTCGCCATAAGGTAGTTGCCGCTCTTCAGGATTACATTAAAGATAAAGAGGGCGAAACCGCGATTCTGGATCTAGGAGCGGGTACGCTGGATATTGCCAGGACGATACCTGCCTCGATAGCTTCTAAAATCAATCTGGTTAATAGCGATATATCCGGGCCTTGGTCGGTGGGCCAGGAGGCTTCTACGATAAGAGGCATTGAGAAACTCAGGGAAAGAGGCCTGCTTGAAAACTTTGCCTCGATTGAAAATGTGGAATATGACTTTAACACGGCAGAATGGCCTTTTGCTGAAGACGCGTTTGATTATGTGGTTACTAATCTTGTACTTTGTCATGTTGCCTACGAAAGCAAACTCGAGATTCTAAAGGCTCTATTTAGCACTCTAAAACCTGACGGCAAAGTTTTGATCGGCGATGTGTTTCAGAAAGATGAAAGCGGTGTACGCTTTACCGAAGCAGGTTTGCGTGGCCCAGAGGAATGCTGGGGATACTTGAGTGTATTTACCGAGTTTTTAGAAATGTGCAGAGAGGCTGGTTTCAAAATCGATAACACCGCCCTCGATAATCTGAACGAGGAGAGAAACTATCAAGTTCAAGAAGAGTTAGATTATGCAAAAGAGCATCCCCACGCAACCATGGCAGTCAACAAGGCCGTATGGTTTATTGAGTTACATAAATAGTTGGTCTATTATAAACTATTTGTCATGACGAACAGTAATTCATCGAAGTGTTCCACCTAAGGCCAAGGCCAGTCGATCAAGTGACTATTCTTTTACCGCAGAAGGCCTGTTCGCTTTGCGCAGGTTAACGAATCTTGATTACCGTTTTTGTCGCTGCTTTCCCGTTCTCTAATTCTTTGTGCAGAGAAACAATCTCTTCAATCGGTCGCGTGGCAACTCGATAATTATCTTTTTGTAACATATTCAGCGCATTTCGAGCACTCTCAGCCGCTAACCGTGGCCGTAAGTGAGCAATGCCTCCAAGACTTACGCCAGTAATAGTAATACTCCGGTGCCATACCGCGTCAAGTGTCGTCGTAGAATCGCGGCCACTTGCATTGCCAACCAAAACGTATCGACCAAACGGCGCCAACAATTTAAATGATTCGATGCGTGGGTCACCGCCAACGGGATCGATAACTACCGTTACACTATCTGAGTGAAGGCTCGGTAGGTCACTCGTTAAAATTGCAGACGATGCACCAGCGTCGAGCACCGCCTGTTGTTTTTCTGGCTTACTAACTACGGCAATGATTGAGCGAATACCGGCCGCTCTTGCAAGCCGTATCGCTATATCGCCAATACCCCCACTTGCGCCTAAAACAAGAAATGTATCTTGTGATGAAAGCTTCGCTTGGTGATGGAGAGCGATCCAGGCGGTAGGCCGTTTATAAGGGAGCCAGCTACCACTGCTAAATCGTCATTATCATCCAAAGGCAGCGTAAGATCTGCGCGCGCGATTGCTACTTCGGCATATCGCCTGCTTGAGAACCACGTCCAAAATCATTTAGTATAGCTCCAACTCTTTAGCCAATTTTAAAATTTGTGACATTTGGCCCGACAGCGCGGATGTAGCCAGAGACCTCAATACCAGGAGTAAAGGGTGTCTGAAGCGGAAATGTTCCATTTCGAAATAAAACATCTACAAAAGCCGACCCCAGCAAAGGCAACATCGATAGCCACTTCATTCTTTTTTGGTTCAGGTACTGGGATATTACTCAAGATTAGCGAGTCAGCCGACCCAGTATCATTTACTCTCACTGCTTTCATTGGGTCCTCCTTGGAGTAAGATTATCTACTTCATTCAGTATATTATCTATTTTATACGAAGCATTTTTACCAAAGCTACAGACAGAAATGCATTGCCACATCTTGACTTAATACCCCTAGGGGGTATATTATAAAGTTATGAATGAAGACTACAAAAAGCGCAGTTTACACCGGTCAAAGATCATCAGGGGACAGCTAGAATCTCTCATAAAAGCCATTGAGGATGACACTTACTGTATGGACATCCTGACACAAAGCCTGGCCATCCAAAAGTCGCTGGCATCGCTCAACAAGCTGGTGCTTGAAAACCATTTACGCACCCACGTAACCGATATGCTCAGCTCTCGCGATGCCGCGGCACAGGAAAAGGCAGTCGAGGAGTTACTGAGCCTTTACGAGCTACATAACATCCGTGGGCGAAATTAAAGAAATAGACATTATGAAGCATACCCACGCACAGCATCAGCAGATACATCACCAAGCCCACGTGAATCACGGCGGGCACAAAGATCACGACAAACACGCCGGACACAACCCAAATATGTTCAAACAGAAATTTTGGCTGAGTCTGCTACTTACTATTCCGACCCTTATTTTTTCGCCCACGGTACAAAGCTGGTTTGGCGTGCGCTGGGAGTTTGCGGGCATGGAATACCTGCCGGCCATTTTTGGTACCATTATCTTCTTTTACGGCGGATTGGTTTTCCTGAAGAGCGCTAAAGCCGAACTCCAGAGCAAGCAGCCAGGCATGATGACGCTCATTTCTATGGCAATTACAGTGGCTTTTGGCTATAGCTTAGCCTCAACGCTCGGTGTGGTAGAGGGTATGGATTTTTGGTGGGAACTTGCAACCCTCATAACTATCATGCTGCTGGGGCACTGGCTTGAGATGGCGTCGGTTATGAACGCCCAAGGTGCGTTAAAAGAATTAGCGAAGCTACTGCCAGATGAAGCTGACCTTGTTACCAAAACCGGAACCGAAAAAATCGCCGTTAGCGAGCTAAAGCCTGGCGATACTGTACTGGTTCGCCCCGGTGCGCAGGTTCCCGCTGATGGTGAAGTTATAAAAGGTGAGTCAGATATTAACGAATCGCTGTTAACGGGCGAATCGAAGCCGGTAAAAAAGACCGTGAAGGCGAGTGTCATTGGCGGTACCATCAACGGCAGCGGCTCGCTCACCATTAAGGTCACGAAAACCGGCAGCCACACCGCACTTGCGGGTATTATGAAGTTGGTCGCCGAAGCACAAAACAGTAAATCGAAAACCCAAATTTTAGCAGATAAAGCGGCGTATTGCCTGACTTTTGTGGCGCTAGCGGCGGCGCTCCTTACCTGGATCGGCTGGGCGCTGGCCGGAGAATCGGCTGGCTTTATTCTCGAGCGGGTGGTGACCGTACTGGTGATTGCCTGCCCGCACGCACTAGGGCTGGCTATTCCACTTGTCACGGCAATCTCAACCAGCAAGGCGGCGAGTAGCGGGCTGCTGGTTCGACAGCGTATGGCGCTTGAAGCGGCCCGTAATGTAGACGTCATACTATTTGATAAAACCGGCACCCTCACCAAGGGCGAACAAGGCGTGGTTGCTATCGTGGCCGATGGTGATGAGGAGGAATTATTAGCGCTTGCCGCAGCTGTAGAAAACGAATCCGAACACCCAATCGCCCGCGCAATTGTTAACGCTGCGAAAGCTAAACGGCTTGCAGTGCCGGAAGTTAGCGGCTTTTCGGCTTTGGCTGGTCGGGGTGCAAAAGCCAAAATCGGCGCAAAAACGGTGTGTGTTGGTGGCCCGCGCCTGGTTGAAGAGCTTACCGCTAACATGCCAGAGGAAATCAAGAAGGCCGAAAGAACTGCCTCAAAAGACGGTAAAACAGTGGTGTACGTGATTGTAGCTAAAAAGGTCATTGGTGCAATTATGCTGGCCGACGTCATTCGTGAAGAATCTAAGGAAGCAGTTAAAACACTGCAAGACATGGGCAAGCGTGTCGCCATGCTCACCGGTGATTCTGCCGGAGTTGCGGCTTGGGTCGCCAAAGAGTTAGGGATTCAGGAATATTTTGCTGAGATATTACCCGAGCATAAAGCCGAAACAGTCAAGAAATTACAGGCCGATGGCAGCAAGGTCGCCATGATTGGCGATGGTGTAAACGATGCCCCAGCGCTGGCCCAAGCCGACATTGGCGTTGCTATTGGTGCCGGCACCGATGTCGCAATTGAATCTGCCGGCATTGTGCTCGCCAGCAGCGACCCTCGCGGCGTGGCGAAAATTATAAAACTCTCACAAGCGACTTATCGCAAGATGCTCCAAAACCTGGCCTGGGCCACAGGCTACAACGCCCTGGCTATTCCACTGGCTGCTGGCGTTACTGCCGGTTTCGGCTTCATTCTGTCGCCGGCGCTAGGTGCCGTGCTTATGTCGCTTTCAACTATTGTGGTAGCGGTTAATGCCCAGTTTCTAAGGAAGCTACACCTCTCGGCGTAGATAAGTCAAAGCCTCTGCCCGCAACTATGCCCGAAGACCTGTAGGTGTTTAAAGCGTAGCAAAGCTTCGTGCAGCTAAAAAGCAATCACGCAGCTACATGCGGTCCTGATTATGATAACGCTATTGTGTTTCAAAGTAGTTATAAATACAATAGTAAGAAGCATAAGGGGAATAAGGTAGTAGTTATGGCAAGACTTCCATCACCAGGCGGCGACAGCGGCACGTGGGGCAATATACTAAATGATTTTTTAAGTGTTGCTCATAACAACGACGGCACTTTGAAGACAATTGGCGACACCGAAGTGGGCACACTATCGCAAACTAAAATTACTAATTTGGTAAGTGATTTAGCCGCGACAGAAAAGACAGCAAACAAAGGCCAGGCCGACGGATATGCGGCGCTTAATGGCGATTCAAAGGTGCCTGCCGTACAATTGGGCGGCACTGGTGGCGATGCAACTAACTTTCTACGCGGCGACAACACCTGGGCGCCTGCGGTTGATTCCACGGCGTCACGCTACAAAGGTGAGTGGTCACCTTCAACAGCTTATGCAGTAAATGATATCGTCACCCATCATGGAGAAGGAATATATATCATTACAACCGTCCACACCAGCGGTGCTACTTTTAATCTAAGCAACAAAGTGCGGCTCAACGGACGGGCACGTACCTACGATGTTATGGATTACGGCGCCGTAGCAGATAACGCAACTGATAACACCGCCGTTTTGAATGAAGTAATTAATAAAGCGGTGCAGGATGGCATTGCTGACGGCACGCATTTTGCCCGAATACATTTTCCTCCGGGTACATACGTCGTCTCCAGCCCAACAACGAAGGGCGGCGTCGCCAAGGGCAATGCTCAAATCGAAATTCCTTATATACAGACAACGGGTAAAAAGTTCTCGCTTGTCCTTTCTGGCACCGAAAACGGATCGGCGTTTGCCCACTGGCAGCAAACGACCGAGCAGCGATCGGGCGCAGTAATACGCTCTACTCTAACCGGTTTGTCGGCAGACGGTACCTGGGGAGCGCCTTCAATCGTAGGTGGCCCGTCCGTCCCGCAGGGAAGCGGTATGTTTTCGAATATGGTGATTACCGTCGATGGCATTTCTGTCATGGCGCCACACCAACCAGGCATTATTGGCTGGGATTTTAAATGGATTGCTCAGGCCGTGATTCTTTCGGCCAGCGCTCTAGCTAACGCAAGCCCTGCCGGTACCCCGTCACTTTCTACATCTCATACAAATGACCTTAGCATCGGTCTGCGCATGCCCGATAATCTCAACAATGACTGCGCCGTAATTGTCGATTTCTCGTGTGAAGGTTTTTACTATGGCTGCACCTTAGGGGAACATTTAACGGCCCTTCGGTTGGCTCTCATTTACTGCGAAGTAGGTATTTACGTTGGTGGGGTAGGTGGCGCATCTTTTCATGGCATCACCATTGTTAACCTCTCCGTAGAAGCTACTCCTATCAATATTCAATGTTTGAATGGGAATGGCGGCTCAATACCAATAGATGTCTTAGGCATGCATGTCGAAACTTCGACAGGCTATACCATTGACGATCCTAACAATAATTTTACGGGAACCATTAACTTTGCCAGTATCGGCAGCAATCCGCCGACTGTGCGCGGCGCAGCGCATTTAAAGATCGTCTCTACAAACCAACCATCGTCGCCCGGGCACAAAACTGCTCCGGCTGTACCGGCTTCAACGACTTCATTAGTTAACCCCTTCTGGCGAGATGCAGCTGTCACAATTTCAGGTGGCACGGTAACAGAAGTGGCTGTCGACGGTACAGCGACGGGTATTACTTCGGGTACGGTTATCGTGCCGAGTGGCAAGGCAATTAAGCTCACGTATTCTTCGGCCCCATCCTGGAACTGGGTGGCGCTGTAATATCTATACTGCTAGCTACTAAAAACCAGTCAGCTTGAGGTTAAGTTGACTGGTTTTTAATACGGCCAATTAGGGCAAGACCAGTTTCACATCTACGAGTAGAATCAGCGGCGTCGCAACAATTTCTTTGCAATTAGAATGGTTGAAGCAATGAGCATTGCGAGGGCGAGCGCAGCCGGAATAATAATTTCGTAGCCAGTATTAGGTAGAAAACCAACATTTGGTGGCGGCGTAGGAGGAGTGGTAGAAATGGTGCATTCATTATAAGCGCTCTGGCCATACGTATCGCAATTATAGTTTGCCGCTGCAGCAAGATGTACCAAACTGTGTATCATAGCTCCCCCGATGACTCGATATTATTGCGAAAACATAACCAATATACTAATATAATAATGGACTGAGACATAATGCGCAAACACAATTGAATAGTTGTTGAAGGGGAAGAAGTATGTTTGGATTAGGCGCACCGGAGTTAGTCGTCATTTTAGTAATACTGGTATTGCTCTTTGGGGCAAGTAAATTGCCAAAGCTGGCAAAAAGTATTGGTACATCCGCTAGAGAATTGCGTAATAGTATGCGAGACGATGAGCCAAGCCCAAAGAAACCAGCACCAGAAGAGAAGTCGTAGGGCTAACGAAGCCTCCCAGACTTCCACTTTTTCTTCGCATTTAAATGAACTTCGCACCCGCTTATTATTGACGGCTTTGGCTTTTCTGCTGGCGTCCGGCTTTGCCTACACACACCAGCAAGAATTGCTCCATGTAATTATGCTGCCCCTGAAAGGGCAAGAATTAATTTATTTAACGCCCGGCGGTGGATTTAACCTAATCTTTCAGATTGCGATCTACGCTGGACTCATTGTTTGCTTACCAGTGCTCTTCTATCAACTGTATGCTTTTATACGCCCGGCGCTGCCGCTCCATGCTCGTCGTTCTTCAGTAAAGTTAATCGCGGCCGTTATTTGCCTTATAACGCTTGGGGTGTTGTATGGTTATTTTGTTGCAGTTCCGGTTGCGCTTGAGTTTTTGAATAATTTTGCCGGCGATGCCGTTACGCCGTCTTTAACGGCCGATTCCTATCTTCATTTCTTTTTAGCTTACATAGCTGGGCTGGCGGTATTATCTTTATTGCCGTTACTACTGTTATTCTGGCACTGGATTCGCCCGCTCAGTCCGGGCGGCCTGTTAAAATCTGAACGCTGGGTGATTGCGGGGGCGTTTATCGTCGCGGCAATCATTACCCCAACACCTGATGTCGTGAATCAATTAATGATAGCCGGCCCGGTTATCGGGCTTTACCAGCTAGGCGTAATGAGCGTTTTGATTTCATTACATCTCAAGAAGTCGAGAAACAAGAAGGCACAATTGCCGCTATCCTCCGCCTCTAAAGAGGGCCTTTCTTAGAAAAACAAACCACCCCCAGTCTAGCGGACTCTTAATATAGACACCTCACCCTAAAACGTATATTATAAGCATAAGTACTAAGGGGCAAAGAATGAAAATAAAACAAGATTTCGAGCAATTATTACGAAAAGATATGGATCGGCGCGATTTTCTGAAACATGTGGGTATTGGCTTTGCGGCGATCCTCGGTATTACTGCCATGCTAAAAACGCTGTCGAGCGTTATGTCACCGGGGCCCGAGAGTATCGGCTATGGCTCTAGCACTTACGGTGGCGTGCGCCCGAACACCACTCCTTCAGGCTCTGCAACTACCTCAAGACAAGGATCAAAATTAGCTTAAGAATAGCTTTATATCAAAGAACTATTCATGTGTGGTGGCTTTGAAGCTATATTGCACAATATAATATACATGATATAATCAGTAAGAACCTTAATATCCTAGCCACACGACAAATCATGAGCAGAACGGAGACCGAATGGCCACCCCTGAACAGCTCAGTCGACTACACGCTCAAGTAAGCGAGCTTGTAACGGGTGTTCATAGTGGGTCGCTTGATCCAGACAGGACACTGGTTGCCCTCCAGGCTATCCTGGAAACGCGTAATCCAGAGAATATCACTGCTGTAATTTCTGACACTACCAACACGCCTTCATGGTACATCTCTCCTAAACGGCAGCTCGAAAAGGCAGCACAACTGTGGCCGGCGGCTGCTCTACCAGCACCACCAGAGCAGTTTGTGCCGCTCACCACTTCAGAAGTGCTGTTGCTCCATGTCCCAGACACGTTCGAGAACCTCTGGTGCAATATTACGCCACCGCCTGGTTATACCAAACGAAATGGTGGTGCAGGAAGAAAGCGAAAGCTAAACCCTGCTCCCAATATCCGTAGGCATGAAGAACCAGTGTGGCTGGCCTTCGATCCTGAGCATGGCAAAGGAAAGCCACCGCAAGAACTTTGGGGTAACCCTCGCTTGGCAAGCACAGAAGTTCTGTCAGCATTGATTCAATTTCCCGATTGGTGTCTTGCGTGGGGCAACAGTGCTTCGCCGCCAAGCCTGAGTGGCTGTCGCTGTCGACGGCTCAGTGTTCCCTTCCTCGGCCGGAACGATATGTACGGCGAACTAGTTATAGAATACGACTACGTGCAGATTGGAAGAGAAAAGCTTAACAACCACGCCTCGCCGTCAGTTAGGAAGTGCGATTGATAAAAAGGTTCTGGGTCGCTGGGAGTGTGATGTGTATAATTACATCTCCTCCCAGCACCACACCTCTTTTGTATTTATTTTGATATTGTATAATAATAGTTGTTGACTACTAAAGAAAGGTGGGCAGTGGGGCTTGGGGTTCTTGGGTTTATCATAGTTACCACTGCCGTTTGGTTGGCAGCTATGTACCGGATTAAGCCATACACATTGTACATGCTTCATCGGGAATTGGCTGTCTAGCGTTGGGCTATATCCACGCCGTTGTCTGAGAACTCTCGTGTCAATAGCGTACCTTCTTGCGGAGAAATCATTCGCAAAGAGTGGTACGCCTAAAAGTCATTTTTTTATTAAAACCTATATCATGAAGGTATTATTTAATAATTCATCTCGGAGTAACTAGGGTAGAAGTCTTGCTTCAACTGGCTGGACGGTAAGCCAGCCCCTTCAAGCTCTTTCCCAAGCGCAGTGACCATCATGGTTGGACCAGAAACATACACCAAGGATTTATTGAGGTTTGGCGCTAACTTTGCCAATTTAGCCACATTCAACGGCTCGCCCACGACGTAATCTACTGTAAAGTGTGGATCGTTTGCGGCGTAATTATCAAATTCTTCCTTAAAAACAATATCGTGGGTGCGATTGCCGTATAGCAGATGCACCGCCAGCGACGAACCTTCATGCGCTCGTTGCCGCAAAATAGTACGAAAGGCTGTAATTCCTATGCCGCCAGCCACAAATATGAGCGGCGAGGTGGTGTCTTGCCACACAAAGTTGCCATGCGGCTGATCGAGTAACGGTAGCTTGCCGCCAATTGGCAGTGCCGCTAATGCCCGTTTAAAAGAACTGTCGGTGAGTCGGGTGGTGATTTGGATAATTCCTTCATAGGGCGCCGATGAAATTGTAAACCAGCGTTTCGTACCCTTGCCATCTGGCTGATCGTGCGGCAGTTCAACGCTCATATATTGCCCAGCGATCCACTGTACTGGTTGGTCTGCCACAAAACGAAAGGCCCACACATCGGCTATAAGGTGTGCTTTTTCTTTGAGTGTCAGCGTGGTTAGCATCGTTTACTCCTTTAGTTTTTGCTTTTTGGATAAGGTTAAATTGACGGTGGTGATGATATCAAGTACATTGATTATACAATACCGCCAACCACAAAAAGGGGACACCATGCAGCTAATCGATAGCCTAAAAATGTTCAGCATCACCGTGAGCGACATGAAAAAGTCAAAGGCGTTTTACGCCGACGCGCTCGGCCTAAAGATCACTCAAGACTATCGCGAAGACGACGACAATTGGTGGGTGACCTTAGAATTCCCCAGTGGTGGCGCCGCGATCACCTTGGGTAAGGCCGCAAAATATGGTGCCGATGAACCCCTAAAACCTGGGATGATAGGCATGTACCTTACCACCACTAACCTTGAAGCTACCCGGGGTGAGCTCAGCAAAAAAGGCGTCAAAGTGAGCGAAATTATGGACGACCTCTTTGGCCCAGGCTCGGGCACGCAGTTTATAAGCATCGAGGACCCAGACGGCAACGCTATAAACGTACTGCAAGAATCGTAAGATTATAAACCATGCAAGAATTTATTGACATCCGCGGCGCGCGCCAAAATAATCTTAAAAATGTGAGCTTAACAATCCCAAAGCGTAAAATTACTGCTTTCACAGGCGTTTCGGGATCGGGCAAGTCGAGTTTAGTGTTTGATACCATTGCTGCCGAATCGCAGCGGCTACTAAACGATAATTTCAGTATGTTCGTGCGGCAGCTGTTGCCGCGTATCAGCCAGCCTGACGTTGACGAGATTAAGCACTTAAATATGGCCGTCATTATCGATCAAAAACCGCTTGGCGGCGGCCCACAATCAACAGTTGGCACAGTAACAGATATCGCCACGGTGCTGCGCCTGTTATTCTCGCGTTTTGGCGAGCCGCATGTCGGTACTGCCAATCGGTTCTCTTTTAATGATCCGGCCGGCATGTGCAAGCACTGTAACGGCAAGGGGCAAAAGATGAATATTGATCTTGAGGCCTCTTTCGATAAAACCAAATCAATCAATCAGGGTGCTATTCGTTTGCCAGAATACCAAGAAGGCGACTGGAACCTTGAGTTGGTAAAACAATCCGGGCTGTTTGACCTTGATAAAAAACTCAAAGATTTCAGCCAAAAAGAACTCGACGATCTCTACCACGCGAAAAAAGTTAAAGCTGGCACCAGTAATGGTTTTAACGTTTATTTTGAAGGGATTGTTGATAAATTTGACCGCCTTTACATTAGCCGCAAGTACGCCACCAAAGACGGTAAGCCGATGTCGGAGCGCACGCACAAAATGGTAGCGCCATTTATCGTAGCCGGACCTTGCCCGGTGTGTCACGGTGCGCGGCTCAACCAAAAGGCCTTAGCCAGCAAAATACAAGGGTACAATATCGCCGAGCTTAGCGCCCTGCAAATAGACGCCCTTCTTGAAGTCATCAAGCAGCTCGATACGCAGGCAAACCATACACTCATTACGGCAATAACTGATCGCCTCTCTCATGTAGTTGAGATTGGCCTTGGTTACTTAACGCTCGACCGCCCGACTTACACCCTATCTGGCGGCGAATCGCAGCGCCTGAAGCTAGTGAAACACTTAAATGGCGCCCTGACTGATGTCACCTATATTTTTGATGAGCCCAGCGTCGGGCTGCACCCCCACGAAGTTCAGCGGCTTAATCAACTGTTGCAAAAACTGCGCGACGAAGGCAATACTATCCTGGTGGTCGAACATGACCCCGATGTTATTGCAGTAGCAGATCATATTGTCGATATTGGCCCGCAGGCCGGCACGCGAGGAGGGCAGGTGGTCTTTGAAGGCACTTACCGGGAATTATTAAAAGCCAAGACCATCACCGGCCAGCAGTTGAAGCAGCAGCTGTCAATGAAACAAGTGTTTCGCCAACCAACCGGTCAGTTGCCAATCACTAACGCACGTGTAAACAACCTTCAAAACCTCACCGTCGATATCCCCACTGGTGTCTTTACGGTCGTAACTGGTGTCTCGGGTTCGGGCAAGAGCTCGCTGATAAACCAGGAATTTCTGCGCCAACATCCAGAAGCGATTGTGGTCGACCAAACACCGGTTAGCACCTCAAATCGCTCGAATCCAGCTACCTATATTGGCATCCTGGATGCTATTCGAAACGCTTTTGCCATAGCCAACCAGGTTGATGCCGGGCTATTTAGTTTTAATTCTAAGGGTGCCTGCGACAACTGTAAGGGCGCCGGCTTTTTAACCGTTGATCTTGGATTTTTAGATAACGCCAAAACGCCCTGCGACGTGTGCGACGGCAAGCGCTTTAAAGATGACGTATTGGCCTACAAATATAACGGCGCATCTATCACTGAAGTGCTTGCTATGACCATGGCTCAAGCCAGCCAGTTTTTTGACTTACCCGAAATTACTAAGCAGCTCCAGGTCTTGAACGAAGTCGGCCTTGATTACCTGACGCTCGGCCAACCACTCAACACGCTATCAGGCGGTGAATGCCAGCGCATTAAGCTAGCCAGCGAACTGCACAAGCAGGGGAGCGTCTACGTGCTCGATGAGCCCACAACCGGCCTGCATGTTTCAGATGCTAAGCGGCTTATAGCCTTGATTGACCGGCTGGTTGATACTGGCAACACCGTAATCACCATCGAACATAACGTTAATATTATTCGCCAAGCCGATTGGATTATTGACCTTGGCCCCGAAGGCGGCGACAAAGGCGGTAAAATTATGTTTACAGGTACAACCAAAGACCTGCTCAAAAACAAACAATCACTTATTGCGCGCTATCTTTAAGCTCTACTCAACTATCTTTACTCACGGCCAGCTTCTCGAGCGCATACCGTAACATTTTCTTGCTATCTTCGTGCGTCAACCTGGTAAAGGCCTCCTCGGCAGTCAGCCAAAGATTTTCGAAGTTTTCGCCTGCCTGGCGATTGGGCTTTGGCGCAGCCTTAGCGTCAATTAGCTTCAATAAAAAGTAGTGCACCATCTTTCGGTAGTGTTGGTCATGCTCAGTAAAATCATAAGTTATTTCGCCCAGAGGAGCTGTAATGGTAACCTGGTAGCCTGTTTCTTCTAAAATTTCTCGAACAGCTGTTTGTTCTGGGGTTTCGCCCGGCTCAATTGTACCTTTCGGAAATACTACTTCGCCATAATCAAGCACCTCTAATGCTAAGAACTTGCCATTATGATGCACAATGCCGCCCGCCGATTGCTTGTAGGATATAGTATCATTCATAGGTTACTACCTCTGCGGTGCCGCATTCAGCGTAAGAAATATAAAATAATTAAAGCGGCTACTGCTACAATTCCCACAATAAACGGCACCAAGCTCGTTTTAAGTGCTGCGCCACCAGCAGCAATCGTGCCGGGATAGTCTGACCGCTCATCTTTATATTGCGCTGTGTTTTTTGCCACCGCCCCACCAATATCTGCAATAAGGCTAAATAGTTTGGCGACCATGGCTTGGTTCGGCTCAATCGGACCGCGGCGATAGAAGTATAATCGATCGCCGACAATTTCAGCATCCAAAGAGTCGTCCATAGCGATAAGCGCCTCCATCAGCTCAGGCGTTAAGAAGTACAGCACGTCCTGAGCATATTCTTTCGGACAATAGACTGAGAAGTAGCGGTTAAAATCTCCTTCCAACTGCAAAGCCTGCGAGCGAGCAATACCATCACTAATATGCGTTCGATTGCCCTTGCGGTCGAATACCACATGCGGCAGTCGGCGTGGCAGCTGCACCGCGACCGCTCCGATAACTATCGTTTGGCGGTACTGGCCCTGCGCAATACTATAGCGGTGTGTGCCAAACCAAAAGGGGAGCGCATTATACACTCCTTGCACCGTTGCTTCAGTGGCTCGGCCTATTCCTAGCCTAAAAATACTACCTGGCTCGTCAACTGACGACCAAGCTGGGGTAAAACTAAAATTATTAGCTGTGGCAAAGGCTTGAAACGCCACGTTCCGGCCAATCCGGGCTTTCACTTTAAATAGATTAATGAGTCCATAAATCAGTAAGATAGCTCCCGCCACGCCACCGATAATGCCTAGCGCTGCATTTTGCGTCGCAACCACGCCAACAATGCCCAGCAGAAGACAAACGCCCCCGATAGCGATGAACGCCCAGACTTGTCGCAGGGCACCGCTGGCAAAAGCAGTATTCGGTGTTGTAACCTCTCGCGAAGGTGGAGCAGTGAGTGGTGAGTAGTCGAGATTGGTCGTGTTTTGATACATATATAGGTTATTATACTCTAACAACATTTTTGGTTAGTGACATTATGGTATAGTGACAGCGTGAAAGAATATCGTTTTACCCCAATCTCGCCGTATCACATTTCGTGCGGTGGTGTGGTTTATCGGCACCGTGGCCAAGAACTTGAGGTGCTGCTTTTGATCGACCACGACGGTAGCTTTATGCTACCTAAAGGCACCCTCCGACATAACGAAACTCTTGAACACTGCGCCCTTAGGGAAATCGAGGAGGAAAGTGGTCAAAGAGGGACGATTACCGCATACTTAGGCGGCCGTTTAGATGAAGGGTTAGATAAGCAAACTGACTATCCGATTTCAAAAATCACCCACTATTTTGCCGTCGCCTGGCAAGAAGACACCGGCGTTCACGACCACGAATACGCTAGCAGCCGCTGGGTAACCGTTACCCAAGCCGAACAATTACTAACAAGATCTTCGGTATTGGCTATTTTAGAACGCTTTATTGCGCTTATGGATAGCGACTACGATTTTATTGGGTAGCAAATTGGCCCGCCAAAACGTCAATCACAAAATCATCATCTTGCTGGTGATCTTTGCTCATATGCTGGTCGGTTAATAGGAAGTACGAATTGGTTTGCACAGGAGTGTCGTTCCAGGTGACATCGATTGCGCGCCACTTGCCGTCAACCTTCACCTTATTCCAGGCGTGGCGTTCGCCATTTGCCAAACCGGTCACATATACCGCCTGTAAGCCTGCGGCGTCGGCCAGCGCTTTGAAGGCGTAGGCGTAGCTGGCACAAACGCCTTTTTTGTCAATCAGCGTACCGGCCGGCGTCCAGGAGCGCGTGTATTGATCGGGGATAAAACTGACCGTCGTCTTGAGGGCACCGAGAGCATCGTAATTATACTCGGCATGTTCAATTAGGTAATTATTGATAGCCGTGACTTTCGCGCTGTCGCTCATGCCTGGCTTAATGATACTGCTCGTGACACGGCGAATTTCGGCAGCAATCGCTTGTTGTTCTTGTTTACGTTGATCGGCCGTGCCGTAATATTGCACTTCTAGCAGGTTGCGATCGTCATAAAAGTAAGCGCTTTTGACAGCCAGAATATATGGGTTTTGCGAGATTGCTTCGCGGTAGGCGTCCCAGAGGTCGATTGGGCTATCTTGGAACTGCGAAACATCAATGTACTCACTGCCGGCGATCATATTTGCCGCAATGTAATTCGTAAATGAATTAGTGGCGTTCACTTTATAGGGAACTTCAGGGGCGGCCTTGCTGATTGTGATACTGCTTAAATCTTTCTTGGGCGTGGCGTAGGTGTAGGTAGAGAAGTTACCGGTTTTGGCTTGGGCGGCTTTGTTACGAGTAGCAATTCGAGCGATTTCCTGTGGGTAAGTGGCATCAGAATACTCTTTAATATGATAAAAACCACTGATTAACGTCCCTTGCACCTTATACGGCACTTTGAGGGTGATGATGCGCCGCGTATCGCCTGGCTGGCCAGTTTCGTTTGAAATAATTTCGCCCTTTGTGACGCCTTCGGCTGAAACCATCACCGGCCGCAGAGCGGTTTTGCCATCGGCCATAGTCACAGGGATTTGCTTCGGAATCGCATCGAAGGTCCCCACGCTCACATCTGCCGGGATATCCTGTTCGCGGCGGGCATTATGGGCAATATTAACAGGCAATTGGGGCTCAATTTGTTCACCGGCAACGCCGCCCAGTGACGAGACGGTTTCAGCACGAAAGGCAACCACGCCGTATTCGGTGATTTTCTTTTTTTCACCTTCGGTTAATGAGCCCGGCGCTGCATTCCGTAAGTCGTCTTCTGATTGTAAGAAGTTCTTAAACGCACTGTTTTGAACCACCACCCCGCGTGAAGGGTTGTTTAAATCTTGCTGCAAATATTTATCTTGCTGCACCGAATCCCATTTGGTGTCTTTTGTTTCACCAATTAAATCCGCAGTGAGGTTTGCTCGATCATCGGCACCTTTGTCATATTCAAGTTTCACAATATAGTATGCGTCGGCTCCGGCTACTTTTTCCCAAGAAAATTGCACGGCCCCGCGGTCATCAATAGTATATGACACTTTTGGCGTTGCAAGTGCTGCTGGCTTAACCGTAAATTTGGTCACAATTGGTTTTTCGAGCGGCTGGCCGGTGCTGAGATCGCGCCGCTGCACCAAAAAGTACTCTTTAAATAGCCCCCAGGTTTCATAGCCGGTGAGCGCCACGCTTTTGCCGGTTGTCGTGCCGCTACCAATGGCATTGATCGCACTCGGGGCACTAATTTCCAGCTTGCCATCGAAGTAATAGCTGCTAGCGGGCACCTCTTTAGTAAAGGCACTGTCGCTATATACCTGTATGGCATTTTTGTGCTCAGAATCGATGGCGGTTGGGTCGATGGCGGCGTTAAACACAAATTTATGGCGTGGATCGAGATTTAGTTGCGGTTCAGTAAACTGGTAGGGCAGATCACCTGAAAAAGTTACCTTGGTGGTTTGATTCGATACCAGGCGGAAAACCGAAAAGAGAAAAATTCCCATAAGCACCACGACGGCCAGAATAATTGCCCCGACGATGAGTATTACTTTTTTGTTTGAACGAGGAGCTGAGGGCGCACTAGCCGCTCCATTTGGCGTAGGTGAGGGTGTTGTAACATTTTGCATTAGTTTAAGCATACAGCCTGGAAATATAATTGACAATTGGTTGTGTGACGTTTGGCCGAGCTTTTTAAATTAAGCTATCTAAAAAGCGGGGAGTAAATAATTGCTGCTTTTGGTCTAAAGATAATTGGGCAGCTCTTTCTTGTTGCTGTGACAAGAAAGAGCTACCCGTGAAAAACTTACGCGGTCTCCGTTGACCGATACAAGTACCGGCGCGTCCGCGGCCAAGCGCCTCGCCGCGGCTTGCCCTTAGTGGCAATCCACTGGTTCAGCCCCAGCCGACCATGCTCGGCGAAACCAGCCATCGAGCCTTCGTACCAGAACGAGCGCATTCGGAAGGCCTGCTCGCCCGCCAGCCCAGGCACGCGACCCTCGAGTAGCGCGATAATTTCTTCGCGATGCTCCTTGTGGCGCCGGTACCATTCGGCCAGAGTAAACCAGTAGTGCTCCCACAGGTTCTCACGGTCGATCGAGTGCAGGCCGTGCCGGCCCAAACCCTTTTCGACCTGAGCGATCGTTGGCAGGTCACCACCGGGGAAGATCCACTTCGCCACCCAAGGGCTGACTGGCCGCCACGGCTCTTCCTGCGTAATGGTGTGCAGCACGGTTACGCCACGCTCCGCCAGCAAGCGAGCCACCTGCGAGAAGTAATCGTCGTGGTTCTTGCGGCCCACGTGTTCGAACATGCCCACCGAAATAATTCGGTTGAACTGTCCGTCCAGCTGCTGGTAGCCCTTCAGCTCAAAGCTCACTCGATCGGCCACGCCTTCGCGCTTGGCGCGCTCGCGGGCACCCTTGAGCTGCTCCTTGCTCAGCGTGATGCCAAGCACCTCAACACCTGGGTGCTGCTTGGCAATCTCGACTGCCAAATACCCCCAGCCACAGCCGATATCCAGCACGCTGTTTCGTGGCTGCACCTCGAGCTTACGAATCAGATGGGCAATTTTCTGGCGCTGTGCGGTGTCGAGATCGTCTCCTTCTGCTTCGAAGTAGGCGCACGAGTACAACCCGGTTTCGCCCAGCACCAGATCGTAATAGTCATTACCAAGATCGTAATGCACCCCGATCTGCCGGCGCTGCAAGCGCTCGTGGTTGGGCTCGCGCCGCACCAGTCGAGTCTGAAGGCTGGGCTTGGGCGTGTTGCGGTTGACCATCTCGAAGAACAGCGGAAGGTCTTCCTCGGCAATTCGCAGCTGATCAAACATGTAGGCTTCGCCTACGGCCACACTGGCGTTGGTCAGCATTCGCTGCACCACTTCGCGGTCGGTTACTGCTGCATGGAGCAGATCTCCGGAAGTGCCAAACCGCTCCGCGGTGCCGTCCCACAAGGTAAGGCGCAGGCGCCCCCAGCGAAGCCGCTGATGAAGCGCCAGGCGCAGGAGTTCCTTGAGCAGCTTGTCCGTCATTTCTGCGAACATCCGCATACCTCTTTCGTTTGCGCGTAGCAGGGCGTAACTAGTATACCAAGTCGCCAAGCAACTTAGCTACTAAAAAATTCATTTTGTTATGCCAAAAGGGGGAAATAGCTAATTGTTCATACCTAAGCTATGAGTGCAGTGGCGACGAAAATCGCCCCAGGTCCGCAACCATCAACAACTGCCCGCGTGCTACTATATGTATATACCATAGTGAAACAGCGAGATCAGAAATATGGACCCAAAGCAAACAACGTCTCCACCAACAAACAACCCAGCCCCGCAGCCAATATATAAAAAGTCGTGGTTTATTATAGCCATAGTCGTGGCTGTCTTGTTGTTTGCGGTATGGGCGTTAGTAACCTTCATGAACCAATCGTCAAAAGGTAGTAACCAGCACAACATTTTTTACAAAATGATTGAAGCAGCGGCCCAACAAACTAAAGTTCGCTACGCTTACGAATTGACTGTTCCCGAACGCAGCGATTTCCCGGCGGTGAGCGTGCGTTCGCTCGCAGAATACGATGCTGCGAAGCGCGAGTATAGCCTCGTCGCCGTATCAGACAGCCTTTCGCCGCGGGCGTACCGCTGCGTTAAAAATACCCCACTCGAAAGCACCACCATAAAAAGCCCTGCATCCCGCGCAGAAGCCGAGACCGCCATAACCGGCCCCTGGAAACCAGCCACCAGCGGCATCGCCCTTGACTCTTGCGATTACACTCGCTCCCGCTATCACGGCAGCACTAGCGATGGCATTTTACCTGTTGGCCTCACTGCCCAGCAAGCAAGCACTATGGCGCAGGCGCTGACCGACGAAAAAGATGGCATAATTACCCGCAATGAGGGCGCCGCAACCTACAAAGGCAAAACTGGTAAAAAGGTAAGCTTTGAAGTTGGGCAGGAAAAAACCGGGAAACCAGTCAAAGCCGATACCTTTTTCTACGCTTTCCGCGACGGCAACAGTAGTTCACAGGGCGGCAACGGTATTCAAGCCGAAGATATTCCGCACCATTTCGAGCAGCGGTTCTTTCTAACCAGCCCTCTCACTGGTCTAAAAGGGTATTACATTATTGATGAAAACACCAATTTACCCATCTACAGTGAAATCCACACCACCGCTGATGGCATTGCCTCCGAATTCAGCCCCACCACCCTTAAAAGCACCTACGAATACCCAGCCGAGCTCACCATGACCGACCGTACGGCATTACCAAGACTTTAAGCTAACTGCCAGCACCTAACGAAAAGCTCTTGCACTGTCCTTCTACCCAGCCGTATCATAACGCCACATCGAGCGTTTCGTCTATAGGTCACACCTGGAAGGCCGGGGGGTTTTAGTGATCTTCAGCAAAGCACCCCAACGCGTCGGCATGATGCACCGCCAGCCACGCTCCCACACCGAAGGTTCAGGGATAGACAGAATTGGGAGTTCAGCGGTTAGAGCGTAGGGCAAGCTCGTTTATCAACAATGGGCTGGTATTGCTTTATGTGTAGCAAGTATGTATACTACTGCAGTCATCCATCACTGATGGGCCGTCACTGTTAGTGCGAGGTAAAACATGGAGCGCAACGTTCACACAACCTATCAGCGAGGGCATGTGTGGTGTGACCTCGGGCAAATCATCCCCATTCATACTGAAGGTCGCGAACTGGTTAAAAAGCTCCCCCTATTGAACGACTGGCGGAAGCTTGCACGCAACTTCCTGAACCGTCACGCCCAAGTTGTCGGTACAGAAGCCATCGCCAGGATCCGGCTTGCTCTGTTTAATGAGCTTGAGACACTGGAGGTAGCCGAAGCAGTAGCGCAACTAAGCCAGTTTATCGAAGAGAGCTTTAGCGCCTGCATTGGCTGGACTGCTACTGAAGACAGAGTCACGGCAAGCTGGACGCGCGGGTTGACCCTTCCGCCCCAGTAAACACTGAACCTGGCCGGTGTCTGACTTAAGCAGCAGACACCGGCCGTTTTATTTACCAACAACCACTGACTTTGATTTACTATTTCATTATTCTATTATATAATTTGATTAATCTCATCAAGATCGCCGATTTCACCGAGAGGAACCTTCATGCGAGGGAATTATCGCCAATCCGGGCAGCAGTTCCAACGGCCAGTGGTGTTTCAAGAAATTGAGGTGTCGCTCCCTGAGATACTGGGCTTGGTCGGCGGGAAGATCGGCTGGACGAAGCGGGGGACTATCAAGGTTTTTAAGGGTGGAAAGGCGCCGAAGCGCAGGTTCCAACCTGGTAGTTTCATCCGAGTTGGCGGCCAGCTATTTTTGGTTGTTTACGCCTACCGCCTTAAGGATAACCCGAGCGAATGGCTGTATGCCTGCGAGTACCGCAACAAACTCGTCAAGGAGGTGCCGAGCGAACTCTTCCCGGGCCTTACGGAGTCGCTGCAGGCTGGCTCTAAAACGCCGCGAATCTTCCCGCACCTGTTCCGCGATGCCTTGCAGGCACACGCGTACTTTGCTGATATTCCACTTGGCGCCGATCGAAAGATCTTCACCAATGGGATGCTCGTGAAGGCTGGCGCCAAGGTCGTGATCGAGATAATCGAGTCCGTCCTGCCCGCACCAAAGGTTGATTAGCGACCCCACGCCCCATTCCTTACACCAGCAGACACCGCGTCGCTTCTGTAAGGATGGGGTGTTTTGCTTTACATCGATCCTAGGCATTTTCCGCACCGCAGGGCACCAAGTTTGCAGATCACTTTACAAAAAATCGTTACTATTATATTGTATAAGCACAGTCAATCCCGGCCTTTTAGGTGGTGTGGTGAGTGAACTAAGCAGATTCGCCGGCGTAGAACTACAGGTGTGCGAACTAGGCACTGAATCTACCCGTGCAGCGGTATTCCTGGCATCGGCGCCGAATAAAAAGGTTGTTCGGTTAACCGGGGGTGCTGGTGGCATGGCTGCCAGTCAAGCTAACGAAATGTACGACATGTTCGTCAGCGCTTTCAAAGGGTGCGAAGTCGCCCTGATTGCTGGCGGCACACGTATGCTGGCTGCGCCTGGCTACACTCAGGTAAAGCCGAGCATCACCGAGGTACTACCGAAAATCATTGCCTGTAGCCCTAAGGCACGGGCAATCGGGGTAGTGCCGCGGATTGACAACATGGTGCTCCATAACGGGAACCTGGTTATCTACCGCGAACCCGAGCACATTAATATCATCCACCCAAAGCTCCACAGCTGCATCATCCTGCAATATGCAGACAGAGGCCTCAAAGACCTCTGGACAAAGGAGTGGCAAGCCTCGCTGGAGTACATGGAGTTGCTCCGTGATAGCGGCGGCTACGAACCGCTTCATATTGTGTACAATGGCGGCATGTATACCGAGCAAGAGCTGCTCCATGTTGCCAAGCTGACCAAGCGAAAGCAAGCCCGGCTGCTTCTGATCGAAGGAAGCGGACGAATGGCAAGCAAATACGCAGCCGATAAGGCATTTCGTAGTCAGTACAACGATCAAACCGAAGTGCTGTCGTGCAAGCCCCATGAGTTGGCGCAAGTACTGCGTGAACTCAAAATAGTCCAGCAATAGGGAGATGTCATGGACTACTTTCCTCCTGGTACTGCCCGCAAGGTCACCGGCGGTATTGCCAAGTTTGTCGTGGGGCAGCGCAAAGAAGGTGCGCCCAAGGCCATGAAGGTGCTCTGTGCCGATAAGGCGGGGATCATCCGGTTCGTTGGCGGCACCAGCAATGACACGGTCAGCGGTGAAGCTGCCCTTAGGTTCACCGAAGCGGTTTTTAGTGACGGCAAGTTGCAGCCGCTGGCCCTCATGAGTGGGGGCACGCGGATCGTCAACGACCGACTCAAAGTGATCCCCGGCATTCTGGAGATGCCCGGCCTGGCAAAGCTGTGGAACCCGGATTGCGTCGCGCTTGGAAGCGTGCCGCGCACCAGCGCCACGATGTCGTACCAGGGTGAACACTCAAGCTTGATGCTGAGTGACATCATGAACGACTCCATGCTGCCCAACCCGACACTCGACATGCTGTGGGTGGTGCAGTATGGAGTCAACGACACCTCCGGCTGGGATGGCGACGTTGAGGTCTATTTGGAGTTCATGGACAACATGCGCCAAGACGCAGGGCTTGTGCCGGCCACTATTTGCTGGAACGGTGGCCTCGTCACCGCCAAGGAAATCCGCGGCGCGCTGGAGTACGGGTTTCACTGTCTGCTCATCGAGGGTAGCGGTCGTTTCACCGACGCCGCTATTGCCTTTAAGCGGGGCAAGCAGGTTGAGGACGCACAGTTCCGCACCATCCTCGGTAAGTGGCACGATTCGGGCGTCGAGCTCAACTTCGACATCATTCGTCATGATGATCCCAACCAGGTAAAGCAGTGGCTGACTGCCCACGGCTTGCGCCGCTAGAAAAGAGGCTTGCACTTCTTCCCCGAGAGGAAGTGCAAGCCTCATTTAATTTGTAGGCCGGGTTAGAGTAACCGTTTTATTTGGCCGCAATCTATCCACAAAATACCGGTCGTGCGAAGCGACCACTAAAGCCCCCTTGTATTCATTCAGTGCAGCTTCAATTGTTTCGCGGGTTGGAATATCCAGATGGTTCGTTGGCTCATCCAGCACCAGCAGGTTAAATTGGCCTAAAAGAAGCAGCAAGAAGCTTGCCTTCGCTTGCTGGCCGCGCGACAGTTCGCCAGTTGGCTTGTGGAGCATTTCAGGCGATAAGTCGAGCGCTTTTGCTTGTTGGTATACCAAAGTTTCGTCGAAGATACCCGCTGCTTGAGTGGCTGCAAAAATAGTCTTCGTTGGCTCCAGACCGTAGACATCTTGTGAAAAATATCCCACCCTGATATTCGCCCCATAAGCGATGTTACCGCTTGTTGGTGCAAACTGGCCCGCTACGAGCTTTAGGAGGGTTGACTTACCGGTTCCATTTTCGCCCCGTACCCACAGTCTATCGCCTCCGCGCAGTTCAAACGACAGAGGCTGCAGTAACCCTTTACCGCCAAAGGATTTTGTTACTTCCTGAACGCCGAGCACTATTTTTGATGTATGCACCGCTCCCAAAAGGTGGGTCGTGTAGCGTTTTTCAACCTGAGGTTTTTCAGTTTGTTCAAGTTTTTCTAGCTTGGTTTGCAGCGCTTTTGCCCGCCCGCCTAGCGAATTTTGAACATATTCGTTTTTAAAATTCTTGAGAAATTTGTCGTTGTCGCGCTGGCGGCTATCGCGCACGCCACGCTGAGAACGGTCGTTCGCCTCGCGAATAAGGCGCTGGATGCGCTTTCGGTCTTCTTGATATTTTTCGTACTCTTTAGCCCTCAGGGCTTGTTCTTGGGCAATTTGCGCGCTGTAGGCATCGTAATTGCCTTTAAACTCTCTGAGCTCAGCCTTATCTAACTGCCATACCTTCGTTGCAACGGCATTAATAAAAGAGCGGTCGTGGCTGACCATCACCACACTGCCGCGATAGTGCTGGATAAAACTTTCAAGCCACACTAAGCCCTCGTTATCCAAATTATTTGTCGGCTCGTCAAGCAGTAGGGTAGTGGGGGCAGGGTCTTGGGCCAAGGTCAGCGCGAGCGCCAATCGAGTCCGCTGTCCACCGCTTAATTCACGCACTGACTGCTCGATAACTGTTGGCTGCAACTGCACCTGCGATAGCGCATACAGCACCCGCCACTCTTCAAGCTCTGCAACCAGTTTGCTCACTAGGCAGTCAGCTTGAATATCTTGAGCTGCGTAGCCAATAATTTCCCCACCCAGCTGTACCGAGCCGCTATCTGGCGGCGACGCGCCACGCAGAACATCAAGCAATGTTGATTTCCCCGCACCATTACGGCCAATTATGGCAATGCGGTCCCCGGTGGCAATGACACCGCTGATACCACTAAACACTTGGTGGGCTGAAAAAGATTTTGAAAGGTTTGTAAAATTGATCATGTAGCTCCTCGAAAATAAAACCAGGTACCTGTTTGACGCTACAAAACGGTACCTGGTTTAAAGAAGACATTTTTAACTTACATAACAAATAAAACCGAATTGCAGCTGGTTTATGAGTTAGTAAGTTGTATCATTTTTACGAGAACAAACGCCTTTCTGTCACTTTCCTTATTATATCACATTTTATTTATAATCAAAAGCATTTTGCTGGTTAATAGCGGATCGGAACGCCTTCAAGCGCCAGTAAGGTCGCTTTGCTCTCGAGACCACCAGCGTAACCCGTGATTCGGCCACCAGTTGCGAGAATACGATGGCAGGGCACTACAATCGAATGCGGATTGCTGCCCACCGCCGTACCGACTGCCCGCATGGCCGAAGGTCGGCCGATTCGAGCTGCAAGCTGGCCGTAAGTGCTGGTTTCGCCAAAGGGAATTTTGGCTATTTCTCCCCAAACCGCTAGTTGAAATGAAGTACCGTGGGCTTTAATTGGGACGTCAAACACTTGTCGCTTACCGGCAAAATATTCCTGCAACTGTTGCAAGAGCACCGCAAATGGCGTATCATCTTGAATCCAGTCGGGCAGGGCAGTAGGCGCTCGTTTAAATACTTTCCAGTGCATACCGGTTATGGCGGTGCCGTCGCTCGTTAGGAGCATGGTGCCGGCGGGCGTATCGAGATATTTGTAGAATGTGGTCATTTTAGCCTCCTTGATTATCTAATGATTTCCATAACAGTACCGTGGCGTAGCTGCGCCAGGGCTGCCATTTTTTGGCCCGTTCGCGCAATTGGCGCTCGGTGAAGCGGCTGCCGGGCTGTACGGCTTTCTGTAGGCCCAAATCGCCAGCTGGTAAAACGTCGGGCCAGTGTAAAAGGCGCATCTGCAAGTACTCGGCCGTCCACGGGCCGATACCCGGAATGGCAACCAGCCGTTCGTAAAAGCGCACCGGGTTTGGCTCGTCAAGTCGTAGCGAGCCGTCCTGCACCATGCAGCCGACCTGCCAAATCGTCGTCGCGCGTTTAAGTGGCACGCCAATTTGCGCAATGGCTTCGGGCGTGCTGGCCGCGATTTGTGCCGGCCGAGTACCAATGTTACTCGCCAAGCGATTCATTAAAGTCGTTGCCCCTGCAACACTAACCTGCTGGCCAAGAATAACCCGCAGCAGCATTTCAAAATTATCCCAACACCCCGGAACGCGCAGACCTGGGTACTGCTCAATTAACTTCTTCAACTGTGGATCCTCGGCCAGCGAGGCCGCAATCACCAGCGGGTTGGCATCGAGGTCGAACAATTTTCTTACTCGGCGCACAATCCGGTACGATTGTCCGGCTAGGGCCGCGGGTATTTCAATCAGCAACTGATTTTTGTGGGCGACGTTTTGGACTTTGATTTCGTAATTATTAATGGTTCGAATGTAGGTATCGCCCAAAACACGCTCGAATGGCGTTGCTCGGCCACGGAGAAAACTAAGCAGATTCTGCCAATCAAACGGTGGCCGATAATCCGTGCGCAAACTCACTGCTTGATCGGGTAGGTCTTGGCGGTTTTTCCGGAGTTGTCGCGGGGTGAAGCCATATGATTGGCGCATATTAATAGTGAGTCGCCCAGGCGTCGCAAAACCGGCAGCGTACGCCACTTGAGCTATGGGCAGGTTGGTGTCTTGTAATAATTGTTTGGCAAACAGCAAGCGCTTGGTAGTGAGGTAATCTTTAGGTTCAACGCCAAATTCTTGAGCAAACAGCCTGCGTACATGCCGTGGGCTCATTGCGAAACTGCGGCTGGCGTCGGCCAGTGTTTGCTGCATAAGTAGCGTGTCATCGATATGAGCGGCAAGTTGCTGTGCAGCAGATGGTAGGGTAGGAGTGGTGCCAGGCGCTCGTTCGGGCCGACAACGCAGACAAGGCCGAAACCCGGCTTTTTCTGCAGCCGCTGGGGTGGCAACAAACGAACAATTTTCTATTTTTGGTACTTGTGCCGAACAGACTGGTCGGCAATATATGCCAGTCGAGCTGACACAAATAAAAAACTGACCATCAAACCGGCGGTCGTGAGCAAGGACGGCTTTATAGTATGACTCTTGCGAAAAATTCATAATCATAGCGTAGCATGACGTCAGGTAAGATTACTGCGTTTTCGGACATTGACACGGCTCAAAACTGATTTATGAAGGGCTATGCGCCAAACGGCACATAGCCCTTTCTAGCTGCGAGCTGCTGACGTTTCGTTGATGATTCGTTCGACTGCCGCGCAAAGCACTTGAGCTCGTTCCTGCTGTGCGTTTGGCCCACGATATCGGACGAGTCCAGCTGCGTTAATCTTTACTTCAAGTAGCAGTACGGAATCGTCTGAATAGTAACGGCTCGGCATAACGCAGCGGCCGATATCATCGAGGCCAAGCACCTTACGGCGAAACCGCTCCACAGCGTTTGCAGCCACTAGCGGCTTGAGTAGAGCGGTGCTTAGCTGCAAGATAACCACCAGGCCATCGCCTTCGGCCGCGTAATCTTTAACTGCGACACCAGTCACACAGGCTCCTTCTGGTGATGACGTCCGCTTGGGGGACGCCTTACGTCGCCGCATCTGTCATCACTCGCTCTCTATCCCAAAACGTAAGATCTTATATAGTATATCACATAACAAATTTTGAGTATACACAAGTAAGGCCTTGTTAGAGGGCGCTCAGCTAACTGAGGAGGCTATTTGGCTTTAGTCGCCGCCATACCAACAGCAATACCTATCACTACCCCAATTGGAATAAGTATCGCCGGGCTCAGCCAGTAAGTGCCCACAAACCAACCAATCAGACCACCCAAAACCGCACTAATACTCATTACTACTACTTGGTTATTATTTTTGTCTTTCATCTACCGCTCCTGCCCAGAAAGGGCTTTAATGCTCTAGAATTTTATTATACCTTTTTCGTGGTGGACAAAACAACAAGACTTTTCAGTTGCAAGTATGTTTTACGCCAACGACGTTCATAAAGAACTAATGACGGCAGTTTTGACAATATCAGCAATCAGCCCACTGCTTAAAGTACGGGCGCCTTAATTCCGCCTGTGCTACAATACCTTCCATGAATCAACCGTCTCCTGACTTAACTTTTGCCCTTCAGCTCGCCCGTGAATCAAGCCTTATTTTTAAGAAGTATTTTGGTGGTGCCCATACCGAATGGAAAGCCGATAACACCCCGCTCACCCTAGCCGACACCGAAATTAACGACCTGATTATTAAAAGAATCGCCGAAACATACCCCGGCGATGCCGTCTATGGAGAAGAAGCTTCAACCACTACCGAAAGCAATCGACTATGGGTAATCGACCCGGTTGATGGCACGCAGCCTTTTGAAAATGGTATTCCCGTTTCGACAATTGTCATTGCACTAGTGGGTGACGGCCGGCCGCAACTGGCCGTAGCCTACGACCCGATAGCTGACGACCTGTATTATGCCGAAGCAGGGAAGGGTGCCTATAAAAACGATCAGCAGATTTTTTGCAACCAAAACCAAGCGGTTGGCGCCAGCTATTTTGCAACCAGCAGCTTTCACCCCGAGGATTTTGCTTCAACCGGCACAGTGCTCGACCGCATCGATACCGCTAAAGGCAAGGTGTTTAATTTTCGTTCGTTTACTTATTCAGCCATGAAAGTGGCCGAGGGCAAGCTATCGGGAGCTATGCTAGGGGTAGGACGACTTTACGACACCATCGCTCCGGCCCTAATTGTTACCGAAGCTGGCGGCACGGCCACCGATCTTGCCGGTGGGGAAGTGAGTTACACTGGCACTTCAAATGGGATAGTGGTGTCGAATGGCCCGCTTCATGGTGCATTGCTGGAATATTTACGGCCATAAGTAAACCCGCTGCCGAGTAGTTGATCTGGCGCTTTGCTTCTATAAACACTTTTAAATTAAAAGGGCGCCTCGGGTCTAGCGAGGCGCCGTACTACAGCAAAAAGGCTAGTCAACGCCCTTCACAACATCGGAATGGTCACTTAGCCACTTCGAAACAAGCATGTGCTCACGTTCATTGAGGATAGTGACATCCATACGCAAGCCCAGTTTAGCCATGCGGTCTGCCGCCAAACCTTGCAGGGGTACATAGCTTGGCACATCACTGTGATTCATATTGTGACGACTGAGTAGTGCGCTCAGCTCGCGGGCCGCAGCTGCGCCAGCCTCAGAATAGTTGAACACAATCTGATTTGACCCATCGCTTTTGGCGCCATAGATCTTGAGGTCAAGATTGAACATTTTCCCTCATCTCGCTAGTTAGCACGGGCAATTGATACATAATAAGTGCCCTTGGGGCCAATGTCAAGCGTGGCGTTATAAGCCACAGCCAGGTATTATCAACGGCAGGAGGTAACTATCATGACTCAACTCAAGAAATGGCACATTACTAAATCTCGCTATATTGTTAACGACCGATGGCTCAAGCTTCGCGCAGATGACTGCTTAACAGCCGATGGACACAAAATCGCACCTTATTATGTAGTAGAGCATCCGGAGTGGGCAAATTGTTTTGTTATTGACGATCAAATGCAGGTACTCCTGGTGAATCACTATCGCCATGGTATCGGTGAATATCTTCCCGAACTTGTCAGTGGCGGCATCGACGCTTCCGATAGCTCGCCGCTAGCTGGAATTACCCGCGAACTAAAGGAAGAGCTGGGCTATGTTGGCGGGGAAGTGCATCCAATTGGCGCGAGCTACCCAAACTCGGCCAGCCACACCAATCGAGTGCATTCGTTTATCGCGTTTGGCGGAGGCTGCCAACAACCGCAACAACTCGAAAACGGCGAAGACTTAGAAATTATTAAAATGCCGTTTAAAGACTTTGCGACGATGATCCAAGATCCTACCTCTGGCACTTACCAAAGCATGCACCTGGCGACAATCTTTTTCGCCTTTCAGTTTATTAAAAAATCTTCCTTACCCGAGCTGCAAGAAATTAAAAAGTTGCTATAACGTACGAATATTCGGTAAAGGTTTTCACTTTGCAACCCTGTTTTTCTGAGTGCTATCAAATTGACAATAAAAAACTAGTAAAATAAGCAACATTTTGTTTGACACTGGACCCAAAATTGCCTATGCTTTAAACATAAGCAAATTTATGCTTGGGGAATAAATAAACAAAAGGGAAATAGGGGAAGGTATGAGCAATGCAAATACTGTCGAACGATTAAGTTCGTTCGCAAAGCGCTTTGCGGCTTACGCACTCAGTCTGTTCGCAGTCGCGAGTGGCGTAGTGCTTTTTAGCGCAGCACCAGAAGCAAGTGCCGCACCAGCAACATGTAACGGAACAACGGTAGTAGCCGGTTTCAATCGTGAGCGATGGTGTGGCTTTTTTACAAACACCGGCTGGACGGACGGGCCAGCACTCCGTGGCGGTACTTATAGTAACGTGCCAAGCCCAGGTGGTTCGTACGTTGAACCAACTGCAGCTAATCCAGGTGTACCCGCAGAAGTAGATACGGCTGCAGAGTACATTGCAATGGTAGAAAGCGACTTAAACAGCAGCGACCCACGGGCCGTCACCGCTGCCCAATTCGTGATCTTAAAGATGATTGGCGTCCAGCCAGCACCAGGGGCAACTGTTCCAAAATCTGTTACCCCAGAACAGCTGGCTGACTGGAAGGCTCGAGTCATGAGTTATGCCAACACCACTGATGCAGCAGGTAACTCAACCGGCGTAAATGGTTCAGTCACCTGGAAAGAACCAACTCATTTGCCGTGTGGCGCCATAAACACTTACTACTTGATTGACCAAAACGATGTTGGGTCATTCTTTACTGACACTGTCAACGATCCGAATTGCCCAAATCCAGCATTCACCGAAGAATATATTACTTTCCGCGATGCGGGCGGTAATATCCTCTTCCAAATTCGCCGTATCTGCTTTAACCCAGCCGGCACATTCTTGGCACTTGCACCTGCGCCAGAAAACGGCACCGTTGGTAACCAAATTTTTGAAGATAACGACAAAGATGGCGTATACGACCCAGCAAAAGGCGACAAGCCAATCCCAGGTGTCACGGTAGCAATCTACCGCACCGACAGTAGCTGTACATTGGATCCAACTCAGCTGGTCACGACAACCACGACCGACGCTGACGGCCTTTATCAGTTCACTAATCTGCCAGTTACCAGCCTCGAAGGAACCTTTGCGCGCTATATTGTGGTGGTGACAGACGACAATAATGTCCTGGCGAGATACACCAACACACAAGGTACGCCAAATACCGATAATAATGGCCAGGACCCAGTCGGTTACTGCGTAGAGATAAGTTTAAGCACTCCGAGCAACCAAACAGGTGACTTTGGCTACTGGCAGCCCTATAGCCTTGGTAACCGTGTTTGGATTGACACTAACAACTCGGGCAATATTGATGCAGCCGATGGCCCTAACCCGGGTGTCGCCGGTGTTACTTTGGCACTTTACGACTGTACAGGAACACAAATTGCTACCACCACGACTGACAGCGCAGGCTATTACCGCTTCGACAACTTGAACCCTGGCTGTTACGAAGTTGAAGTGGTCAGTGACAACTTTATGGCTGGTAATTCGCTTGAATCATGCAATATCAGTTCAACCGGCGCCCTACAAAGCGCAGATCCTAACAACGACACCGAGAGCGATGATAACGGTATCGACCCTGCCCAAGCTGGCGATGCCGTACGCTCAGGGCAAGTCACGCTCGCCATTGGCGAACCAGCTAACGAAACAGACCTCGCACCTAGCGGGCAAGGCGCACCAAACGATGCAGCCAACATGACGGTCGACTTCGGCTTCAACTGTGAAGAACTAGCCGACACCGGTACATCAGTATCACTCGTTGCCACTATCGGCGGCATCCTTGCCCTCGCCGGTGGCGCACTGGCCTGGCGCTTCCGCAGCGTGCGCTAGATAGCTATCTATTGCATCTACAAACAAAAGGCACCCGTATCGGTGCCTTTTGTTTGTTATCACGTTACTTATTTTACTTAAGAGGATTTAACTTTTATTGTTGCGCCTCGTCAAATCTTTTTTTGGCGAGGCGCAGCTTTCTAGCTGTTTCTACACAATCGTGACATCAGTACTGTACTTTGTCGGCACTCGAATCCCGAGCACAATAGCACTCAGAACCTCTAGGTCATTGATCGGCTGGCTTGGATCCCGGAAGATTTCCAGTGTCCTAGTTCCCTTGTACCATTTTGACTTGAAAACCAGCTCGATAGCCTTAGCGCCTTCTTTCAGCTGAATGACCACCTGATCCTTAAGTGAAGCATCGGGAACAACCAGAACGTCTTCTCGAGAAAGAGCGGCAGGAAGATTCGCTACACGAATAGCTTCTGTTTCTGCAGGAATCGTAAATCGTGCCACTTCGCTTACGCCCATGAGCAGTCTCCTTGTCACTAGTAGAACTAGCCCATTATGCCAGGATAGGTAGGTAAAAGGCAATATCTATCAGCTCTGTTTGGCAATATCCACCATCCACTGCACACCAAACCCGTCAACCACCATCCCAAATACATCACCCCAAGGTGCTGTGTCTAAGGGCATCACCACGGTGCCGCCTTCGGCAAGCTTATCCCAAAAGCCGCGCAGCTCTTGCTCGTTATCGCCGCTAAGCGCCATGGCAAAGTTATTTCCGGGCGTGTATTCCATGCTGCTTGGTGTGTCGGCAGCCATAAAAGCAACGCTATCGGCCTGCAGCATCGCGTTCATTACTTTATCGCCATCCGCCGGATCTTGCGGCATGTCAGCGTATTCTTTAAAAGTGGCGATATCGAGCTTGCCACCAAACACCGACTGATAAAATTCCATAGCTTGTCGAGCGTTATCTTTAAAATTAAGGTAAGGGTAAACTTGTGTTTTCATTTTATATTCTTTTTATTTTTTAGTATTGTTCATTAATTATACTCTTCTTCAAAATCAATTACCATATATATCCAGTGCGTGATATACTATCTTGGACCCGCAAAAGAGAGGTGGAAGTTGTGGATCTGCACAAGCCGATCAACACCGATAACGATCGCTGGATCGCAAAAAGCGGAGGTAAGCCTTTCGCAATTATCATCCTCGATCACATTTCCCAGGTAAGGGCCGTCGTCGTGCTCAAGAACGCCTCGGCCAAAGATAAGCTTCAGCTTCTCAGACTCTGCTTGTCGCACGCAATGCAAATCTGTATTAATCGGCACCACACTGGAGTGGGCGGGAAGTTTGCTCAACCATTCGGCGCGCCAAAGCTCACCCATAAAGATTCCGATGCATACATGAACCTTAGCAGGCTGCATGATGAAGTAGTAGCGGCATCGCTTCCAGAGGTGAAGCAAGGGCTAACAGGATGGGGCATTCCGGTATACGACCAAGCGACCTCGCTCGATTTCAAGCAGGTACTGCAGGACGTTGCGAAGAACACGCCTCTTAAGCCACATGGGGTTAGCCTAAGCGTGGCTCATTCCTATCTGCACTATGGCGAAGTAATGGTTAAAGCTAGTACCACCGACAAGTTCTTTTTTTGGAGCAATAAAGCACCAGCGCAGGAGAACCCCGGCAAAAAGGGTTTTCAAAGAGGGCTCGAGATCAATGGGGCGACAGACATTGTTTTGACTCGGGGCACTCCGTTTATTCGCCTGTCGGCTCCCGAGGGGGCGAGTAAGGATCGTAAGTGGACCAGAATGACGGCCCCCTCGTGCGCAGAGTGCCAAAGCTTTACTGTTGTAGTTGATGAGCCGTTTGTGCTTGGCAACCCCGACAGTTTGGTGAAGCCCCTTAAGGCGGCGTTGATGCTGGATAAGACTTACATCGAGGTATGGCAGTACAACACGCGTTAAGCTCGTCCCTGCAGCGGCCCTATCCGCTGCAGGGATTTTTATTTTAGGCCTAATACGCGCCAGCTCGCTCGGGCGCGCTGACAATCATTACAGTACCAGCCGGATCAGTGATCCAGTGTTTGTCGGCCGGAATTTGCTCGAACTCATCTTTAGTTGTCACACCGCGCGTTCGAAGATAGTCGGTGGCTTTTGCCACATCTGGCGTTTGAATCTCCAGCCAGGCTTCGCTGTGGGTATAATTATCAACGCAATCAAGCCATACCGTATTTGGCCCAAACACCACCGAATGCGTGCGCGAAACGGTAGGGTTATCGATTGCTTCTTCCTTGACTTCTAGTTTTAAGGTGTCTCGGTAGAACGCTACCGTGTCTTCATAACAATATTTTGGTATTTTTAGAGCGATGTTTACCCCGCCGGTAAAAGTAATCTCTGGATCCATTTTTGTTGCTCCTGTTTGTTTTATTGATAGCAGTAGCAGTATAGCATAGCCAAGCGAGTAATTACCCTCGAGGCGATACCACATCAACACCCAACAGTATCTTTTTGTTGCATGCTTGATTTATTTTTAATTTTGTGATATAAATATACACATAGTTTACCGCTGCTCTTTGTGGGCGGGCCGGAGCTTGTACCGAATCAGAGGAGAAACTCGTGCTTTCTTGGTTACTGTTTTTCTTTCGCCCGTTCCGCACTGCATTGCAGGCCGCCCTGGCCAACCCGGTTCAGGACAGCGACCTGGAGGAATTGCTCAGAAAGCGTCAGCAGCTCGACGCGCAGTTGATGGACTACATCGCCGCGCGTCGAACGCGTAAGCTGGAGCAACAGAACACGGAGATGAAGCTGCAGATCGCAGCACTTACTGCCCGGCTCGAAGAGCTGGAGGCGACTACCGCCGCCAATGTTTCGGTGGCGGTTCTGAACTCGCCGGCACTCGCTCTGCTTATCCAACAGCACGTCGATGCGGCACGTGTCATCGAGACCCGTGTGATCGAGAAGCGGACCGTTGTCCGCAACCGCTGGCACATCGAGAAGATGTTCAGCTGGGTCGGTGCGTTGATCGGCATGGTTGTTGGTGTCGTCGCTGGGCTGTTGCTCAACTACTTCCTCAACGCCGAGCCGGTGATCTTCGAGGCAATTGGCAAGCAGGTTACCGTGGATGGCTGGATTGACTTCCCGTGGGTCAAGATCCTCATCGTAGGCGTCTTGGCTCTCGCCTGTGGCCTGGTTGGCGGGTCGCTGTTCGGCCGTCGCGACAAGAACTGAGGTTAAAAAATGGTTGTCAAGAGAAGTGCGTTGTTGGCGTTGGCAGTAGTATTACTGTTCGTGGGCGGGCTCAGCCTGCTCAGTGGTATCAGCACTGTCGACGTTCAGATGGCCGCACCCACCCCCGCGGTGGGTACGCCTACAGAAGAAACTCCGCTGTGCGAAATGCAGAGCGATACCTTCACCAACTACGCCACGTGGCGCAGCACGACGAAAGAAAAGCCGTGGTCCTTCGGGCCACCATCCATCACCAACGTACGCGACGGGCACACCCCATTCGCCCCCATCACAAAGGCGCCTGAACTCAACCAGACGACCAATGAGCTGATCACTCGGCTCTGCGGTTACGTCAGCGAGGAAGGCTACCCAGTTGGGGGCGACGATGCCCTCTATCGGGCTCTGATGAGCGCGGCAGATGACAGCAATCCCAATTATGCGTTCACGCTTCGCCAGTGGCGCGAGAGCGTGAAGACCTTCGTCAACGAAAGGCTTCAGTTCGACCAAGCGCGCATCGAATGGCGCGCCCACGAAGAGGCGTACAGCTTCTTCATGGAGCCCGTGCCAAACGCGGTCCACATTGGCATCTCGAAGGTGCACAACGCGGGCTGGTACTACATCATCCCGCTGAAGTTGCAGAATGGCACGGTCCGTACGTTGAGTCTTCGGCTCGACTGCGGCTTCCAGCCGGCATTCTGGAGCCTGGGGGAGATCCCTTCCACGCTCAGCCACCTCCTTATCTGATCGGTACGCCGCGAGGCCGACGGACACGACCCACCAGTCGTACTCCGTCGGCCTCGCGGCCAACAACTTTTCCGCCAATCCGGCGGTTTTTCATAGTTTAAAACAGGCGAACCTTTAGAAGAGGTTCGCCATGGTATTTCTGCCTTACGTTACTCGCGGCACCTTCGCTCGCACACAAACAAAAACGGCCTGGTTACGATCGCGATAGCCTGTGTTATCGAAAATAGCCCTAAAGTACTGAGCCACGAGACCGTCAGAAGCCTTAAGTTTTGCCGCAATTGCGTAATTTTCATACCCATCAGCTGCAAGCCAGATGATCTTGCGGTGGTTCTCAAAGAGGTCCTCAAACTCAAGCATCGGCACGGGAATCGTCTTGTCCAGCTCTGCTTCATCAAACAAGCCACTCTGGTACGCCTTCACCGCCGCATGCAGACGGTTTCTGGCGCGCGCCGCCTTTACGGCCTTGGCAGTTAGGGCAGTGAAGGCATTTTCACTAACATTCAACGCAGCCGCTCGCTGTTTTTGAGAAGTATACATCACGTAGGCCTGCAGTGCGTCGATTTGCTCTGGTGTAAGGTTAAGCCGGGACACGTTAGCTCCTAACCGAATCAATGAGACATTAGGGAGTATATCATTTTGGACCTCTCTTCTTCCAGCTGCAATTTGCCGTTTTGCTTTTATCCGTGCTGCTGCTATAGTTAAGACACATTTAATATTTTGGGGAAGAAATTTGTCTATGCGCAGCATACATACACCAACTATTTGGCAAGCTTTTAAGTGGCGTTACGCCGCATTCGCCCTTCTGGCAGTTGTAGCGATTGCCGGCATTGTGCGCTTTGGTTTTGCCGGTGCTAGCCAAGAAACTTATAGCCTGTGGGGTACCTCGGCGAAACCGCGCATCGTCACCGATCCGGATATCCTGAGCGTTGAGCTTGGCGTCCGTTTTAACAGCAGTAAAAGCGGCAAGGTAACCGGGGTAGAGTTCTACAAAGGCTCTAAAAACCGTGGCACGCACGTCGGTTCGCTTTGGGATAATACCGGTAAGCGCCTCGCGAGCGTGACATTTAAAAGTGAAACGGCCAGCGGCTGGCAAACAGCAGCATTCCCAGAACCGGTGCAGATTGAGGCCAACAAAATCTACACCGTATCGTACCACGCGCCGCGCGGGCACTACTCGGTAACCGAGCACTACTTCACTAAAAATAGCCGCACAAACGGGCCTTTAACTGCACCAAAAAGTGGCCCCGAGCTCTTAAACGGCGTCTATGCCTATGGCAGTAACAGCAGCTACCCCACGAGTAGCTACCGTGGCAGCAATTACTGGGTGGATGTTTTGTTCATCCCAGATACAACCCAAAAACCAACGATCCCCGAAAAAGTGACCGCCGAGCCAGAAAAAGAGGGGATTACAGTGACTTGGCAGGCGAGTAGCGCCGTTGGTGACACAATTAGCGAATATATTATCCTCCGAAACGATCAAGAAATTGCCCGCGTTCCGGGCAGTGAACTTCGCTACCACGACACACAGGGTCTAGAAAACAACAGCACCTATTCCTATCGAGTTCAAGCTATCGATTCAAACGGCCGAAAATCTGATTTGTCTATAGCAGCCGAGGTGCTATTTCTAGCACCAGTCAGCGTCTGGCCAGATAACACCATCCCCGCCGTACAACACCACGATGACACCGAAAGCGTTGAGCTTGGCGTAAAATTCCGTAGCCACACCAACGGGAAAGTGCTTGGCGTGAAGTTTTACAAGGGCGAAAAGAATACCGGACAACACACCGGCAGTCTGTGGGATGCTCAAGGCAACAAGCTCGCCAGCGTTAGCTTTACCAATGAAAGTACCGCCGGCTGGCAGCGAGCCTACTTTAGTGAACCAGTCGCTATTGCCGCCAACACGACCTACATCGTGTCATATCACGCGCCTCACGGGTTTTACGCTGCCGAGCCGGGCTATTTCCATAACCAAGCTGCTAAAAATGGCCCCTTGTCCGCCCTGCAGAACCACACCGACGGCGAAAACGGCGTCTACAAGTATGGCGCCTCTAGTTTTCCAACTCACAGCTACAATGCAGCCAACTACTGGGTAGATGTCATTTTCCGGCCGACCGCTACAACCGCTCAGCCCACCGTACCGGCAAATGTGACGGCTACCCAAAATCAAGCCGCCATCACCGTGGCCTGGCAGCCCAGCACCAGCCCTAATGGCACAATATCGGGTTACCGCATTTTCCGAAACGGCAACCAAATCGCAGCACTTAACGGCGACGCCCGCCACTTTACCGACAACCAAAACCTTGAAGACCAAAAAACCTACGGCTACCAAGTACAGGCCATCGACGTCAAAGGAGAGGTATCTGAGCTTTCATCTGCCGTGGGCGTCGTGTATATCGCCCCCAAAGCCCCAGTCGACCTAAAGGACTTGCCACGTGTGCCCTGGGAAGGCGGCCCAAGCTTCTACGAACAGTTTCCGCAGGCCAAAAGCCACGGCTGGACCAACCCTCATTTCTTCCCAATTGGCCTATGGGGCGCTACTGTTGAAAACCAACGCGACGTCGACACCGATAAAGCCATCGGTATCAACACGTATTTAGAAATCTACAAAGACGGCGCCCGACCCAATGTTTATCCAAATTTTGAAGCCATCCGCCAAAGCGGCATGTCGGCTATTCATCAACATACCGACGCCCCGAACGTTGGCAACGAAACCGTTGGCTGGTTTGTGAGCGATGAACCCGAGCAGTTTGGTCAGGCTCCAGGGCAAGTGCTGAATCACCTCAAGACCAAGAAGGCCCAACTACCCAAAGATGGCCGTTTCCATTACACCAACTTCACCGGTAATATGATCTTGCCAAACTACACGCCAGGAGATACCATTGCCGCAGAGTGGCTGGATCAAAACGATGTCGTATCGCTGGATATTTACTGGTACACCCGCGACCTTGTTTGCGGCGGGAGTGTTGCCGGCGAGATTTGGAAGGATGGCTCTGGCGCCAAACAGCCACACGGAAACGGCTACAACGACCTCAGTTACGATGAATGCCACCGCGCTTCAAATTATGGCCACCAGATCGACGCTCAGCGCCGGCTGGCGGCTTTAAGCGGTAAGCGCGAGCCAGTGTGGGGCTTTATTGAAACCGGCCACCCCTTCACCGACCCCGAGAACCGCGGCATTACACCTAATCAACTAGCTGGTGCAGTTTGGAATTCACTAATCCACGAAGCTCGCGGCATAAATTACTTCAATCACAGCTTTAGCGGCCCCTGCCAAAGCTCGAACGTCGTCCGCGACCCGCTATACGTCGGCCGCGACTGCTACGCTGCCATCCGCGCCAAAGTAAAACAGGTGAATGCCCAAATTACCGAGCTCGCCCCAGTACTCAACAGTCAGTCGTTCAGCTACAGCTTTAACCCCAAACTCGACACCATGCTGAAAGAAAAAAACGGCTCGTACTACATTTTTGCCATGCCAGCCGGCGTTAAGGGCGGCAGTGCCACCAGCCAGCAAAGCCTGCGTCTACCGAACGGCCTGACCGCAAGTAAGGCTGAAGTCTTGTTCGAAAACCGCAGCCTGCCAATAACGGACGGGCAATTTACCGATACCTTTGCCGCTGATCATACCTACCATATTTATAAAATTACTCCGTAGCTAACAGCTAAGATTGAACTACCAAATGCACTGCTAGCATGAGCCGGCAGTGCATTTTTATGACCATGCCCTAAATGGCTAAACGAGGCTTGGAGAATTTCTTGTGCTATACTGAAGCTTTGCGGCATTTTTCTTGTACACACTATAAGGTGCCTGAGCCTGAAGAGAAGGGAAGTGTCATGAAGGAAGTATTCTCGAAGGACTTTTCCGCCCCGCTCGTTGCTTTGTTTACACCGCCTGATGCTTCCCCGCGGAAGCAAGCCCCGGCGAGTCAAAGGCTAATTGCCGAATTAACCGTGATGTCTGAAATTCCCGGCCAAGGCGCCACCAGCCATTACTTTCTTGATCCTACCGAAAGCGAGATCGAAGCACTAGTGGTCGCGGTGCGATCCGGTAACGCTCTGCAGCTCCGCTGGCTAGCGGGGAGTCTTACTTCAGATCTTCGCGCCACAGGCTAGAACAAAAAGGCCGGCTCCACATTTTTGTGGACCGGCCTGTTTTATTATCTCACAACTGATATGTTTCCGTGTATTCGGGAAACCTACACACCCGCTGCGTAGCTTTCGCGAATCGTGACCTCGACAGGGGAGTCTGAATTGTTTTCTAAAAAGTACGACAAGCGGTAATCGCCATGGCTATTAACCCGGACCAAGTTGGCCTTTAAATGCACCGTAGCGGCCTTAGCAGCCTTTGACTCGACCATAAAGTTAGGTTGGGGGATAAGATCTTCATACACACCTAACAGCACTGTTGCTTGCTCTCTAGGGCGAAGAACAGTCCGTTCAATCACCTCAGAATCTGCTGGTTGTGATACATGAGCGTTGCTCATAATGATTACTCCTTATTGAGATGCCCGTTTTAGGCACCTTATTTATATCGGTAGCACTCGGCATTGCCGCAAAGTACTCCTCCTGCAAAACAGAAGCAGGTTGCTGAAACTTTCCATACATGGTATGGTCGATATGTTCCATGGGGTTACTAACCTTATGTAAATGATACCTTCATTTTGGGAAACATGTCAATAACAATTAGCGGTCTCTCCGTCCAGATTTAACATAAATGAACTACTTCAAAAGCACAGAACTAGCCGAAAAATACGGCGTCAGCCGTCGTACTATTACTAATTGGATCGAACAAACCCGCCAAGGACGTTTGAATCTTGAACTGGTTGAGGACAGTGGCCGCCACTATATCAGTAATAATCCAAAGAACCACTTAATTATGAAGGGTTTGGTGCCGCTGCGTCGGAAGTTTCTAAATACCCTTAGCCTTAAGCATGCTCAGCCGATCCCAGAATTTTATAAGCTGTATTCAAAAGCTCAAATTCTTGACATTATTACGAATATAGAAACTGGTCGTGAAATATCGCGAGAATATAACTACATTGATGAAGGTGCCTACTTTTGGGATGGTTATGCCCAAAGGCTTTATGAGGATAAGTCACCGAATATGCTTAATAGCACAATAAAGTTACTCGATCTAAATCTAAAGTACATTGAGTCTCTGCTTGAAAGATATAAATACGTCAATATTGTCGATGTTGGAGTAGGAAACGCTTTACCAACTAAAGCGCTAACCGAGCACTTCCTTAAGACGGGGAAGTTAAAGAGGTACATCGGAATTGATATTAGCCCAACGATGCTCGAAGTCGCTGAACATAATTTAAAAAAGTGGTTCGGTGAAGACGTGAAGTTCGAGGGATATTGCAAGAATATTAGCTTTGAAAGATTCTCTGAGGTAATCGCAGAGCCACCAGCTAAAGAAACGGCTAATCTAGTGCTGGTTCTCGGTGGTACTTTAGGCAATTTTCGAGAGCCTGAAGATGGTATTCGCACAATCATGCACAGTATGCAACGAAGTGACCTCCTAGCCTATACTGTCGCCCTTGATTCACCCACAATGAGGAATCGGTTCAGCTTTCCACTTACTGCAGAAGAGCCGTTGCCTCCGCAGTATAAATTTATTGTCGACAAACTTGGCATTGACCCTTCTTTTTACGACGTCGAGGTTGGATTTAATGAGCAAGAGTCAGCTCGCTATTTGCAAATTCGATTAAAGCATGCTCTCAACATAACATTTACCATGGATGGATACGAATGGTTAGTAAGTCTTAACAAGGACGATAAAATTTTGCTTTGGCGAGCACGACACGAAAGTGCCACACAAGTTGTCAATCATTTTTCAAATAACAGATTCAACCCGCTACAAGTGAGTAAGACGCCAGATAACGACTACATGCTATTGCTCGCGACTCTGCAAAGGGAAGAGCGCTAATTAACCTAACCCTCCGCCTTATCAATCGCCCGCTGCAAAATAGGAATCCATGGCAAGTACCCTTCCGAGGTGGGGTGGAATTTATCGGCTGCAAATAGCTCTGGATGGGCGCGGTACAGTTCTTCGGTTTGTTCGGCAATTGGCGCAAAAACCGCCTTGTGCTTTTTGGCAAGCTCTTTCACGATGCCGTTTATTTGTAGAGTTCGCCGACCCATAATCGAGCGGAGTGGCAATGGAAACCGCGGTATTGTTCCCATAGCCGGGGCGCCGGTGAGTATTACCCGCACATCGGGGTTTGCCTGGCGTAAGCTATGTAAAATTTGCTCAAGCTGGGCGGTAAAGATGGTCATTTTTGTGAAGTGCGTCACGTCATTGGCGCCAACTGCAATCAGGATAATATCCGGCGAGAAGGCGAGGGCTGCCGGCAGTTGCCGATGGAGCACCGACCCAGCTCGCGCCCCAGACTCGCCAAGGTTCAACCACTCAACCTCGTAGCGCGACGCCAGGTATTCCGCCGTGGCAACAGCATAGCCCTGGGAATAGTCGCCACCCTGGGCAACCGAGGTGCTATCGCCAAGTACTGCATAACGCAGCGGTGCTCCGGCGCCAATTTTACGCGGCAATCGAGACACTTTTGGCAGCGGCACTCGCCGACCATTTAGTTTCACCCACAAAAGTTGCACAACCACAAATACCCCGAGCACGATACCAATTGTCAGTAGTATTGCGGCTGTCATTGCTTTATTATAGCACGCAGTCAAGCTGGCACTTGTCGCCGGAGGCAAAATTCGCCATACTAATAACCATAAGCATTCAGAATTTCCTAGGAGGGCACTATTAAACCATCGACTGTCATTTCGCCATTTTGGTACCGACGCATCTGCGAAGTGGTGCTGTTTGGCGCTTGTATTATGCTGGCGCTTTATTTCTCGCGCTTTATTGTAGACGACACTTTTGTTTCAATGCAGCTGATCGTCCCTTTGCACTCGGCTGTACTCGCTGGCGTCACGGCACTCGGGAGCCTGGTGGCTTACTTTTGGGCACCGCAAAAGTGGCTTTACCAAGTGGCACTCGCACTGTTTTTACTATTCGCGCTGACTACCGGCACGCTCCTTGCAGCTACTGGGGTGACAGCTTCGCCATTTATAGCTTTAGGGATGCTGGTCGCGATTTTTGCTGGGCTTTTTGGCATTTACGGCCTGGCGCCGGTCGCGCTGGCAACAAATATTTTCCTGGCACTCGATTTGCTGCTATTTAAAGAAGCGCTTACCTCACGCAGCCAAATTATTGTTTTTCTATTGGCCTTTGAGCTGCCGATTATTGTTAGCTGGCTGCTTTGGCACAACAAAGGCAGCCGTGACACCGAAAAAGAGAAAGCCTACAACGAACTGGCCCGCGAGCTCAACCAAGTGGCCAACAAATCTGAAATTGTGATCAATGGCATCCAGGATGGGGTAGTAGCCATTGATGGTAAAGGCATTATCCAGCTTATTAACCCGGCGGCTCAAAAGATTATTGGCTGGGGAAAGCGCGATGCCCTTGGCCTTGACTACCATTCGGTTTTAAAGCTTGAAAACAGCCAGGGCAACACACCCCAAGGCCAGGCGCACCCGATTCAGCACGTGCTTGAAGCGAACGAATCTATGCTCACCAACGACCTGCAGCTCGAGACTAGTTCCGGCAAGAAGATCGTCATATCGCTGTTGGCTTCGCCGGTTGGGCAGCCTGGCGGCGGTGCCATTGTGGTCTTTCGCGATATTACCAAAGAAAAAGCCGAAGAAAAACAACAGGCCGAGTTTATTTCTACCGCCAGCCACGAAATGCGCACACCAGTGGCATCAATCGAGGGTTATTTAGGCCTGGCGCTCAATCCGCAAACCGCTGCGATTGATGATCGCGCGCGGCTGTACCTCATGAAGGCTCACGAAGCCGCCCAGCACCTTGGCCGGCTATTCCAAGATCTGCTTGATGTTTCGCGAGCCGAAGATGGTCGCTTGCGCAGCAACCCATCGATTGTAGACGTGGTTGCCTTTACCGGGCAGATTGTTGATGAATTCGCCTTAAAAGCCGCCGAGAAGCAGCTGGTGTTACTGTTTAAACCTGGTGTCGATGCCGGTTCGACGCGAAAAATTAGCCCCGTGTATTACGCCGAAGTTGACAACGATCACTTACGTGAAGCGGTTTCGAACTTGGTAGAAAATGCTATTAAGTACACTCTGCATGGCGATGTTACGGTCGATGTCACCGGCGATACTAAACACATCACCATTAGCGTCCACGACACTGGCATTGGCATCCCCGCCGAAGACGTGCCGCACTTGTTCCAAAAATTCTACCGAGTGGATAATAGCGACACCCGCGAAATTGGCGGCACCGGCCTCGGCCTTTACCTCACCCGGCGCCTTGTAGAGGGCATGAACGGCCGGATTTGGGTTGAAAGTGAGTACCAAAAGGGGAGTACGTTTTATATAGAAATTCCGCGCGTTTCGCACGAGGAAGCGGTGGCGAAGATTGAAGCCGGAGTTGGTAATGTTGAAGCACCGGTGATGCCGAGCAGTGCGGTGGCTGTGCCGACGCCTTACCAAGCCGCCACCTCTACCACCGTGCCTCTAGAGCCCAGCACTCTCACTGCCGCAAACATGCCGCCTATGAATCCACAAGCCCCCACAAATACCCAGTCAACTACACTAAGCCCGGCCCCTCAACAACCTCAAGCTATCCTGCCGCAAGCTTCACCTAACGTGCCGGTCCCTCCATCCACCGGCCAGAACATTGCACCGCCTCAGCCGGCTCCTCAGCAGTCGCCCTCGTCACCCCAGCCTCAGCCATATAACGACGGAAGGTCTCATTTGTTTATCCCACCGCGAAGATAATAATAGCCTCTTATTGCGTTCATCGCCGAGGCGCTTAAACGAGAGTTGCAAAAAAAATCAGTAATCTTTTTAATCTGATCTGGCGTAAGGCCTTCGAGCACATGAGCGCATTTGAGGTTTTTCGACAATTCGATGAAGCGGGTTTCAATATTATTTCCTCGCAGCAAACTGAAGATCGAGAAAATATCTTAATAATTGCCGACATAAAACGCCCTCATAGCAACTAAATCCGAACTTAATAGCCTAACTATAGCTTTTTTAACCATAAGCACGTATAGTAGAAGTAATATGACCAAGATTCTACTTGTCGAAGATGACAAGAGCCTACGTGAGATATACGGCGTACGCTTGCTTGCAGAAGGGTATGATATCGTTTCGGCGGGCGATGGGGAAGAAGCCCTCGCCATGGCCATCAAAGAACGACCACACCTGATTATTAGCGATGTCATGATGCCAAAAATTAGTGGCTTTGACATGCTCGACATCCTGCGTTCGACCACCGAAACCAGAACTATTAAGGTTATCATGATGACCGCCTTAAGTTCGGATGATCAGCGTAACCGCGGTGAACAGCTTGGAGCCGACCGCTATTTAGTAAAATCTCAAGTGGGCATTGAAGATGTCGTTCGGGCGGTACACGAGGTATTGGGTGACGCCCCAGCTACGGCACCAGCAGCTCAACCAGGAACGCCCCAGGCAATGCCAGGCATGCCCTCTACTCAACCGCAAGCTGTACCGCAACCGTTTTCAGTACAACCTAGTATGCCCGGGCAGTTTACTCCGCCTACCGCACCTATGCAACCCGTCCAACCATACCCACAAAACCCACAAACAAACTCTGCGGCTCCTGCACCGCAACCGCAGCCGTCTTCTATACCACGGCCCACAGCACCATTTTCTTCGCCGCGGCCGGCTTCGCTTGGCGAACGCGTTATCCAACCGCTGAGTGATCTTTCGCGTCCGCACGGGGTTGATATGAATGAGTTGCTCGATAAAGAACTTGCAAATGAAGCGCCTCAGCCAGCTGCACCAACCAACGATACACCTAGCGCAAACAATGGCCAACAAGCAGTAAATACTGGTGACATAGACGCTCAACTTGATGCGCTCATTGCCCAGCAAACTGCGCCGGCGCCAATTAACTTTACTGACATTAACAACCAGCAGCCAGCAACACTGCCTGCGCAGGCCAGCACTCCAGAATTCGCCCCAACAGAGCCTACAAACAACGGCACCACCCCTAACGAGCCCAGCACGCCTGCTCAACCACCGACGACACCCCCACAAAAACTGCCAGAACGCCCTGTCAGTTACCCTCAAACACCCCGTGAAGGCTCAATCACGCCACCCCCACGGCAAATGCCGGATACTTTTCGTAATCCATTCCAGCAATAGCTTTTTGTGGCGTAGGGTATACTGGTGATACATGACTTCGACATCTATTCGACTTAATAAACATTTGGCCTTACAGCTTGGCATTAGCCGCCGGGAGGCCGACGAGTTAATCGCCAGCGGGAAAGTAACCGTCAATGATGTCCCGGCCGAGCTCGGGCGCCCGGTGACGCCGCACGATGCTATTCGCGTCAACGGGGAACTTTTAGGGCATACCACCACGCTGCGATATCTCGCACTGCACAAACCAATTGGCTACGTCAGCTCGCGCCGACAACAAGGCGACATTCCCACTATTTATAGCTTACTAGCAAAAAAGTTTCATCATCTAAAACCAGTCGGTCGGCTTGATAAAGATAGCTCTGGCCTCTTACTACTGACTAACGATGGCGACTTTGCTCACCGCATGACGCACCCGAGTTTCCGCAAAACCAAAAGCTACGAAGTGTCGCTAAACCGCGACCTCGAACCTCTGCATCAGCAAATGATCAACGATTTTGGCGTTACGCTCGAAGATGGACCCAGCAAATTACAGCTCAGTCGGCTGAGCGACACCCATCGCCGCGATTGGCAAGTGACAATGCACGAAGGTCGTAACCGGCAAATCCGGCGGACGTTCAGCGCCCTAGGTTATGTAGTAGTACGGCTGCACCGTACTGAGTTCGGCCCCTACCAACTTGGGCAGCTGCCAGAAGGGAAGTGGCAAGAAATAAAGCCATTATAGAAGGGTGGTCAGATTCGACCACCCTAGCGTTCATTTGGCAGATTGCTTAGGTTCGCTGCAGGTCCTCGGCGCTAACTGCTATGCAGCTGTACACACCTGTCGACAAGCCCTTAATGCTAGAGTGCCGCACAACTAGCCAGTTATTTTGTCGATTCCTGCGATAATACCGAAAGGCAAGTGAACCAGCGTCATCGGAGAAGGGCTGCCCCTGGGCATCGTAGAACCGGGCTTCATAGAACAGCCGGTGGTCCTTCTCAGCAAATGGTCCACCGACAAAGCTAGCGAAAATGATGTTTCTACCGGTCTTCACCAAAAGCCCTTGCTGACTTTCGTGCACTGCAGCAACCACAACGCAAGTGGCCACCTTTTTACCAGCCCGACAGCTGACAGCTCGCTGCTTCACGCTATACCGCACCCCTTGAATCGTAATGACCTCAAGAGAGTGGAGCTTCTCAAGCTCCACAGCCAGCAAAGCCTTCTCGATAGCGCGTTCTTGCCGAGCCATTCGCTTCTCCTTATCGTGAGAACTGATGATTATCATACACCACTCTATCCTCGCCCCGCAAGACGCATGCATAAAAAGGCCCCGCGGCCATGGCAAGCCGCGGGGAGGCACTACGTGCGCAGGACTGTGGGGTGAGCCGATCCGGGCGCCACTACATAAACCGCTCCGGCGTAGGATTCGTCCGTGCCGAGCAGTTGCAGCGATGTCATTGGTGCTGCCGGTGCTTTCATCTGTGCTGCCTGCTCTATCATCCAAAAACAAGCGGCGATAACCACGGCAACTGCACACCAACCAATCAGGCTCACTAGCCTCCATTCCGAGGTCAAAAAGGTGTAGCCAACATCACCCAAAAGGGTAGTCAAAATTGCAGCCGTCATCCCAGCACGAACCACTTGGGTACGCTCGGCGCGCCGCCAGGCCTTTACCAGCTCAAGCAGGGCAAAAAACAGCAAGGCAGCTACCAGCAACAGGTGCATCAAAGGCATTCGAACCTGCACGGAAGACGCGCCGCCTGCTTGCACCGCAAGTAGCGAAAGACTCACCATAAAGAGCACGCTGCCTTGCCCACAATTACGGGCAACTTTACTGAGGGACAATCGCTTACCGTCCACATGGTAAGCAGCGATGTGGCAACCGCTGGCACCCATCAAGATAAATGCCAGCGGGAGGCTCAAAATGGTCGCGCTACCAATAATTGGCACGTTCATAGATTCACCATCCTAAATAGACGGCTCTCGTGTGCTCGCCAGTTAATAAAGTAGCATACTTTGGCCTGAAAATGCTTATTTTTACCTTATCTTTATAAATAAAAGTGGCGCAAACGAACTCGGAAGAATGAGTTCGTTTGCGCCCCAACTAACTGGCCCGCAAGATAGAAGCCGCAATTGCGTTGGCGTACTTTGGGTCGTTCGCTTTGTGCCCAACGCCTTCCACAACCACCAGCGAGCTAGTGTTTGCCAAACTGCGCTGTGCTGCTAGCATTCGCTCGTGGAGCAGCGGGCTCCCCTTAATTTCAACAGCCCCCATCATGAGCAGGGTGTAGCACTGAATGCGCGGGGCAAGTTGCGCAAACACCAGCTCTCGTAGCTTCGCAACCAAACCTGGCGTCTTGGTTTCAAGATATTCCAACTGCTCAGCGGGAACATGTGGGATATCTTCAGCAAACCGGGCCGAAAATGAAAACAGCCACAGCTCGTCTGGCTGCTGGTCGGCAGCTGCCAAGAAGGCCGTTACTGCTCCCAGCGAAAAACCCGCGAAGATTACCTTTTGTCCGCTCTTCACTCGGGCGCGGTATGCCTCGAGGAATTGCCGCTTCCAATCTTCAGGGTAGGTGCGCCACTCAATCGGCACCTCAACAAACTCATAGCCCTTTCGCTTAATTGCTTTTCGGACTCGGTTGTAGCCTCCCTTCTCAAAGCCGCGTTGAAATCCTGGCGCAAAAAATACGACTGGCTGCATGAATGGTATAGTAACACAGTCTTGGTGTAGGCAACTATCGAAAGACTCTAAAAACATGCTATATTATAGTGCGACCCCGCTACGAAAGGACGAGATTGTGCCTGGTCTAATGAAAGCTATCCTTCTCGCAAGGGATAATGCACTTCCCGAGACTCCAGTCTTTGATCGCCTCTATCCAAGCAGCACCGAGCTAAAGTTCAATTTGATGCTGGCTAACGTTACGGTCGTGGCGCGGAATCGACGCGGCATTCGCGTTATGGGGTATGGAGAAACCGCCCAGTTTGACGCATTTCCCCCAAATGAAAATCAGAAGAAACTCGAACTCTCGGCAGCGTTGCCGGAAAAGTCCGGTAATGGAGCTGGATCGAAAATGATTTCAAAGCTTCTTGGTAGTCTCAAGAGTGCAGCGGCGGTATTCGTCAAGGTCAGTAGCGGCGATAAGCTCATGATCAATGGGCAAACTATCGATCTCCACCGCGCGCTACGCTTGGTGATCGAAGTGCCGACCGGCACTCCGATTACACTCGGCGGCATGCTCGGCGCCATCGGTATGAGTGGGACACTGGGCGCCGTTACCATGAAGCCTGCATTCTTGCGCGATACCTACATCGTATCCGTGGCGAGTATCAGCGGAGCACTGGGTAGCGAGTCGCTTGAAGTACGGCAAGTGGCTCATAATGTTGCATTCGGTAAGTCATCAGGAACACTTACACTTGGCAAGGTTGGTGGTAGCGTCACCTTTGCTGGAGCCACCAGCCCCAAAGTAGTAACTGGAGCCATTACCGGCGATTTGAACTTGACGACCGACTTTTCTGGTGTTTTCACCTTCGCTTCTGTGGCAGGAGATATCACCGCTCGGCTCGGTACCTCCAGTGAGGTTACTATTAAGTCTGGCAAGTCGCGGAGCTTGCGTGCCACACTCGGCTTCAGTGGGTACGTGAAGCATCGCGGGGAAGTAACAAATGTACCGATTGATGACATCCGCCTAGGTGCGGGGTCCGAGGTAAGGGTCAACAATAAAACCTATCGTTGGCCGGCCTTCAGTTAGAAATAGCCGCGGGAGGGCATCCCGCGGCTACTCATTTTCACTTTATCGCAATAATCTGTTAGAGTAGGGGAAGAAATTATGAAAAAACCACTTCCCACCGTTGCTATTATTGGCCAAGCGAATGTCGGCAAAAGTTCGCTGTTTAACCGTTTGGTGCGTTCACAGCAGGCGATTGTGGCCCGTGAGGCCGGTACTACCCGCGATAATGTGCTAGGAAAAGTGACCCATGGCGACCACACTTTTTGGCTGGTCGATACTGCTGGCCTTAAAGATCCAAGCGATGAATTTGAAGCTTCGATCCAAGAGCAAATCGCCGAAGCTGCCGACGCTGCCGACGTTATCCTGGTAGTGGTCGATAGCACCCAGTACCTTGGCGACGACGACCGCATTGTGGCCAAAAAGGCGCTTAAAAGCCGCAAGCCGGTTATCTTAATTACCAATAAAACCGACTTAAGAGGAAGCCTGCCCATCGACGAGTTTCGCCGGCTCGGTATCAAAACTATTCTTCCAACCAGTGCCGAACATAACGACGGTATCCGCACTGTCCTCGATGAAATTACGGCAATCATTCCACCGCGGCCAGACACAGCTGCCGATGACATCCTGCGTATCGCCCTCATTGGCCGACCAAACGTCGGCAAAAGCCATCTGTTTAATACCCTAGCCGGAAAACAGCAGGCGATTGTGGCCAACATTGCTGGCACCACCCGTGACGTAAACCGCGTGTCGGTTCGCTACGAGGGCCGCGACCTGGAAATCTTGGACACCGCTGGCGTACGCCGTAATGGCAAGGTAGAGGTCGGCATCGAAAAATTCAGTGTATTACGTACCTTGCAGGCGATTGAAGAGGCCGATGTCTGCCTATTGTTAATGGACGTCAACGAGCTCAGTACCCAGCTTGACCAAAAGCTCGCTGGCATGATTAAAGAAGCCGGCAAGGGCTTGGTTTTGGTGGTCAGCAAATGGGATAGCGTTGAAGGCAAAGACGCGTACACCCGCGATGCCTTGGCGCCACAAATTTCATACAATTTTGCTTTTGTGCCGTGGGCGCCGCTGATTTTCACTAGCTCAGTCACCGGCCAAAACGTTACTAAGCTGTTTGATCTGGCGCTACAAATTGAAGCACGCCGCCACACCCAGTTAAAAACCCATGAACTTAATAAAGTCCTCCAAGCCTGCCTCGCAAAGCATCCGCCAGCCGGCCTGAAAAATACCCATCCACGACTGCGCTACATGGTCCAAACCGATACTTCGCCGCCGTGGTTTGTGATTTTTGGCAGCAATCTTAAATTTCTACACTGGAGCTACAAACGCTACCTGGAGCGCGCCATGCGTGAAGAATTTGACTTCAGCGGCACACCAATCAACTTTAGTTTTCGGGATGAGAAACAAATAAAAGCTAATCGCGAGCGCGAGAAACTAGCCGAACAAAAATAAAATTCGCCTGAACTGCTGTGATACAATCGCAGCAGTTCAGGCGAAGCAGAAGTTTAGCCGGCTAGGCTAGGCGGCTCCACCACGAGGCGAAACACTTCCCGCGCGGTCGGCGCTGTTCCCAGCGACAAGATCAATTCCTTTAGCGAGGCTTGCACTTCAAGCACAAGCGTCACTTGCTGAACATCCATATCAACCTTCAACGTTCGGAGAAAGGCGTTGAGCGGCGCGTCACCATCCAGGTCAGAGCGAGACACCACCACACCTTGCTGGCGATGCTTAACCGGACCCCCTGCGAGCTTCGTGGATTCCACCCAAAAGATGGCAATGGTCTTAAACAGCTCGGCAGGATTGCGCTGTTTCATTTCTTCCATAGACACGCCGTGCGTCTTTTGCGCGTAATCGCACAGGTTGCGGTAGTGCGCTGAGCTCATTGTTATAACCAGTGGGGTATTCACTTTGTCTCCCTGCGTTAGTAGTCGGTGAGCGTACCGGGTCGTTACGATGCGTCCTGTGCAACTCTCTTTCTCAAGCAGAGGCTGAACAGCAACCCGCCGAAGAGACCGACCAGCAGAGCAATCACACCCTCAAAGGTACCCATGCTCGACTGCAGGCTAAAAACGCCCATGAGTAGCGGAACCAGGAAGACCAGGCCGATGACTGCAATCAGCCACATTCGCAGTATGCTGTAAAACAGCAATCGCAATCATAGCACTCGCCAAGTTAAAACTCAGCAAATACCAGCCAATTGCCAGCATGCCGACTACACTTGCCGTCACGCCCAGCCAGTAAACCGGCTTTGGCTCTCGTTCGTACTTGTTTAGCGAGGCATACTCGTTCAGCTTGGCCGCTCCTTCTATAACACAGAAAAGCTGCATCAAGAATGTGGCAGCCAAAGTCGCTTGCACCAACATGTAGCACCTCGGGATTCACGGAAGTTCTCAATCTCGATCAGACTATATTATATATTAAAATTAGGATAAATCAATATCAGTAAGGGTGTTCAACAAGCATCTGAAGGGCGCTCCCTAAGGGGAAGTGTCCGTCTCTGTGCTATAGTAGAATGACCAAACAGCAAAACGAATTATGACGCTCATTATAGGACTCGGTAATCCCGGCACAGATTATACCCGCACCCGGCACAACGTTGGGTTTTTTATGTTAGATGCTCTTGCCGAAAAACACCGCTTACAGTGGCAAGAGAAACCAAAGTTTAAAGCACTTATCGCCGAATATACCCACACGGGCGGAAAAAGCCTGCTTATTAAACCAACAACCTTCTATAATAACAGCGGTGAAGCTGCCCGCGCGGTGATGGACTTTTATAAAATCGAGACATCGCACATCTTGGCTATCCACGACGAACTGGTGTTGCCACTCGGCACGGTGCGCACCCGGAAAGGCGGCAGCGATGCCGGCAATAACGGTATCAAAAGCCTCAATCAACACCTCGGGCTGGATTACACCCGCATTCGCGTGGGCGTCTGGCAAGAACAGCGCAACCACACCGATGACCGCGACTTTGTGCTGGGCAAATTTTCATCTGCCGAGCTTGAAAAACTACATACCATTAGCGATTACGCTACAGATGCAGTAGAAGACTTCATTAAGCTAAAAACCTTGCCGGCTACCACTTGGAAGCTCGGCGACAATTAGATTAAATTTATTTTTTAACACCAAAAAGCGCCAGGTAAGGGTGGGCATCACCTGGCGCTTTTTGGCCCTTTAACCCACCCATGGAGGGCTTGGCGTGACCCACCTCACAAATCAAGAGGTCCGCTGGTTAAAGGGATTGGTTTACATGCAACGTGTTGTATAATGCCCGGGAAGTGGAGGGGAAGAAACTTGCCCAGAGCGCGTTGCATGCAATCCAACAAAAAATTGTTAAATAGGGGTATAAGGTGCGTTTGGCTACCGGGGTGGCAACCAATCATGAGCTATATTAGCACGCTTAATAATTAATGTCAATACTTTTTGTCATAAAACATATGAAAATCAATAGAATAATTACCCAAGAACACCCATTTTTACAGAGGTTAGATAATATTGTAAAATCACCAACATCATTGTATGTTACAGGTGTATTGCCGACACATATGGCACCAGTAGTGGCGGTTGTTGGCACCCGAAAGCCAACTGCTTATGGCAAGGAAGTAGCTTATTCATTTAGCTACGAGCTCGCAAAACAGGGCGTGATTATTGTCAGTGGTTTGGCGCTCGGTATCGATGGCATTGCCCATAAAGCCGCCCTCGATGCCGGTGGCACCACCGTGGCTGTGCTGGCAAATGGCCTCCACACCATTTACCCCTCGTCGCACTACCAACTCGGTAAAAGAATAGTTGAAAACGGCGGAGCAATTATTAGCGAATATGAACCAGGTAAAAGCGCGCTGCCATACCAGTTTTTAGCCCGCAATCGGCTTATTAGTGGCCTATCCGATGCGGTTATTGTTATAGAAGCTGCTAGCCGCAGCGGCACATTAAATACCGTCTCGCATGCCCTCGAACAGGGCAGAGAGGTGTTTGCCGTGCCCGGTGCCATCACCAGCCCGCTCAGCGCTGGCTGCAATGAACTCATCAAACAAGGCGCGCAGCCGGCTACTTCGGTACAAGATATTCTTGAGGTCATCGCACCACGGCTGGCGAGCGCCAGCGCCCAACCACAACAGCTTTCATTAGGTGATTCTCGAGAAGAAAAGACCATCATTGCACTTTTGCAGCACGGCATCCGCGACGGCGATGAGCTGCACCGGCAAAGCCAGCTGGATGTCCGTGTCTTTAACCAAACCCTTACTATGCTTGAGATTAAAGGGGCTATTCGGGCGCTCGGCGCGCATCAGTGGACACTTGCGTAAACTAAACTATATCTCCGGTGCCGCCCACAGCAGCGCCGGAGATATAGCGTCAGTCCATCGCGACGTGGAAGAACTGAACGTTGAGACTTCGCAGAGAACCGTGAACACCACAAGCAACAGCTAGAAGAGGATCATTGGCATTTTAAATGTGACCATAAAAAAGGCGGCCTGCCGATCAGCAATCGCAGCTGATCGGCAGGCCGCTACACACAGCTAGTGCTGACCGAAGGGTCCGCGCCTCTTCCGCGCCGGTGCGGCCTTGTCCTGACGCGCAGACTCGGCCTCGAGCCTATCGGACAACCGAACAGCACGCGCCTGGTCCATCTTGACGGACCAAGCATCGAGAGCCCTGAATGCGCGCTGGAGAAGCGGCCTGACATGCGGCCAGGCCTGCGCCAAGAGCGCGTCGTCAAAACTCGCGTGGCCGTCACGGATTGCCTTCACCGACTCGGTCAGCTGCATCTGCCGCACAGCCTTTTCAGCGGCGCCCTTGTCAACGCCATGCAGCGCCATATAGAGAACCGTGTTCAGCCCACGCCGAATCGCAACCTCTTCCTTTGGGGAGAGATCCACGTCGGTGACCTTGAGTGTGATCTTTGGCCCTAGCTCTTCCTGAGCCGCCTGCTCGTCCGGAAAGAGCCGCATCAGCTTGTTGCCACTAGGGAAGTAGAGGAAGCCCATTTCGTCCACCAGGCCGTAACCGAGGATCCTCGGCTTGGCCTTGGGGTTCTGCGCAGCGCTCTTCAGACTTTTAGCGTCGTATGCAATGCGCAGGCCTTTGTCATCGGCAGCATCAACCTCATCGGTGGGGTCGATGCCCTCGCCCATAAGGTCTTCGTTGGATACCATTCTTCGATTCCTATCCTAGAACAGCCAAAACATGCATAATAGATGATATCAGATAATTTGAAAAATGCAACTAGCTGGGTTATGGTTAAGTAATAGTCGCAACTTGCAGGAGCATCACCACCAAGTTCATAAAATCTACTTGTATTACCATGCAACGATGTGTAGACTATACTGGACAAAGCATGAGTAACAAACATCTAGTAATTGTAGAAAGCCCCGCAAAGGCAAAAACCATCGAAAAATTCCTTGGGAAGGACTTTCAGGTCAAAAGCAGTTTTGGCCATATTCGCGATTTGCCTAAAAAAGGCATGAGCGTTGATATCGCCAATAACTTTACGCCCGCCTACGAAGTTAGCCCCGACAAAAAGAAAACCGTTTCAGAACTAAAAAAGCTCGCCAAACAAGCAACCCAAGTCTGGCTGGCATCCGATGAAGACCGCGAAGGAGAGGCGATTGCCTGGCATTTAAGCGAAGTGCTTGGTCTTGATCCAAAAACGACCAAACGCATTGTGTTTCACGAGATTACCAAACCAGCTATCACAGCCGCGATCGAAAAGCCCCGCACCATCGATATTGAACTGGTCAACGCTCAGCAAGCGCGCCGCATTCTTGACCGGATTGTCGGCTACGAACTGAGCCCAGTGCTCTGGAAAAAGGTTCGCCCGGGCTTGAGCGCTGGCCGCGTTCAGAGCGTAGCTGTGCGATTAATTGTCGAGCGTGAACGAGAGATCACCGCTCACCAAGCAGTGGCCACGTTTAAACTGACCGCTGTTTTCAACCTTTCTGATGGCACCGAGCTCACCGCTGAAGCTCCGACACGATTTTCTACCAAAGATGCAGCCCGCAAAGTTCTCGAAGCATTTTTAAAGAGCGACTTTTCAGTTGCAAATGTCAAACAAACACCTGGTTCTCGCAGCCCTTCGGCACCATTTACCACCAGTACCTTGCAGCAAGAAGCCAGCCGCAAGCTCGGTTACAGTCCAAAGCAAACCATGATGCTGGCACAGCGCCTCTACGAAGCCGGGCACATTACGTACATGCGTACCGACTCAGTCAATCTTAGCAAGCTCGCGCTTAGCGACATGGCCAGCTACATTAAAAGTAACTTTGGCGATAACTACCACCATTCGCGCAATTTTGCCACTAAGTCTGCTGGCGCCCAGGAAGCCCACGAAGCGATTCGCCCCACACGTACGGCTACTACAAACGCTGGCGACGATTCCCAGCAGCAAAAACTATATCAACTCATCTGGAAACGCACCGTAGCCAGCCAGATGACACCCGCCGAACTGGAAAAAACCACCATCACCATTGCCGCTAGCGCCGCCACCGAACAGCTGGAGGCCAAGGGTGAAGTAGTGCTATTTGATGGCTTCTTGAAGGTTTACGAAGACACTGGCAAAAAAGATGCGCCGCTCCTGCCGCCGGTAAAAGTTGGTGATCCGCTTAACCTGCAGCAAGCCCAGGCCCTAGAAACGCTATCGCGTGCGCCAGCCCGATACACCGAGGCTAGCCTGGTGCGAAAACTCGAAGAAATAGGCATCGGCCGACCAAGTACCTACGCTCCGACCATTAGCACCATCCAAGACCGCGGCTATGTTATAAAGGGCGATATCGAAGGCGAAGAAGCCCAGCTATCGAAACTGATCATTGAAAACGGCCAACTTTCAGAAACCACCGAGCCCACTCGGGTTGGTGCCGATCGCGGCAAATTACTCCCCACCGATACCGGTAATGTGGTGACCGACTTCCTGGTAAAATACTTCCCCAGCATCGTCGATTACGACTTCACTAAAGACGTCGAAGCCGAGTTCGACAACATTGCCGAAGGCAAAAAAGACTGGCGCAAAATGCTCAAAGAATTTTACGAGCCTTTCCATAAAACCGTCGATGAATCAGCCGACATTTCCCGCGCCGAAGCCACCCAAAGCCGCACCATCGGCACCGATCCTAAATCTGGCAAGCCGGTCAGCGCCCGCTATGGCCGTTTTGGCCCGATGGTACAAATCGGCAGTGTTGAAGATGAAGAAAAACCAAAATTTGCCGGCATTCCTGATGGCCTTTCGGTTGAAACCATCACCCTTGAACAAGCTCTGCAACTCTTCAGCCTACCCCGTGTAGTAGGGAAGACCGACGACGGGCAAGAAATCCTAGCTAACACCGGTCGTTTTGGCCCATATCTAAAAGTTGGCAGCACCAATCTGTCGATTCGCGGCCATGACCCGTTTACCATTGAGCTGACTACCGCCCGTGAATTAATTGTCGAAGATGCCAAAAAGAAGGCTGAGCGCTTTATAAACGAGTTTGAAGGCGGCATCCAGGTGCTCAATGGCCGCTATGGCCCCTACATCACCGACGGCAAGAAGAATGCCAAGATACCCAAAGGTACTGATCCAAAATCTATTACCCTGGAACAAGCCAAAGATCTCCTTGAAAAAGCCCCTGCCAAAAAAGGCTTCCGCCGACGCGGCTTCAAAAAGTAGCCCACTTATTATCGACCATTTACCACTACCAATCTATATAGTATAGTTTTGTAGATCGGTACTCGAAAAGAACGGTAGGTTACGATGAGCGAGGCCAGTCAGAAGCGAAAGCTCGACATGCACAAACTACCAGATCGTCAGGCAATCACCGTGCAGTGTACTCAGCTAGATATTTCAACGGTAGACGCAGCGGAACTACTTCGTTCTACAAATTTTGTCGAGCACCTCGAATTTAGTAAAGCTACCATTACTGTCTACTACAATGGTTGTTCGCTAGAGCGCATTAAGCAGAATGTCTTCATGAAGCTTGAGTCACACATCAAAACCGACTAAAACTTGTACCAAGGGGTACCAGAGAGAGTCTTTATAGACCATTCCATACGGGCCCGAACCCGCATCCTCATAATCAAGCAAGCACCCTTGATACTGAGGGTGCTTTGCTTTCAGATGCTTTTAGACTCTTACTTCATACCACAAAGGGGAACAATAAAAAGTCCGAAAACAGACTTTACCATAAGCGTCTATTTCATGCTATAATTAAGTAACTATAAAAATAGTTTGACATTATAAAAATTATGTTTTATAGTGGATATAAATCTATACATACACTATGATAAATAAACTGAGAGGAACAGAATAACCATGCAAGACACTGCCGACACCGCTCTTGATATACGAGGCACCGCGCTGGCCGTTCTCGAAAGCATCGAGCGCGAACGTGAACGCGAAATTATTGCCCGCCGCTTTGGCCTGCACGACCGCAAAGAAACCCTAGAGCAAATAGGGGAGTTATTGGGTATTACCCGCGAACGCGTACGACAGCTTGAAAAAGCTATTCTTATTCGCTTAAAAATGGCCGCCGAAGAGGGCAGCCTCAAAATTGCCGGCATCGAAAAGCAGCTTATTCGCCACCTCCACGAAATGGGTCGGGTTGCCCGCGTCCACGACCTAACCGCCAAGGTTAATCCAAATCACACCGAGCGAGATCGAGCGCATATTGCATTTATTGCCGAACTCTCACCACATTTAGCAGTTGTTGACGAAAACGACAATTACCATCATAGTGTTGCAATTAAAGAACACCACGACGACAAACAAGTTCGCTCTCATGTTGATGAAATCGTGCACACCATCAAAAAACACAGCGAACCAATTGCCATCGAGCATCTGCACGACAAACTTACCCATGAGCACCCTGATCATGTTCGAGCGCTCGCTAGCGTCAGCAAGCATCTTGCGAGCCTAAAAGATAGCTGGGGTCTTGTAAAATGGCCGACCGTCAACCCTAAAAACATCCGCGACAAAATTTATGTCATCCTCGCCGAGAATACAAAGCCTATGCACTTTTCTGAAATCGCCGACTCAATTAAGAAGTCAGATTTCAAGCGCAAAGACGTCACCACCCAAGCAATTCATAACGAACTGATCAAAGATGATCGCTTTGTATTGATTGGTCGCGGTATCTACGCTCTCGATGAATGGGGCTTTAGTCGCGGAACGGTCGCCGATATCATCGCTGATATCTTGAAAAAAGAAAAGGCACCGTTACACCGCGACGAGATTGTTAAGCGCGTGCTCAAGCACCGACAAGTAAAAGAAACGACTATTTTACTAAACTTACAAAGTAAACCACAATTTAAACGCGTTGCCAAAGCAACGTACGTACTGGCCGAGGAATAAACCCACGCGGTTTATTTGCACTCACGCTCTGTTTGCGCGACAATAGGAGATAGCAATGTTGGGCACTATTTTGTCTTGGTTAATTGGTTTTCTCACTCAGTGGTACGTCTGGGTGCCTATTGTCATACTCCTCGGTTACATCACCTGGCGTAATTATAAGCGCGCCGAACAGCTTGAAGCCATTGACCACGTGTTACTAGCGCTAGAAATTCCCCGCGCTAACGATAAAAAAGAACTGGCAGCCGAACAAATGTTCGCTAGTTTACACGGCATTCTGCGCGACAAAAAAGAGCTCCGACTGAATGGCGGCATGCAGGAGCACATTAGCTTTGAAGTCGCCGCGATTGGGAAGCTAATTCGTTTTTATGTCTGGGTGCCAAAACATTTACAAAATTTCGTTGAAGGGCAGATTTATGCCCAGTATCCCACCGTCCAGATTCGCGTGGCCGACGAAGACTACACCAAACGCGAACTGCAGCACCCCGTGGTATATACCTCAGAATTAGTCCTCACTAGCAACGAAGTATTACCCATTAAAACCTTCCAAAGTTTCGAAGTCGACCCGCTCGCCGGTATCACGGCAACTTTATCAAAGCTCGAAAGCAACGACGAAGAAATGTGGATCCAGGTGCTGGCTCGTCCGGTTGCCGACGATTGGCACCGCCGATCTTCCCGCTATGTCAGCCATGTCAAGAATAGCGGGAGCAGCGGCAGTGGGGACTTTCTTACCGGTTTTGGCGGTTTTTTGGTTCGTTTTTTTGAAGCCCTCTGGAAAGCACCCGAAGCTAAGACACCAGCCAAAGAACTATCCGAGCGCGACCGCACCCGAATTAGCGAAGCCGAGAAAAAATCGACCAAGCTTGGCTACCAGGTAAAGATTCGCTTAGCGTATCTGGGCGATGATCAACACGTGGCAAAACTGCGCATGCAGGCCCTGGTTGGCACCTTCAAACAGTTCAACAGCACCAACTTAAACGGCTTCAGAAGCGCCAAGGCCAGCTTTAAGCGCGAAGATATTGCGCAGTACACCGCCCGCTTTTTTATTGATAGGGGATATATTCTAAATATTGAGGAGCTGTCGAGCGTCTTCCACTTACCACATACCAACGTAGAAACGCCGAATATTGTTTGGGCCAGCTCAAAAACGGCTGAACCGCCAGCTAAACTGCCTATTATTACCGGTAATGACGATATCGACCGCAACATCAGTGCCTTCGGCATGACTAACTTCCGCGGTATTAATTACCAATTTGGCCTGAATCGCTACGACCGCAGCCGTCACATCTATATTATTGGACAAACCGGGGCAGGGAAGTCAGGGTTGCTCGAGCTGTTTGCGCTGAGTGATATCTTTCATAACCATGGCTACGCGATAATCGACCCGCACGGTGACTTTGCTACCGATAATATGCGGTTCATTCCTGCGAGTCGCATCAAGGATGTGGTCTACTTTAATCCCGCCGATACGGCTTATCCGCTTGGCTTTAACCCTATGGAAGTCCACGACCAAAACATGAAGAGCAACACCAGCTCGGAAATTATTGGCGTGTTAAAGCGCATGTTCGGCGATAGTTGGGGCCCACGACTAGAATATATTTTGCGCTATACCATTCTGGCACTGCTGGATCACCCAAATACCACCATGCTTGATATTACCCGTATGCTAACCGACAAAAAGTTTCGCAAGAAGGTGTTGGCCAGCTCAAAAGACTCAGTGGTGCTTAACTTCTGGAACAATGAATTTGCCAGCTGGACGGATAAGTTCGCTTCAGAAGCTATTTCACCGGTATTAAACAAGGTGGGGGCGTTCACAGCTAACCCGATTATTCGTAACATTATTGGCCAGCCAAAAAGCACCTTTAACATCCGCCAGATGATGGATGAAGGAAAAATTCTCATCGTCAACCTGTCGAAAGGCTTGATTGGTGAAGACAACGCTTCGATTCTTGGTTCGTTTTTGGTCACCAAAGTCCAATTAGCTGCCATGAGCCGCAGTGACATTCCGCGAATTGAAGACCGCCGGCCATTTTATCTCTACGTCGACGAGTTCCAAAACTTTGCTACCGATTCGTTCGCTACCATTTTGTCCGAGGCGCGTAAGTATGGCCTCAATCTTACCGTAGCCAACCAATACGTCTCACAGATGGCGCCAACTGTGCGCGATGCGGTGTTTGGTAACGTCGGTACCATGATTTCCTTCCGTGTCAGTCCAGACGACGCGCCACTGCTTGCCAAGCAGTTTGAGCCTAACTTCTTACCGATTGACCTCTTGCAGATGCACAACCGCCACTTCGTGATAAACATGGTGATTAACGGCGAAAAAGCACCAGCCTTTAGCGCCACTACCCTTAAGCTGCCACCGATTCAAACAGATAACTCTGCTTACATCGTGGAAAACACCAGAAAGCTTTACGGCCGACCTCGAGCAGTGGTAGAGGAAGAAATTCAATCACTGGTAGCGGCAAGCCCGAATGAACCCGGCGAACAAAAGCCGCAAGGGCAGGGAAGTGGCAACGGGCAAGGCCAGAGGCCAGGACAGGGTGGAAATTATCAGCAAAACGGGCAACGGCCAAAACCTAACGGTCCGCGGCCAGATAGACCGCAGCCGCAAAAGCTGCAAAACCCACAGCCTTCAGCCCAGCAGCAACCGCAAGCTCAGCTTCAACCTGCCACCGCGGCCGATAATAACACCCTCCAGCCTACTCAAGACGTCCCACCAGCACCTGTCGATGCTTCAGGACCGGCCATGCAGCCTCAGCAGCAGGCCGATACCAACGCAAATAATGGCCCAGCTAAAAAACGACGTCGTTCACGTAATCGCTCGCGCGGCAACGGTAATGGCGGCGGTGATTCGTCAAACGGCGGCAGCACACCACGCAGTGTTACTATACCACCGCGTACAAGCTCAAACGAAACCGAAATTAGATTACGCTAGAACCCCCGGTACCGGCATTTAAAGAATGGTTGCTGTGATAGGAGCCATTCTTTTTATGTGTCAGCCGTTTGTAAAATAATCGAACAAAATTAGAACATCTGTTATTAATAAACCTGAATGGCGGGCGCTAAATATCAAAGTAATTAAACTATGGAAACGAAATGACCAAAAAACTTGATTATGGATACGTACATATCAATCCCGGAATACACAAGGAGAGCACAATGGAGAAGAGCAACTAGCGAAAAAAGAAGGCCGTACCAATCAGCGAAATGTTCGGATCAATGCAACTAGAAAGTAGTAGATAGTGATATAGACTTAATGTCGTACAATATATCTTTTACGACATTAACGAAGTAACCTAAAGATGGGTTGTGGCACCACTCCTTAAGTGGGGGAGGTTCCCCAAAAGCACTTCCTGTCGTTTTCGTATCATTTGTTTTATCTTTTTTGTCCCCGTTATAAGCAAGTTTTGATCGGCTGGATGGGCCTTATGGATCAGCTCCTCACAACTCGCTGTTATCCATGCCTTAAGCCTGATGTTGTTTTTTCATGATTATTTGACATTTTCACGGCTTGTCTTAAAAATATATTTTTTATTAGTTTTCCACATCCCCTGCTCTCCCACTCTCCTATTCTAAAATTTGCTTTTTGTGAAAATAATATCTTTGCTATGTTTTTTAGACAAAACAGCGCTAGTTTATTCATTAGAACAAAAATAGAACATAGAGTAGAGTAGAAGGCTAGCGGTAGAAAGCCTTCCCTGCTACCCGCACATCAATATACTTTGGTGTTATATTTCGCGGCTTCATATAGGCGATAGCCAATCGTGCGTCCTCTACTTGGGCTGCCGGGTCGCGATCGATGTGCAACTTGAGGGTATACCCCTTCCCCTTCAAACCAATCGAAACAGTCCTGGTGGTACCCGCTGGCATTACTACCTCAGACACCGTGCCGATACCAGAATCATTTACCAGTATCACAACCCGCCCAACAAAGCCCAAGAAGCGCTGAGAGGCAATGGCGGCACCACTCGCCCCAAGCGTTAAGCCGGTGTCATCCTTAATTTTCACGCTAGGCTCGTTGAACATATTCCTCTCAAAAGATACGCCGTTGCCATCAACATAATACTGCTTTGGCGCCACCCGCCAACTGACCACCGGCACGCGTAAACCAATCGTAAAGCCGCTGCTCCCAATCGCTGCGTCGTTATCAAGCTGAATGGTCGCAACTTCTGGATGTTTTTTTTGCACATACCCGGACAGTTGCTCTTGGTTTAGGGCAAAGGCTAAGCGCTCAAAGGGCCGTTCGCGAAGATACTGCTGAATAGCTTCAGCATACTCTGGGGAATTAATTGCTTTGATTGGCTTGGGAGTATAGCCATGAATAACCACCCGAGCCGTAAATTGTGTGAGTAGCCAATAAATACTAGCGGCCAGGCATAAAATAATCGCCAGCCCCGATAACAATTTACGGCGACGAGCGCGCAGCTCATGCTCTTGTAGTCGCGGCGATTTTAGTTGAGCTTTTTGTTCGCTGGCAACTTTTACTTCCGATGAAACACTGCCGGTAATGGTGCGGCTACGTCGAAAAGTATACTCATCTTGTCCTTGCATGAGTTTTGGCTGTCTGACTGGCTCCGAAGACCGTCTGCGCCGCGGAGTATCAGTGTTTTGTTTGCTACGAAAAAGCCCCAAAGTGACTCCTTAGCTCCTTTTAGTTTAGCGCCTATGTTTTTTAGCTGTCTTAATAATAACACTTGCGCTTTTTTTTGCAGCATCTGGTCGTGCAAATGAATGTATAGCGGCCGCTAGTTGTTGTCGCTTGTCTGGGCTTTCAAGCAGCGCACTGATCGCATCGAATAAAATTTCCGGGTAATCAGCCATGGCTGGTTCATCAAGCACTATGGCGGCCCCTGCGCGCTCAAACACGGCGGCATTTTTTAGCTGATGTCCGCCGGTTAAAAACCCATTAGGAATAATGATGGTCGGTGCCGCGCTGGCCGCGAGCTCCTGTAGGGTGTTCGCCCCTGCTCGGGTAATCACTACATCAGCTGCTCCGAATAATTGCGGCATGCCTTCAGATACAAAGCCAAACACTTTGTAAGCGCTGTCTTTGGGCGCTCGCTGTTTTACCATTTCGACGTCTCGCGCGCCGGCAATATGTACCACGCTGGCTATGCCCTTCAACATCGGTGCAATCGCTAATAACGCTTGGTTTATGCGGAGCGCACCCAACCCCCCGCCGGTTACTACTAATAGCGGTAGGTCTGGGTCGAGATGTAGCTCCTTTTTAATACGCCGTTTATCGTCATCGTTTCGGGGGTAAAATTCGGCATCAACCGGAATGCCTACATATTCGGCGCGTTCTGAAGAATATGAGTAATTTTCTAACGGCGCACCCGTTAAAATACGTGAGGCATAGCGGGCAAGCACCCTATTTGTGAGCCCCGGAAGCGTATCTGAATCGTGAATAATTAGCGGAATGCGTAATATGTGCGCCGCAAAACCGACGGGCAAGCAAACAAACCCCCCCTTCATAAACACGACATCTGGCCGCCAAAATAGCATTCTGGTAAAACTTTGGATAAAACCGACCAGAATTTTAAACACATCAGTGGTATTTTTTATTACCGTTGGTAAATCGAGTGCTTGCCGCCACAGCGACACCCCGTGATAGCGCCGTAATTTACCGGCTACCACTGTTTTGACCGTCACTTCCACCAGCACATGCTTCATGATGTTTCGCGCCTGCTGGCCGAAGCGTTTATCGCACCAAAACTGTACCTCAACGTCTCGTTGCTGGGTCTTCAGTTCGTTAATAACGGCTGCTACTGGCGTGACGTGTCCGCCCGACCCCCCGCCGACCGTAAGAATTTTCATTATCATCTCCTTTGTCTTTTACATGCGACGTGTAGCGCGACACCTGAAATACCAACCCCAGCGCCATCATAATAAATAGCAAGCTGGTACCGCCAAAACTAAGCAGCGGTAGCGTAACGCCCGTCAGCGGAAAAATGCCAATCATCGCGCCAATATTCACCACCGTATGTGTCCCGACCCAACCAAATACACCAGCCGCCAACAACTTCATCGGTGGATCATGCAGCCGATCGGTTATCATGAGGATTCTTAGTAACAATACCACGAATAACGCCAGTGTTGCCACCAGCCCGACAAACCCAAACACCTCCCCCATCACCGCAAAGATTGAGTCGTTGACCGCCTCTGGTAAATAACCAAACGCCTGCACCCCTTGGCCTAGCCCTACGCCAAACAATCCCCCACTGCCAATAGCAATTTTGGCCTGACGAATATGGTAGCTCGAATCGCGGGTATCGCGCGAAGGATCAAGAAAAGTCGCCACCCGCTCTAGCCTATGCGGCGCTATGATAATCATCACCACGCTCAAAGCCAGCAGCGCCCCACCAACTAATAATCCGTTGCGCCTATTGAGGCCCGCCATAAATAGCATAGTTATCACCAATCCGAACACTGCAATGCCTGTCCCCATATCCTTTTGCAGTACCACAATAAAGAAAGCTGCAAGCCCGACAATCACCCCAAGTGGAATAAGCGTATCTGATAGACTATTCACCTTCCCTTGGGCCATTTTTCGCCCCAAAAAACCAGCCAAAAACAAAAGTAGGCCAAATTTCACCAACTCGGCGGGCTGAAAGGTACCGAAACCGACATCGAACCAACGACAAGCACCAGATGTACAGAGCGCCGGCCAAATCTCTAAGGCACCGGTTATCGCCAGCAACACGCAGGCCGCAAAACTAAGGAGGAGAATTTTACTGGCGTATTTTTGCCAAATCCGCAGCGGTACCGAAGCCGCCACCGCAAAGCCCACCAGCCCCGCCAGCAGGTAAAGCAGTTGGCGCTGCATAAAGTGCGCTTGGTCGAGCGAGCTGCCCGAAGTATTAATAAATTCCACCCGAGCGGTGCTAATTGAATACAGCACCACCAAACCGAGCAGCATTAGCACTCCCATAAAAAGAATAATCTGGTAATCTGGCCGATGCCGCCGAACTAAAGTTGTGGCGGTTTGCTTTGCTTTTTCAAGCCGCTGCCGCATTACTTAATATGACCTCCGGCTAGCGCCATCAATAAGCCAATGCTGCCGAGCACTTGCGCAATCACCCAAAATCGCATGGTCACTTTGGTTTCTGGCCAGCCCTTGGCTTCTAAATGATGATGCAACGGCGCCGACAGAAAAATCTTTCGTTTCAACACTTTTTTACTGAGAATTTGCACCAAGCTCGAGCCAGCTTCAAGCACAAACAATAGCCCAATCACCGGCAGCAAGAACAGTGTATCGGTGAGCATAGCCACTACCCCAAGTGCCGTCCCCAGCGCAAACGAGCCGACATCGCCCATAAAAAAGCGCGCTGGATAAATATTAAACCACAAATAACTCAAAAGCGCGCCGAGCACCGTGAAACAAAAGCCGGCAATCCCAAAATTGCCCTGCAGCAGCGCAATAATTGCAAATACAGCGTACGACGTCGCCAGCAGCCCCCCAGCGAGCCCGTCGAGACCGTCACTAATATTTACCGCGTTGCTGGTGGCTACCACCGCAAATACAAACAGTGGCACAATTAACACACCTAAGAAAATATCGCCAATAAACGGCACATGAACTTCGGTATAGCCAAGTTTTGTAAAGAAAAACCAGGCCAGCGCTAGGGCAACCAGCGTAATCATCAAGAACTTCATGCTTGAGCGCAAACCCTTTACTCCACCGCCGAGGCCACGAATATTAATAATATCGTCAAGCAGCCCCACTAACCCACCACCAACCAATGCTGCCAGCGGTAACCACGTCTGCTGACGGTCAAGATTACCAAGTAAAGTGATCGCGCCGATGGCTGCCACCGTGACAATACCCGCCATTGTGGGTATGTGCCGCTTAAATTTATCGGCGTGCAGCTTTGTAAACACCTTGAGCTGCTCACCAGTAGTAGAAGTGCTACGCTGTTGTTTCCAAAACTTATAGCGGTAGGCCGCGGCGGTGTAAATAGGCGTCAGGACCATCGCCAGTACAAACGACCCAACGCTCAAAGCAAATATTTTTGTCAGTTGCTCCGTAATTTCAGCAATCGTCAGCTGGTCTACCACCTTAGTTTCCCCTCGCTTTCAGTTTCATGTAATCGATCATCCAGTTAGAAATATCAGTAAAAATTGGCCCTGCTGCTGTCGTACCGGCATAGCCAGGAAGCTTTGAGTCTTTTACCTGCACCATTATGACATACTTCGGCTCAGTATCACCACCAAACCCAACGTAGCTCCCAATTGAATTAGCATCGGTGTATCTCCCTGTTGCCGGGTCAATAATCTCTGAGGTGCCCGTTTTTCCACCAACAAAATAGCCGCGGTCATTTCCCCCAAGCACACCTGCTTGCCGCGCCCGGTAGATCATATCCCTCAGCGTCGTCGAAACTTCTGGCTTCAAAACATTTTGCTTTACCACTTTTGGCGTTTCCTGCTTCACTGCGCCATCGGCACTCCGTGTGCCAGCAATCAAGTGTGGCTTGTAGTAGGTACCGCCATTGACTGCTGCCGAAAAAGCGGCTGCTACCTGCACCATTGTCAGGTCCATCCCCTGCCCAAATGTCATGTTGGCGTACCGAACATTGTTACCTTGTACATCAGTTGGTGGAATAACCACTCCGCGAGATTCTGCCGCCTGCTCGATACCAGTTTTCTTACCAAACATATAGTGATTGGTAAAGTAATCGTAAATAACATTGCGTGCCTTACGGTTGTAGCTGCCGTCGCCTAACTGCTGCATGATAAACACTACCCCTGTATTCAACGAGTACTGCAGGATATCAGTCATCGTGGCAGCCGGGCTGATTGGATCTTCTTCGACGTTCCGTATGATTCTATCTTCTACCTTTACGAAGCCTGGATTATTGAAAGTGGTGTGTGGAGTTACTACGCCCGTATCGAGGCCTACACCAACTGTCAGTGCCTTGATGACCGACCCAGCTTCATACGGCTCGCTAACTACATTGTTTTGAAACAGCCGATAATCTTCAACTTCGTAATATTTTTCTGGATTATAAGTCGGGAAATTAGCCATCGCCTTCACCGCTGCGGTTTTCGGATCCATCACAATAACGCTGCCTTTTGTTGCCCCTGCGCGTTTTAATCCGACTTCAAGGGCGGTTTCAGCATAGGCCTGAATATTGCGGTCGATGGTCAACACTAGATCATCGCCATTTTTAGCTGGCTTTCGGATGTCTTCACGACCAATAGTTAGCGGAATACGGCGCACATCAGTTACAGCTTGCAGTAAGCCGTCTTCGCCCTTAAGGCGGTCGTTAGCAGCCTCTTCAATGCCATACTGCCCTTTACCCTCACTGTTAACATACCCAAGCAATTGGGCCGCTAAACTGCCTTCTGGATACACGCGCCGATCACTTTCTTGCAAACCAACACCGGCTATCTCTTCTTTTTTTAGAAGCTCAGCTTGTTTACGGGTCAATTGGCGCGCCAGCACCGTGTAGCGAGACTGCTTGCTAGTTAAGCCGTCTTCAAAATCTTTTACCACCGTGCCGCCGGCAATTCTTCGTATGACTTCACTAATTTTACGCGGGTCTTCCACTTCGTGCGGGTCGGCATACGCTGTATACACCGGCTCATTGAGCACTAATGGCACCAAATTCTGGCCATCATGCGCATAAACTTTGCCCCGTTTAGCGGGAATTGTGAGCCGAGCCACCTGCTCTTTTTCAGCCTCTTCTCGGTAATGGGCGTGTTGAAGAATCTGTAAATTAAACAGCTGGCCGACAAAAATCACCACTAACACAAGCAGTCCTGTTGCCAGGACCCTTGATCGACTACTCTTCTGAAAACTAAGACTCATGATTCACTATTGTACGCGCTAATTACGAGCGGTTTCAACATTTGCCGGTGTAGTCATGCCCTGCGCAACGCTGCTTGATTCAACGCGCTCGAGCGCCTGCAAGCGGGCGTTTTCAACCTCAAGATCGCTCTTTTGGCTCATTAGTTCAGCCCGTTTTTGATCAAGATCGCTCAGCTCGTACCCATATGTACTGGTTTTGGTGATTTGGGTTAAGTATATGAGGCCAAGCACGGCGATCATGAGAGCTACCAGCACGGTATGAGTAACAGGGCCGAGCTTTGCACTTGGGCGAAAAGCCACGGTGTTTTGGTTCCGGCGCCATTGATGCTGGGAACGATTGCTTGCAAGTACGGCATTACGATTATAAGACATGTGGTGCTATCTTTATTTTATTAGTGTTTATTTTTTCTTGGTGGTGGCTCGCCCTTTGTTCGGGCAAGCCACCCTGTTTTTTAGACGCGTCTACCCGCGAGTAACGGTGATTTTAGTGGCGCGTGACTTGTCAACAACTACGATTGGCATAACAAGTCCTTTCTTTTTTATATTTTTATTTTCACTGCGGCGCGAAGCTTTGCACTTCGCGAACGCGGATTGTGAACGTCGTCGGTGGCACCTAAGATTGGTTTTTTCGTCAGTAACTTGAGCTCGGCTTCATACCCAGCGGCATCAGCTTCAGCGAAGTATCGCTTTACCAGCCTATCTTCTAGGCTATGGAAACTAATCACCCCTACCCTGCCGCCAGGGGTAAGTAACTGCGGCAATAAGGGCAAAGTTGACTCTACTTGCTCGAGCTCGTTATTGAGCGCAATCCGGAGTGCTTGAAAGGTACGCGTAGCCGGATGTATCTTGTGATACCCGCCACGATAAGTCTTGGCAATAACAGTTGCGAGTTCGGCTGTTGTATGGTGCGGACGCGACCGAATAATGGCCTCGGCAATACGCCCAGCCATACGCGGCGGTTCTTCACCGTAGCGAACAATAATGTTGACTAGCTGCTCTTTTGAGAACGTATTTACCAGGCGCTCAGCGGTAAGCTGTTCGCGTTGGTCCATACGCATATCTAGCGGTCCATTATGTTGGAAGGAAAACCCTCGCTCTGCTCTGTCAAGTTGCGGTGACGACACCCCCAAATCAACAAGCACAATATCAAATGTTTCGCCGGCCTCAACCAGTTGCTGAGCGGCAGTTTTAAAATCGGTATGCAAAAGACGCGCACCTTGCTGCGCCAGAGGCTGCAGCTCGGAAATCGCCATCTCATCACGATCAACCAGCGTCGCTAAATGAGCATCGCCAATTGCCGCAATGAACGCACGCGCATGACCGCCATAGCCAGCAGTAAGGTCGAGGTATTTCTCGCCCTTTTGTGGCTGCAGCACGTCGAGCGTACTTTTAAGCAAGACCGGAATGTGGAGTTGTTGTGGTGGATGTTGTTTTCTCATAGTCGAGGTCACCTATCTGGTAGTCAGTATGTTTGTTTTTGTGCGAAAATATTTTTGTTTTTGTGGTGTTGCCTTTTTGTGTCGTTAGTAAGGGCTGTTACAGAAACAACTCGAAAGTAGAACACAAGGGAAGGCAACAAGTGAGAGACTTATGTGTGAGGTGGAGTTTTTTGGGAGGTGTTTTAAGTAAGGTTCCACGACCATTTTATAGGTGGCGGCCGTTTTCGTCCACCACTGACTACCAGATAGCTGACCTCGAGAGTCATTCCTAAAGTTTCGCTATCTGTTTTTACCAAATTGTGAAGGTGCGATTTTGAACGCTAGCCAGCGATTATTCGCCAGTACGCCCCTGCCCTAACTGCCCGGACCGTTTTATCGATATGGGCATACTCGAGCAAATGCTGCTCGATAGTGACACGCCCCTGCTTCATATCGAGCGAGGCTTCGGTCTTGCCCATCCGGAACTTAACGTTCAGATCGGCGATTTTTTCATCGAGGATACTGCCGGTTAAGGCTGGTTCGACTTCTTTGTCCCACACCTGTTTTGGATATAAGTGGAGGTAGTCGCCGAACCCTTGGGTTAACACGACTCCGCTCGCAAACTCAGCCCGAAGTTCCGCCGGTATAGTTAACCGACGCTTTTCGTCAAGCTTGCGTTCGAAATAATCGAGTGTGGCCATTGGTTCCTTTGATGATTGGTTATTTTACGTTCGTGGTTTTTATTTTTTCTGGTGGTGTTACCCACCGCTACCCACTGAACTCAGTTTAATACCCACCACTACCCACTGCAATACCCAAAAATAGTTTTCCACAACCTCCACTGGGTGGTTATCCACATATTTGTGGATAACATGACTCATTAACAGTATAAAAAGAAATCCACAGCTTTTGATGGCTGTGGATTTCTTTTTATAGTCCCCCTTTTAACCAAATAAGAACGATACTACCTGAGCGTTATAGCGGTCGGTCACCTGAAGTGCTAGCCAACCGGTAAAAACAAAGGCGTTCATAAACACCGATACTAGTAGCGCTGCGTTTTTGAAATCTTCAAAAGCATAGTTCCGCATATCAGCGGTTGGCGCCGCTGCGGCCGTGGTGGTTATTTTTTTAGTTGTGTTTGTCGCTTTTTTTGTGTTTTCTTTCATAATACCTTCATGTTATCATGCTTAAGCTTAAATGTCAACCATTATATACTATTCTGGACGATTTAGCTTGCCTATGATTTGAAATTGAACTTGAGATAGGCTACACTATGGATGTCTTATCGATTTGATTTTGGAGGAGTTATGGCTCGTCTGACCGTTCCTGTGATTAAGGTGAACCAAGCAACGCCAGAACAGGCAATTACTACTTTCCTCTCACGCGTACAGCAGTTCGTGCAGGATAATGGTCTCCGTGCTGGTGCCGAATTTTCGGTAGCAGCTCAAGTTGAGGAGGTCGAGACGAGTAGGATAATCTTTCATCTTGGCTTTAGCGACATCACTCGGTACGGTGTAATGTTTGCAGGGTGGAGGCGTGACAAGATTGGCCGCGAGACCTTTGGGTTTACGGTTGCCTAAGATACTGAACGGGGTACGAAATGGGTCGCCGAGCGGTCGAAGAAATCGTCGAACTAACATCAGCCAGCTTAGAACAAAATTTCGAGCTCATCCTGACTGCCGCCACGAATAAACTTAAGAACCTGCCGAGTGACCGGCGTGTGGAATGCGTTGTCCAAGTTACCGGTAAGCGAATCGATCATTTCCATTGCCATCAACTTGGCGTCCAGACCAATGAAACCAGCCAGCTAATTTTTGTGAGCTGTGATCATAGGGAGTATAGTAGCTTTGGCTTTGTTCGAAAATAGCTTTTACGGTGCTGTCCCAAAACGGGTCAGCGCCATTATTTTTTATCCCTCAATCGCTTGACTACAAGCGCAAACCAGGCCGCGCTTTTACGTGGCGTCCGCGCGCCAGTTTTGTAGTCAACCGCAAATAAACCAAATCGTGGCCATTTGCCATACGCCCATTCAAAATTATCCAGCAAGCTCCAATGCAGGTAACCAAGCAGCTTAACGCCACTAGCCTGTGCTTTATGTAGGGCAAGCAACGTTTGGGTAATCCACCACTGTCGATGCTCATCTTTTTCGTCGGCCAGGCCATTTTCAGTAATCATAATTGGCACACCAAAATTGACATACAAGCGTTCCACGACGTCCTGAATCTTGTCGGGTTCCATCGCCCAGCCTAGATCGCTTAGCTTGTCTTCGGGGTTGTGTGCTCGGTAGCCGTAATAGCGATTCGCAAAATAGTAGTTCAGACCAATCCAATCAAGATGCCGACGCGTCAGCCGTAAGAAAAGATCATCGCCTTTCTGTGCGAGCTGTGCTGTCAGCCGCGTGAGCCAGGCGTCATCACCTGGGTAATGGTGAGCGGCATTTGTACTCAAGCCTACCTTAAACCGCCGGCTCATACCATGCGCGAGCTTAGCAACTTTTTTATGCGCTGCCACCAAGTTCAGATACACTTTTAGTGCCGGCCACTTGCTGGTTTTATTGGGCGGCCATGACCCATCGCGCCACCCCTGGTACACATATACCTCGGGTTCGTTCATCGTGATCACATAGCGCACGTGTTGGCCCAGTTCGCTCAGTACTTTTTCAGCAAACCGAACAAAATATTTATTGTTAGCCCGTTTTTCAAACCCCCCTTTTTCTTCGAACCATGCCGGTAACGTAAAATGAAATAACGTCATGATCGGTTCGATTTCTTTGGCTTTTAGCGCGGCAATATATTCTTTATAAAAAGTAATACCTTCCGGGCTCCACTTGCCTTCTTCTGGTTCGATCCGTGACCATTCAATACTAAAACGGAAGGCATTCATGTGCATTTTCTTTAGCAGTCTGAAATCTTCTTCATAGTTATGAAAGTGATCAACAGCTTTGCCAGATATGTAATTGTCAGGATTAGTTGCCTGTTGCTGTATTTCGTCCCACCGTGGCAACCAGGTTTGTTTATATTCGGCCTGTTTTGCCAGGCTCTTGGCATTCTCGAGTTCCCAACGGGTCCATTGATTGTCTGTGCCGCCTTCAACTTGATGGGCGCTAACTGACGTGCCCCATAAGAATTTTTTAGGAAATTGTAACGGTAATTGTTTCTGGCTCATGTTTTACTATTATACCGCTTCCTGCCGTCTTGAGGTACAATGGTGGATATGTTCGGACTCGTATTCCGCCTACTATGGCGGTTGTTGGTGTTTATTATTGCGGTTGTCACCGCGTACGCAACCTTTTTTCTGCTGGTGCCAATTTTAGATGGCAAGATTCCCCTGCTTGGTATTTTGATTATTATCTATATCTGGATTGCCTATGTGGCTATTCCTGGCTTAATGCGGGTGTGGCGAATTGCGATTAAACCGAATCATATTCCACTCTACGCCACCACCTCTGATGGTTGGCCGTCGGATCCGGTCAATATTGCTGTTGTATGCCGCTCTGAAAAGCAGCTGATCCGCAGCATGGAAGCCGCCGGTTGGACGATCGCCGATAAAGTGACCTTAAAATCGGCGGTTATTATGGCCTGGGCCACAATATTCAATCGCCCCTACCCTGCCGCTCCATTTAGTAGCCTGTATCTTTTTGGGCGACGCCAGGATATCGGTTTTCAGATCCAGGAAGGCACGCCGCCAACGCCCCGACACCGCCACCATATTCGTCTATGGCGGTTGTCCGACGAACATCAACCTCACGCTCATCAATCATTCTGGGAAAAGGTTTTTCGAGGTTTGGTGCAGGGTCGTCGTGAAATCTGGATTGGCGCTGCCACCCATGACATCGGGCCGTTTGCGATTCGTATGCGCAACTTCCAAATTACACACCAGATTGATAGCGATACTGAGCGCGAGCGTGATTTTGTTATTAGTACTCTGCAGGCAGCCGATAAGCTACGCGATACCACTATTGTAACTGCTGGCGAACAGCTAGCTTTCCGCGGGCAAACCTTTGGCGTCAATATCATTACTGATGGCACGCTCAAGGTAGTGCAACTGGGTCAGCCGCTATTTTCTAAATTAAAGAAATAATCAATGTCCAACTATTTTAGGTAAGCGCATAAGTTGACTTTACGAAACACCGGCGTACTGTCTTATCTCGTGCTCAGATACTAAGCCCATCAGGTAAAGGACGCTGATCAGGCGCTTTTCGTGGTCGGTATCGCCGGTTAACAGGCCCTCGGTTGCCTCTTGATCCAAGACAGTGAGTGAGCGACCCTCGGGAAAAGTACGGGCTGTCATGCTGTTCATAAAGGCCAGCCGCGCCGAACTATAAGCGGGAGGTTCGGCTTCACCCTGCGGCTGATGCTGCACCTTAACACTGGCAACATACAACCGGGACACGGGCAAGTCGCGTTGAAGGACGTATTTGTACCCTTCGGTATAAATAACACTTTTCGCCGTCAAAAGTTCAGCAAAGTCTTCGGCGGTCATATAGCCATTTCTATATTGGGCTTCAAAGACAGTGTGCATTTGGTGCAGAAATGGCTCACCGGCCTTTTGTTTATCATAAACATACGACAATTCGTGCGAGATTTCATAGGTCAACCCTGGCAGCGGTTGTCGCTCGGAGTCAATTTGGCTGTGTAGCGCTAGCCTTTGGATATACGGATCGCCATGCTTTGGGGTAATTTGGCGCGCCTGCACCAGTCTTACTGTGCCTTCGTTCGTCACCTTACGTTCCTGAGCAGCGTCTTCGGGTAAGATACCAACCCGCTCGTGAGCTGGTGCTACCAGGTAATCGATTAAGCGGTTTGTTTCAGCAATTTCTAATTCCCTAAAATAGTCAGGGGGGCGCAGAACATCCGGAACAAAGAAGTGTTCGCCACGTTCGCTCATGAGGCTGCCTCTCCGTTTATCACTACATCTTCGCCATAATGCTTCTGGAGGCGCATTATAATTGAATTTTTATGGCGACCGAGTAGCTGACTCAGTGTTTCGATGGCCTCGCCTTGCAGGAACTTCTCTTTTAGCGCTGCGTCGTCCTCGGGTTTCCACGGGCGGTAGGCGTTGGGGTAAGTTTGGCGCATTTTTTCAATTTTTTCGCTCCAGGAGGACGCTGAAGTTGTCTTATCTTTTACAATTTCTTTCTTTGCCTGTTCTCGAAGATGTGCAAACTTTTGAGCATGGGTGGCCGACTGCTCCCTTAGAGTGGCATCGATTTTTAAAGCATCTGCGCTGACCTTCAGGGCCATACGGTTAATATCAACAAGGCTCAGCGTTTCCAGATTACGAACCCGGCTTAAAGCCACATACCCCATCCCTTCCACAAAAGCCCTTGCGAGGTCAATCCGGGCAGCATCGAGCGTCATACCCTGGCTTTTGTGCACCGTGATTGCCCAGGCTAAACGCAGCGGTATTTGTGTCAGCGATGCCCGCTTTCGCGTGCCATCGCGCAGTTCCCAGGTGTCGGGCAGCATGGTAACGGTTTTGCCGTTGCGCAGCTCCACAATTGGGTAATTGGTACCCTTTTCAAATTCGATCACTTTTCCAATCGAACCATTAACATATCGACGTTCGGGGCTGTTTTTTATACACATGACTAAAGCGCCTTTTCGGAGGCGAAGTTCTTCAGGCGCCAGGCACGACCGTTTTAAGCTTTCGACGTAATTTTCCGAGCCGGTGGTTTCCATCGAAAACACTATTTCGTCGCCGGGAAGCTCATTTAATTTTTGGTTATTGATGCGATTAACATCAATATTAACGGTATGTAGTTCGGTGACTTCCTGATCGCCCGGTAGTTGGGCGTTTCGGCGGCCAAGAAGCGCCTCGGCGTGTCGACGGCGAATATCGCCCGCACGAAGAGCGTTTAGAATATCGAGGAATTGGCCGTCATTTTGCCGATACTGTTCTTCGAGGTAGCAAATCACCGGCGAGATTTCTTCCCAGGCAGCTGAATGCACAATAAATCGCCCCTGCTGGTTTTCGCTGCGGTTGACTGGCGGCAACTGAAAAAAGTCACCACACAAAATCACCTGCATCCCACCAAAGGGCGCGTCGTTTTTTCGGACGGTTTTTGCGATGTCGTTCACCAGATCGAGGCGGAAATCATGCAGCATCGATACTTCATCGATGATAAGAATATCGGTTTTCTCAATAATTTCCCGACGACCTTTAGGAAGATACTCAAAGAAACGCTCGGGCAAGCTATCATGAATGCCCATACCACTCCAGGCGTGGATGGTTGCTCCGCCTAAATGAGACGCCGCCAGTCCAGTGGTCGCCGTCACGGCAACGTATTTTTTCTGACTTTTTGCTCGTCGAATAAACTCATTTAACACAAATGTCTTCCCTGAACCCGCCGGTCCGGTAAGAAAAACATTCTCGCCCACACTCATAATCTCGAGAGCCAAAGTTTGATCCATGCTGCTATTGTACCGCTTAAAAACCGCCTGCAGGATGAAAAACTGGAATTTACAACAAAAAGTGTCCTGCCGAAGGAATCTCGACAGGACATGAAGCTTCGCTACTGTTGCCGGCGATTTGCGGCGAGTGTCGCCACAATGGCTTCGGTGGCTTCGGCAGCCTCACGGAAGGCAGCGTGCGCAGCGTCAAGCTCGCTGTCAGGTAGCGCCCCTTTCTCCAGCTTAGCTAGGAAGGGGTCGCTCTGCACCCTCGCCTGCTCATACCGTTGCCAAAGTGACCGATTCTGCTCTTGGCTCGTCGCGAGTTCCCTTGGAGGATATCCATTTCGTTCTTCAGCTGCCATCAGCCACCGAGCTTGCATGGCGAGAAGTTGTTTGAACTTATTGGTGTCCATTACAATCCCTTCAATAATCGGCGCCATCCCATCTACAATACTCTAGTTACTGACGATATGCAAAACGAACTAGCGGGAATTTAGTGAGTGCTTCTTTCTCCTAGGGCGCGAGCAACTTCTTCTAACGTAGTCACGATCCTCTTAAGCCGACGATCTTGCTCACGATCTTGTCGCTTTGCCTCTTCGCGGAGCGCAGCAGGTAGCCGCAAGCTTGCCTTCATTTCTTCCAGCGACAAATGCGCCCCCACCTTCTTAACAAGGCGAAGGTACTCTGCCTCCACGCTGGCCATCTCTTCAAGAATAGAGGCGTAGCGTACGTACAATTCTGGCTTCTGTCGCAGAACGGCCGCGAGTTGGCGCTGATCTGCGCTACCGATAGCCTGAACAGCCGCACTAACCCTCTCGAGCAGCTCACCACTAGTTGCAGCTTGCATTCCTCCTCCTAAATCGAGTGAAGCCCAAAGGATAGTATAGCAAAATTTAAGATTTATAAGCTACCGGGAGCAGGGCTCGACTCATCTTCAGCGGCTTCGTCAAGCGGTTTTTTGCTTTTTACCTCGTAGCGAATGCCGGTAACATCACTGGTGATATAGTCGTCATTCAAAAGGTTTACAAAAGTATCAAGATCGTTGCCGTCCATAATAATAATCGCTCCAGCGTCGTCGACCATTAGTTCAAGGCCCATTTCTTCGGCATGGTCAATCAGTTGCTCTTGCTTTATAAGCGTTGGGTTAATCTTTTGTAATTTGGTAACGGTTTTTTTACGCTCCCGGACTAAGCTTTGAAGATCCATACCCTCTGGAAAACTTAGCGAAAAATGGGCCGTGATTTCTTTGGCTTTTTTCTCGGCCAGCGCTTGCTTTTTGTAATCGTAGTCAAATAAGCGCTCGAATTTGCTTTGGCTAAAGACAAATATATCGCTACCCACAACCAGCACTTGGTTGTCTGGCGGCATTTTTAAGCCGGCATCAGCCGCAAACGGCCGAAAGCTGCCATCAATAAATTCCCAGGACACTGCACCTTTAAGAATTTGCGACTGCTGCAGCTGCTTAATAACGTAAAAATGACCTTTCTCTTTGTGCGAAAACCGCGCAACCACGCCTTTCAAGCGTTTAAATTCGTGGTCTTGCTCCGAAAAAGGCACAATTTCGTGACGCGAGTGTTCGATGGTATGCAGCAGAGTTTCCGCCCGCCCTACTTTGTCGAGCTTGGTGCGCAGCAGCACGTTTTCTTCGGCTTCGCTTAGCTCGAAATCTCGTACACTTAGCCCCATACCAGCGCCCTTATTGACAAAATTCATGAGCTCGAACAAAAATAATGGCTTTATTTGGGCGTTCAATTCAGCGCTGAAACCCGCCAGATACGGCGTGTAGTTTTTGTTGAACAGAAAAAACTCAACATCAAGCTCGTTTTTAATAGCGTCAGTAGTGTTGGCCCACAAAAAAATATCAGTTAACTGAGGTTCATCCATGTCGATTCCTTATTTAGCGGCTGGTTCGTATCACAATTGCTGTTTAGTATAGCGGTAATTTTAGCAAGATGCTAGTGCTTGCCTTTAGGCACCAGCTACAGCAGGCTCTGGTCGCCATTCCTGACGCGAGATGGTTTTATCAAAATGTACCTCATCAAATAGCACCAGTAAGCGTGGCGGGCATTTGTATAGCCAGTGTTGGTTTTTTCCGGCGAGGAAGTTTTCATAAAAATCTTGACCAATGCCATATTTTGAAACGTAGGCCTGCATAACTTCGGCGATTTCTGGTTCGTGGCGCACCACTTCAGCCCTGCCCTCGCCTTGAATGCCGACCACCGGCTTGTCGTGCTTTACCGCCATGGCAAAGGCCACCTTATCGTGACATTCGATCTCTTGGCTATGGCGTCGCGACGGCAAGCTAAGCCAGTACACATTACCGCGAACATATACGTAATGCACCGTACAGACCCAGGGTTGATCATTGTTTACCGTTGCCAGCTGCATTAGTCGGCCCCCAAGCAAATACTGGTTAATTAGTTCTGGCACCTGAGGCGGTTCTTCGTGCGTGGCTGCGGTAGTAATAGCCAGCGACTCGCCCTTTTTAAAACGTTCGCGAGCGATATTGGCCCATTCATCGGCCAAAATATTACCCGGGTCATCGGCGTGGCCGCGCACCCAGGTAAGCGTGGCGTTAGAATTGCGGTACAGCGGCGCTACTTCCTGGACGATTTCAAGGTTTTTAATGTCGCCGCCTTTTTTCTTCCAGCCATTTTTTTCCCAGGTTATGGACCATTTGGTAATCACGTTCACCCAAAATTCACTATCGGTGTAAATTTGGCATTCTGCGCCATCAGCATCCTTGAGAGCGGCAATGATTGCCTTGCCTTCCATGCGAATATTGGTAGATACTTTTTCAGCGCCCAGGAGTATCGGCTGCATATTTTTGATCACTGCAAAACCACCCGGACCGGGGTTAGGGCTACAGCTGCCGTCGGTGTAGTAGGTTATCATATGTGTCTATTATACAAGGTTTAGCGTTGGGTTATTGCGTGCTTTGAGCAACATCTTATTGTGATTCCTCTGGAGAAATAGTATACTTCAAACTTGGCAGTCAAACGCACAAGACAGGAACCGGCATGCAGCTCTGTACTGTTGCAAGAGTTTGGGCTGATGGCGAGAAATGGTACGTTCTACTCAATTTGCCACCCCTGGGTAGTTCGGTGTCGGAGCAAATGGCAGCCCTTCTGGGTGATACTCCTCATTCAATCCGATGCACTGTTCGATCAAATAATCAATTCGTGGTTGAGCTTCACCCGGGGGCGGCTGAATCGTCTGAGCAGGCACACGACCGCGGAGAAGCATTGTGTGTTTATGCCACTACCCTGATCGCTACCAACTACCTTAAATAGGATAAGCGTTGAAGTTTGAACATGCCCATAACCATGATCTGCTCTCTCCGGACGGTAAGAAGGTGCTTGCCGCTGGCGTACTTGTTTCGATGTCCGGCTCGAAGGAGAAACTCCAGAAATTGATCGATCAATATCCACAACAGGATAAACTCATCGAGGCTACTGATCGGCTCATCTCACCACGGGGCGAAATTCAGAGCGTGGGAATCTATCCCAACAAGGGATTGATGTCTGTATGGATCACTCAGTCTCGTATCCCAGGTATGCGTACTAGCTATGGCGAGCTATCGGAGCTTGCTGTGATAGCCGCAACCGAACTTATGAGGAAAGTCTTGTGAGAAGCCGCTAGCAATGCGTCGGCCTGCCCAAAAGTAAGGGCAGGCCACTTTTAATCAACCTAAATCTCAGTAACTGGGTGGCGTGTCTGTTCGGTCGTATCGCGATCACGCACGGTAACGGTGCCGTCTTCAAGCGTCTGAAAGTCAATCACAACACAATATGGCGTGCCGATTTCATCCTGACGGCGATAGCGCTTGCCAATATTACCATTGTCGTCCCACATAACGGCGCCGTATTTTTTCTTTAGTGCCGTAAACACTTCGCGGGCTTTTTCCACTAATTCAGGCTTGTTTTTGAGCAGTGGCGACACCGCAAAGCGCACCGGCGCTAAGTGTTCGGGCAATTTCAGTAGTACGCGTTTTTCGCCGTTGACTTCGTCTTCGGCGTAGGCTTCACTGAGCACTGCGAGCAGCGTGCGGTCGAGCCCAAAGGTTGGTTCAATCACGTGCGGAATTAGCTTTTCATTGGTACCTTTCACCAAATACTGCATATTAACCCCGCTATGTTTCATGTGGTTTGAAAGATCATAATCGGTCCGGTAAGCCACAGCGCCGATCTCTTTTACGCCAAACGGAAAGGCATATTCAAAATCGATTGTTCGCTTACTATAATGCGCTCGGTCTTCGACTGGCACTTCGAGCTCATAAAGTTTATCGAGCGGCAAACCTAATGCCTGAATCCATTCGTGAAATTTTGTTCGCCAATATTCAAACTGCTCTTCCCAAGTGTTTGGGTGGATGAAGTATTCAAATTCCATGAGGTCGAATTCGCGCACACGAAAAATAAATTCGCGCGGGCTAATTTCGTTACGGAATGCGCGGCCAATCTGGGCTACGCCAAACGGTAAATCTGGGTAAAAAGTATCAACAATATTGCGATAATTAACAAACATCGCTTGGGCGTTTTCGGGGCGTAAGTAGGCTTTCGACTTTTCATCGTGAATCGGCCCAACGTTCGTTTCAAACATCAAGTTGAACACGCGGACGTCACTTAAATCGTTACCGTCGGGGCTTTTTATACCCTTTTCACGAATCACGCGGTTCATTTCGTCATACGATAACGCTTCTGGGTTTTCTACGCCGTTTTCTTCGAGTAAGTGATCGGCACGGTATCGTTTTTTAGTTTTCACATCTTCTACCAAAGGATCAGCGAAGCCCGCTCCGGTGTGACCACTCGCCTGCCAAACTTTCTGATTCATCAAAATGGCGGCGTCAAGCCCGTACATATCTTCACGATCTTCGACAAATAACTTCCACCAGAGATTGCTAATGTTGCGCTTCAAGGCAACGCCAAGCGGACCATAATCCCAGGTTCCGGCCAGACCACCATAAATCTCAGAACCCTGGTAAATGAACCCGCGGCGCTTAGCTAAGCTGACGATATCTTCAAGTGCAGTAGTTTTTTGTGACATATTGCAGTTATTATAACAGAGAGACGCCTAAAATTAATGGCTCGACGTATCGTATTGAATAATGTCGCTAAGTTGTGTACGATAAAATTCCGGTGATCTAGACGAGACGAGGAGTGACATGTCTACCTACGACGTCGATGTCCAAAGGGCAATCTGCCTCTTGAATCAGGGAAAGCGTACCACGGGCCTGGAAATGCTTGAAGGTGCCATTAAGCGGTGCCCTGAGCGTTTCGAAGCACACCACTTGAAGGCAATCACTTTGCGCCTGATGGGGCCGGTGCGTTTCCACGAAGCTGAGGAGGCGTTTGCTACTGCCCGTAGTCGAGCCAGCAGCAATTTCGATGCAGCGCGTATCGATCGTGACCACGGACAGTTGAAGATGGATGGTGGTGCGTTCGAAGAAGCGCACCGATTCTTCAAGCAGTCACTTGAGCTTCTTAAGAAGGCTGAGACGGCCAGCGAAAGGCCTGAAGAAACCATTTGGTTGGAGCGCGAGGCCACCAATAGCTTCTTGGGGCTGTTGCGCTATGAACAGGGTGACCGCCTGGCTGGGCTTAACCTGCTGCGATCCGCCGTGCAAGGGCTTGACGGCCACCAGCCGTATGAGCTCAACGCGCGCATTAGACTGATGAAGGCGGAGTCGCTGGTGCGCCGCCTAGCGATGACGCCAAAGACCTTTTACCAGAGCATCAGGGCGAAGCACGTCGAACGCTGCTTGGAAGTTTTGCTGCTTTGCTTCGGCGGAGCGCGCCTCCACCGGCGGCTACTGCCAGCGGCACGACAGCTGTCGGGCAAGGCCAAGTTGGCTCAGCATACCGTCGACAAGTTCAAGCGGCTCAAGAACTTCCGCTAATCGCCCGCCTACCCTCGCTTCGGCGAGGGTTTACCATATGTGGTTATTCTTATAGAATATAGTTGTCATCGACTGTTGGGATAATCTTGTGAGCCATTCTTTCGAAGAAGCCATGTCCCGGGTTATGGCCGCTTACAACAGCGGAAATTTCGAAGCCGCGGCTTTTTGGACTCGGTGCCTGCCCCACTTTTGGCGCAAGCTAATCGAAGGTATTTGTTTGTGTCGGTTGAAAGATATGTCCGGCGGTGATGCATCACTGTGGCTAGCCGTGGGCTATGCCAGCTCGCGTCAGCAACGAAATCTTGTCCGTCTAGTGATCCTCTATTTCTTTAGGGACTTTTACGGCTCACAAAAAGATTTCATCGATTCACTGAAGGTGTAGCCGCCCGCCCCGTCACCAAGACGGGGCATCTTCATGCTATTGGTCGTGTTGGCGCAGTACCCATAAACATTCCGAAATCAAACTCTCGATGCCTCCCACCTGCGATACCGCTTTGGGTGAGTTATCTTGGAGTAATCGCAGTAGTTTAATGTGCTCACTCGTCACTGAACCATTAGTTTGCGACTTAAGCCCCATTTCCGTCGCATCATATATATACTGTTCAGCCAACTGTAGCGCTCCACCAGCACTATCGGTCCGAAGATTAAGCCCGTGGCCGAGCAAGTGCGTATACTGCAAACGGTACCACAACTCTACTAAATCTTTGGGGATTTTTTCGTCATTTAAAGCACTCAGCGCTTCTTTTGTTAAGAAGTACCACTCAGGCTCTGGCACTAGCTCTACAGCACTGCTAATTCTTTTTAAGATATCGTAGGCCAGCTGCATCCGATCATAGTCTTTTAGTATATGAACAAAAAATGTATGCAATCTCGCCCCTGTTAAAATGCTAACATCGCTTTTTGTTGTCGGTTGTACATTTACTTCCGTGATTGCCAGTAGTTCGATCCCGCCGGCAAGTTTACTTTTTTCACGCCGGACACCTTTTGCCATGGCGGCTATTTTTCCGTGCTGTGGGGTGAGTAACTGAATTATTCGGTCAGCTTCGCCGTAATTTGTACGCCTTAACACAATTGCTTCGGTTCGGATCGGCTTCATATTACTACTCCGTTCACTGCTGCCCGTATTTTTTGGGGCGTTATGGTAGCCTTATCGAGCACCTGCTTTACACCATAATGGGCGAGTATCTGACTATTTTTGTGCATGTGTTCGAGACTGGTACACAGTATTACTGGTATCCTCGCCGTATCGTCATGCGACTGCAACTCATGTAATAAGGTGATGCCATTGGCACCATCAAGCAGTACATCAAGCAGTATGCTATCTGGCTGAAAGCTATCTATAGCTTCCATCGCGGCTTCCGCTGACGTCACGCGTAAAGCAGTATAATCATGCTTCAATAAAAAAAGATACAAGTCACCTTGCCATATGTCGTCTTCAACAATTAGAACACGTTTTTTACTCATAGGCTAAAAGACTCAGCTGTTTTGAGGCCGGCATATCAACATAAAAGGTCACGCCACCGCGCTGATGCCGCTGAACACCAAGACTACCACGCATTGCAGCAGCAAACTTGCTGGCCACATACAAACCTAGCCCGCTGCTTTGCGGCCGGCCCGCTACTGGCTGCGCCGACTTACCTAGCCGACTGGCTAGCTTTTTAAAAACATCTGCCGGCATGCCTGTGCCATGATCACGCACAGCAATCCGAATGCTCTCGTGGCTTTTGTGCACCTTTAATTCAAGTGGTGCACGCGTTTGGGCATAGGCAAGCGAGTTATCACACAAGCCTAAAATAACTGCCCGCAGCAACTCGCTATTTGCCACAGCAATTGGCGGCTGCTTACCTTTTAGGTGCAGTGCAATGTGCCTATTACCAGCTTTTGCTAGCGGTAGCAGCTCATGGCTCACTTGCTGGCAAACGTGTGCCACGTTCACTGGCTCTAATTGAAACAAAGCATCTTCAAGGCGAGCATGCTTGGTTAAAAGCCCAACCAGCCGCAAAGAACGTTCGCTTGTGAGAGTAATCCGATTGAGCAGTTCCTGTTGTTCGGTAGGTGTTGTGCCACCCTCCTGAAGAACCAGCGATAATTGCCGAATCAACGCCAGTGGCGCCTTTAATTCATGAGCCGCCGCCGTAATCGCGGGCAGCGAAAACTCTTGCCCCATCATCTCGCCAGTACCATCTTTTGCGCTCATCTCTCTTTTAAGTGTAGCGTAAGCGAACCGTTTTTTCTACGGGTTAAAACTAAGTGTCTTTAAAATAATCTTGTCGAAGTCGTTTTTGAAGATGGTCGCATCGGTAGCAAGCATCAAAGTTTTATCCCGCACCTTAAACACCACCATCGATCCTTCAATGTCGTTCGAGAATTTGCCATCCAGTCGCGTTCCGGTGAAACCGCTGGCAGTAATGGCTGAACTGCGCAGTTCACCGCGCTTGACCGCTGTTTCGTGCGTTTTTAAGATTGACTCGTAGCTGCGATCTTCCACAATTACGCGCAGGGCAAACTGTTGGCTGGGCCGTACCATCGGCACCGTGTTTGGATTTAAATAAGCTTCATAGCGGCCGTTTTCGCCATTTTTCCCAATGTAAACACTCCAGGTCTTCGGGTAATCAAACTCTACTCGTCCGAGGTCATCGGGCCCAATAAAGCGCCGATATGGTTCTTTCTCCCTTTCGGCAAATTTGTCTTCATCTTCAAGCGCTTGTTCCCGCTTGGCTTCTGCTACGGCAATTGCCACTTTAGAATCGACATTATTTTTCTGATCGTTATAATTCACCAGCGCCCACACCATCACTGCGCCAAAGCCCGCCGCAAGCACGCCGAGCACAATCGTCATAACAAGCAGGCCGTTCAGGCTTCCTTGTTGTAAAAAGTCTTTGTTTTGCATGCTCTTACTATAAGAGGCGGCTGGGGTTTTGTAAAGCTTATGGCTTTAGAGCGATTTGTCTATGGAGAATAGAGGCTGACACCTCGCCATCATAGACGTCAGTGTTTTCCACTGCAACGCAGCGAGCTGCTTGCGAGCGAAGAGTGTCTATAATGGCGAGGTGTCAGCCTCTATTCTTGCGTTCGGTTGCAAACTCATAAAGTACCATTGCCCCAACCTTCTTCTGTGGTGGTATGTCCGGTAGCTCAAAGCCATAACTTATAAAGTACAGTGGCTGTTTTCTGGCTTTGGCCTGCTCCAACAAGAAACGCTCCATCTTGGCAATATCTCTCCCCTCCAAAAAGGCGTAGACTACGGTTGTCTCTGGTGGCAGTGTCTGACGCCAAAAGTCTTTCCAGCGCACTACCATTCGCGAACCATACTTTCTTCCGAGCCATTTCGCCACCAATACCAGCAGCGGGTTAAGTTCGTAGCCGACTGCTTTCGCTCCCCGCTCGGCCGCTGCCCGTAGCACAACCCCGTCGCCCGCGCCGACATCTATGACCACATCGGTGGGCTTTAGCTGGTATAGTTCATCGAAGGCTTGGTTTAGCTGACGTTTTCGGGTGGGCACATACGGCGCGCCCCAAAACACTACCAATAAAAAACAAGCAACTATAGCCCCGCCAATCCACAAAATGGCTTCAGGCATTATGCCGCTTGGTCCTGGTCAAAACGCTCTTTTAAAACGGTAATTTCATTTTTTAGGCTGCCAACCCGAGTTTCAATTTGGCGCGCTAAAATATCGGCAACTTTAAATTTTTCTAGTGCCTCTTCAAGGTCAATATCTGGTTGATCGAACCACTCCAGTAACTCCTGAAGTTCGGCGATTTGCTGTTTAAGTGACGATTTATTTTTGGCTGACATCAATAACTCCTGCAGTTATTATAGCTTTTTCTAATTCAACGGTCAGCTTTTGGCCTGGCTTAACCTCTTCGGCATTGCCTCTTACCACTATGCCCGCCTCGGTGCGCACCAGGCTATATCCACGGTTCAGTACTGTTCGCGGATTAATTTGGCCCAGGGTTTGCTGCATGTTTTTGTGCGTTTCAACTAGTTGCCCAAGTTTGGCTTCAAGGTGCCGAAGCATATGCCCAACAGCATGGCGAGAAACCTGGCTTAGCTCATCGTAACGGTTACAAATCACTTTTGCCGTGCGCGACATCATTAGCTGCTGTTGACGCAGTAGTTCGCTACGGTCAGGCACCAATAATTGTGCGGCGTTGCTCGGTGTGGCGGCGCGCACATCGCACACCATGTCGGCGAGCGAAGTGTCCACTTCGTGTCCGACTCCCACGAGTGTAACTACCCGGCTGGCAGCAATTGCCCGAGCCAGCGGTTCATCGTTGAAGGCGGCTAAATCGTCGGCGCTGCCACCACCTCGTAGTAGCACCACTACCTCTGGTGGCTCAGCCATTTCGTTAAAGTGTTCTAATGCCCGCATAATCTGGCCTGGCGCGGCCATCCCTTGCACCTGCACGTGGGCTACATCAATCCGCATGCCACCCCAGCGATCGTTTAAAATTTTAATAAAATCAGCATAGCCGGCAGCTTGAGTTGAAGAGATCACCCCGATGTGCTCCGGAAACATTGGCAAAGATCGTTTGCGAGCTTCGTCAAACAGCCCTTCGGCTTGCAGCTTCTTCACTAGCAGCTCAAAAGCGCGTTTTAAGCTTCCTTCACCCACCGGCCGCACTTCTCGTACGGTCATGCTGAATTTACCCCAGGCGGTAATTTTGGGCTGTGCGACCACCATCACCTTCATGCCGTCTTCAAGTGGTTGTCGTAATTGCCAAACGGTCATAAAACATGGCATGGTCGATTGGTCATCTTTAAGGTCGAAAAACACATATTTGCCCTGATTCACTTTAAAAGACGACACCTCACCCACGACTGTCACCGCTGGGTACGCATAATCAAGCGTTTGGTTTATAAGGGCGATGCAATCGGTAACGCTAAGCTGGACGTTTTCCATACTTCAAAATCGTTAACTGATAAAAAATGTACCCAAAGACGATCGTCCCCATAATAAGCAGCACTCGAGCTAGCAGTGTGCCAAGAATAGCCACCTCGGGGTTTACGCCGGCTGAAGCCAAGAAAGCGATCATAATCGCCTCGTAAACCCCTGCGCCGCCTGGTGTAACCGTTAAGGCGCTGACAATCGAAGAAATACCAAAGGCAATCAGGATCATGGCCGGATTAGCCCACACGCCGAGCGACAAGAAGGCAATACATAGCAGCGCTACATCGGCAATATTGGCAATTGTCGCCCAGATATACGGCACGATAAGAATCTTCTTTTCCTTTCGCAGCTCTAGGTAGTCTTGGTGTAGCTCTTCTAAGAATCGTTCAATCGTTTCATAAGCAATAATTTCTTTGCGCTTTTTGCGACTCACAATACGAACAACTTTATTACCAATTCCCGCCACCCAGTGGGCGAATTTCTTTAAACGCCGTTCGCTTTTTATGATGTACAGCGTGGCGATACTAGCAAACGCTGCCGATAACACCAACCCAGCGCTTAACAGCCACACCAGCGCATTCATGGCGCCATCAAAGGCTACCACTATCACCGCAATTATCAGAAGCATCACAAATGATATAAACGTAAAAGCAAAGCGCACAATTTGCGCCATGGTGGCCCGGCCAGGCTTTACGCCGTGTTTACTCAGCAACCAGCCAAGATAAGAAAATCCTACTGCGCCGCCACTCGGCAAAATATGGTTAACAAAATTTAATTCGAGCGCGATACGGGTCATCTGCCAGTGCGTTAAGTGCTTAACGTTGCCTTTTGCTCGCAAATACGAAAAAATAATCGCCCCAGTGGCATAATAACTAAATATTTGCACCGGAATCATCCAAAATAAAATGCCAAGATTTACCTGCCCAAGCAATTGCCATGCCTGAATAAGCTCATCCCGAGCGAAGTAAATCACCCCAATTAAGAGCACAAGTGTAATAATGCTAACCCAAGTTTTGAACTTCATACCCCTACATTATAGCCCACCAGGCACCAAACTTAGGTATAATAAGTAGCAACATGACAATTTGTATTTTAGGACGGCAGCCCGGGCTCGCCTTGGCGGAACTTGAAAGTGTATTCGGCAGCGCCAAAATAACACCGGTAGCGCCAAACGTCGCGGTGCTCGATATACCCGTTGCCGAGGTGCTTCAGCGGCCCTTAGGTGGCGTGATGAAGATTGGTGAGATAATTGATAGCGTCCCCACTACTTCATGGGAAACAGCTGGTAAACGAGCCGTGCGCCACTTCCAAGCCCTACGGCTGGAAGGCAAGTTGACTTTGGGCATTAGTGCCTATAACTTTACAATTTCGCCGCGCGATGTGCAGAAAACCGGCCTGATTATTAAACAGCGCCTTAAGAAGACCGGCAGTTCAGTGCGACTCATCCCTAATACTGAGAGCGCCCTCAACACTGCACAAGTGCTCCATAACAAGCTCGGAACAGCCGCCAATAAGCATGAGTTGATCGTGAGTGCCACCAGCGCTGGCCAAACGCTCTTGGCCCTCACCAAGCACGTGCAAGATATCGAGGCTTACACTTTTCGTGACCGCAGCCGCCCAAAGCGCGACGCTTATGTTGGTATGCTGCCACCAAAACTCGCTCAGACCATGATTAACCTCGTAGGCGCCCAGAAAAAGGCGCCCTCTCGCCTTCTCGACCCCTTCTGTGGTACCGGTGTTGTACTGCAAGAAGCCGCTTTACTTGGCTATGAAGTTTACGGCACTGATATCAGTGATAAAATGGTTCGCTATACCCAGGAAAATCTCGACTGGCTCCAGCGAACACATCGTATTTCTTTTCATTACACCGCTGAACAGGCCGATGCTACCACTGCCACCTGGAAGCCACCAGTTGACGCCGTGGTCTGTGAAACGTATCTCGGAAAGCCCCTTAGTAGCGAGCCGTCAGCCGAAACATTGGCAGCAATTAAACACGAGTGCCACACTATTACAAAAAAGTTTTTAGAAAATCTTACCCCACAAATCGCCGCGGGCACTCGCCTCTGTATCGCCGTACCTGCTTGGCACACCAAAAAAGGCATCGAGCATATTTCGACACTTGACGACCTCAAGAATATTGGCTATAATCGAATAGATTTTATACACGCATCCCGCGAGGAAATGATCTACCACCGTGAGGGACAGATTGTTGGGCGTGAATTATTAGTACTGATTAAGGAGTAATTAAAGTAATATGTCACACGTGAAAGCCGGCGGTAGCGCCAAAAACGTCCGCAACTCACCCGGCCAACGATTAGGCGTTAAGCGTTTCGGCGGCCAAGTCGTTAATAACGGCGAAGTATTAGTTCGCCAAGTCGGCGCCACCAAGGTTGCCGGCCCTGGAACTTACATGAGCCGTAACTTCACTATCCATGCTGCTAAAGATGGCGTGGTGAGCTTCCAAAAAGTAAAAGTTCGCCGATTCACCGGCAAAACTGCTACTCGTACTCAAGTTATTGTAAAATAAACAAACATTCTTACAATTAGAAAGGCGCCTCCGTTTAAAGAAGGCGCTTTTCTTTTTTGTACCAATATTATTCTTCAAATTTTTTGCGTTCAGGATTCCGGTAAGCGCTTTCCATCGAGGGAAGTGCAAAAACGCCATTGATAATTCTGTTATCAAGCACTTTGCCAACCACTGCTCGTCCGAAGCGTTTAGCACGCTGGCGGAATAATGGCTGGTCTTTCTCAATCACTCCCGCTTTGGCCGCTTCGGCTGACGCTGGGCGCGTTCGGTGGCGTGGTAAAGCAATGTCTTCACCACGTGCAGGCTTGGTAAGCTCCAGAGGGCTATCGATAGCAGTCGAGCTGCCACTTACAGCGCGGTGGACGCCCTGGAGCGCGCGCATCGCCACCCGGCCAAGCTTCGAGCGAAGACTTAATTCGGAGAATTTGACCTCTTCGATAGCGCCGGTAGACGCTTCAGCAGGTGGGATATTCTCTTTCGTTTCTGGCAACTCAGCTTCTGGCGCTTTTAGTGTTTGAACAATTCCTTCAAATTGTCGGTCAACCTCAGTATCACTGAAACGATCATTAAGAGTAACTTCAGCACTCCCAATCACACCATCGTTATCGACGAGTGGGCTATGTTCGGGTACTGAGGAGAGTGTATTCATGCTGGTTCTTCTATTACTTACTTTAGATTCTATCACAAAACATAATAAAAGTCAATTAGCCATAAGCAGCTTCAGCAAAGCTCAGAGTAATTAACATACAGCTGCCTGTTATAACAGGGAGGTTCTGCTCTTAATAGTTGCGCATGCTTATGAGAAGCTCTTATAAGTGCACGACCACCCTACCCTTACCAATTAATTGGTATCTTTCACTGAGGTAGCTTAGTTTAGCCCGAGATGATGCTTTATACGTGCTACTACATCGCCAATCACAACCTGCGATTTCACGAGGTAATCATCAACCCCAAGCGCTTCGGCGCGTTCTTTATCTTTTGGTTGACTTAAGGCGGTAAGCATAATGATCTTGATGTTAGCGGTTTCTGGGGTATTACGAAGAATGTCCAAAACATCAAAACCGCCGATTTTAGGCATCATGGCGTCGAGCACCACAAGATCCGGGTGAAAGGCAACAGCCGTCGACAGGGCATCTTCGCCGTTATGCACCACACTGACGGCAAAGCCTTCGAGCTCAAGCCGCGATTTATAGACGCTGGCAAGTGCGGTATCGTCTTCAACAAGGAGAATTTTCTTTTTGGATTCCATACTGCTTTAATCGTACTAGAAATCGACTTTCTGTACAACTGCTCCTTATCGTTTTAGCTCTCGGATGGCCCAGTCACGCTGCGGGTCACGGCCCTTATTGATGTCTTCTTCGCTCAGCTTGACCTCAAAATCTGGCGCTATACCTTCTTTATCGATATTTTTACCGAGAGGCGTGAACCATTTAGCGACCGTTACTTTTAACTGGCCGCCGTGGGGCATAGCGATAATCTTCTGTACACTGCCCTTGCCAAAGCTTACCGTACCTGCCAGCTTTGCGGCGCGGTGATCTTTCAAAGCGCCGGCCAAAATCTCACTGGCACTGGCACTGCCACCGTCAATCAAAACTACCGTCGGTATACCCTTAAGTATAGGGTTAGCGCCTGAAGTAATGGTTTGTTCGGGCACATTTTTACCTTTTTCAATCACTACTGGCTGGCTATCAAGCCACAAACTGGCAATACCCTGAGCGGTATCTACGTAGCCGCCACCGTTACCACGGACGTCAACCACCACTCCCTTAACGCCGCGGTCTTTAAATTCTTGGGCAATTGATCGCGCCAGAATTACCGTGTCTTGGTCGCCAAAGCGCGAAATACGCATAATACCAATACCGTCTTTAATTTCAGATTTGACACTTGGATCGGTGATAACGTCGCGGGTAATGGTGAAATCTTTTACTTCTTGTTCGCCTTCGCGTAAAATGGTAATTTTTACCGTTGTCCCCTTTTCCCCCCTGATTTTGCCGACTGCTTTATCTACCGAAAAGCCGGTTGCCGGTTCGTCATTAATGCGCACAATCACGTCGTTAGCTCGTAAGCCAGCGCGCCGGGCAGGACTGTTATCGAGAGTGGAAATGATAGTAAGCTTGTCGTCTCGGCGACCAAGCTCAGCACCAACGCCGCTAAAAGTACCTTCGAGTTCTTGGGTGAACTCGGCTGCTTCATCGGCGGTTAAAAAGGTGGTGTATGGGTCGCCAGCTGCTTCGGCCAGGCCACGATTAGCGCCATCCAACAGCTTTTGCACATCGAGCTTGCCATCGTAGTTACGCTGCAGCTGATTGTAGGTTTCTTGAATCGAAGAAAGATCGAGCGATTGTTGTTTCAAAAATGGGAATATTGAGGCAAGCTGGTGGCTGCGAGTCCCAGCAATAAACCCTATAATTAAGGTTAGGGCTACGATTACCGCAAGAAGCCCATAAGAAATACCGCGCTTTTGACTAGAGTGTTTTTCAGAAGAAGTGTTTGTCATTAAAGTACCTTAGTTATTGACGGGCGAATTCAAGAAAGACTAAGCCAGCAGGGCTAATTTTTCTTTTTGAAAAGGTGTCCGGGCTTTGATAATTGTATTCTGCAATCGTGATCGTACCATCACCATTTACGGCTTCCACATACATAACGTGGCCGTATGGCGGGGCAATGTTTTGATCGACCGCCGCAAACCCAGCGCGCGGGTAGTTTCGTACCTTGGCTGCGTTTACCTCGCCGTACAATGAAGCCCAGTAAGATGTAGCTGTGTCAGGCCATTGGGTGGCATCCCCACGACCGTCGAAGGTATATACTTTATAGCCTTCGCTAGCAAGGCGCCAAGCGACGTAGCTGGTACACTGGCCACGATAAAGACGGAACTCGTCAACACAATCGCCAGGGCAATTACCTATGGTTAGCCCCTGGCCGGCATATTTGTACCCACCGCCGCCGCCAACAGTAATGTATCCGCCGCGCCACCGAGCAGCGGCTTGAGCATAGAGGGCGTTCAGCTCTTGAGCCATTTGATTGATTTCGCGGCGACGTTCGCCCGCCATGCGGCTGTAATTCGCTTCTTGACCACGGGTTTCACGAAGCAATCGCTGGCGTTCGGCTTCTTTAGCCGCGATTTGATCTCTTTGACCCTTTTGTTCAGCTAAGATTTTCTCAACCGCTACTTTTTGTTCGTTCAGCTTACGGCGTAATTCTTTGATTTCATTGATTGACACTTGCAGCTGTTCGCGAATCGCCGTGCGGTATTCCTGTTTATCGATGTAGTCACCGATGCTTTTACTACTAGCCAGCATTTCTAGCGGACTTAACCCATCATCAAGATACAAGCTAGCCACGGTTTCACCCAGCACTGCCTGATTGCGCTTAATATTTGCTTCTGTTTCGGCAATTTCAGTAATTAAACCGCTGCGTTTTGCCTCATTGGCGTCTACTTTTGCCTGTATGGCTGCTTTTTCGGCGGCTAATTTAGCCAGGGCATTCTGTAGTGTATTGGCCTGCCCCTGTAAACGTTCGATTTGGGCTTCAAATTGCTTTACTTCCCGCTCGGCTGCCTCAATTTGATCGCGAATACGATCGGCAGCATTGGCCGAAACAGGCAAAGCACCAAAAGAAGCCGGCAGCGACACTGCCATTAGCAGGGCCAGCGCGTAGTATCGGGCACGAGAGACGAACTTTTTAAATGGTGTGGTGGTAGACATTTTCATAGAATCTCTTTTAATGCTAACGCATATATTTAGCCAGGTCAACCTGCTTATGGTAGTTTTTTAGGAGCTAAACTTTTAGGTAGCGGTGCACCGCAAACAGCGAGGATATTATGCCTATTATAGCGCCAACTACGATCATACCAGCCAAAATAACTGGGCTCATGATAGTGACAAATTCAAGGGTAGGCTGAATGATAATGCCGTAATTTGATAATGGTCCTTGTAGCGCACGAAGCGCCAGCCAACCAATAAAGGTAGCGATTACCGCCGCGAAAAAGCCATACATCATCGCTTCGACCAGAAAAGGCCCGCGGATAAAATTGCGATCCGCCCCAATCAGCTTCATCATCTGTATTTCTTCTTTGCGGTTGAAAATTGCCATGCGGATAGTGTTAAAAATAATTAAAATAGAAATAATCATAAATATGACACTAGCAATAACCCCGGCGCGCTGCGCAAATTCTATCCCCTGGCCTATATTTTCGATGGCTTCTTTGCGCTCGCCGGCAAAAGACGGCTTGCGGGTTGGCTCTAAAAAGTTCTTGAAATCAGTGTCGTTGGTGACGATTTCTTCAATCGCCTTCATATTGTTTAAGTCTTTTACGCTAACCCGTAAACTCGCCGGAAATGGGTTGTTTGGCAGTTCGGCGATCACTTGTAGTTGCTCTGGGTCGGTGCTATTTTGCTCGGCATAAATTTGTTTGGCTTCTTCGGCGCTTACGTAGCGTACGCCGTTAACATTCGGTGAGGCTTTTAATTTGTTGGTTAAAATCGCCACGTCGCCAGGGGTAATGGTATTTTTAAGGTAAATTGACACATCGACTTTATTACGAAGGTCATCCACCGTGCTAATAAGTACGTTACGGGCAACGAAGGTTGAAAATACAATCAGCAGCGTAATCGTCATGACGGCGGTTGCGGCAACGGTTAGCCAAGCGTTCCTCGAGAAGTTATTAACCCCATAGCGGCACATGCGCACAAACGTTAGCCAACGGCGACGCAGCTGTTTGTTTTGCCGAAGTGTGGCCCGGGCATCGTGTGAACGGTTCATTGTCGGTAGCTCCCCTGCACTTGATCAGAGGTGACTTTACCATGATCAATAGTAATCACTCGGCGTTTTAATTTATTTACAATTTCAACGTTGTGCGTAGTAAGCAGTACGGTCGTGCCATAACGGTTAATTTTCTCGAGCAGCCGCACAATATCCCAACTGTGACGTGGGTCAAGGTTACCGGTGGGCTCGTCGGCAATCAGGATTTTAGGCTGCCGTACCACTGCCCGGGCAATTGCCACCCGCTGCCGTTCACCGCCCGAAAGTTCGTGAGGAAACTTTTTCTCCTTGCCGGTCAGCCCCACAAGGTCAATAACTTTTGGGACGGTATTCTTGATCTCGCGATTGGTCATACCCGCGATTTCAAGCGCAAAGGCCACATTTTCAAACACAGTGCGCTGGGGTAAAAGCTTAAAATCTTGAAACACCACCCCAATTTTGCGCCGCAACAGCGGGATTTGGCGATCTTTGAGGGTGTCGTAATCGATGCCGCCAACGACAATTTTACCGCTGGTGGGCTTTTCTTCGCGGGTCAATAATTTCAATAAAGTTGACTTCCCTGCCCCGCTGGTACCAACTAAAATGACGAATTCTTTGGGTTCTATATGAAGACTCACCCGGTTTATGGCCGGTTTGGTATCCTTCCCGTAGATTTTTGTAACCCGATCTAACAGAATCATGTAGTTTCATTGTAGCACAAGCATAATAGCGCTGCTGGTTTGATGTGGAAATTACGCCCATAAATTAACCCGCCAGCGCACTGCACTGGCGGGGGTAGTTAGATCACCGGACACTTCCCCTGCTGGTTGTACTGCTCCAGAAGCTGACCCTCGAGCGGTGTGGTACGCTCACCATACGGACAGCCGAGAATCCACGTGCCGTTCTGTTTGATAGCGGTAATTTCATGCCAACCGCTACCATTGTTAGCGTTTGCGCCTCGAACTTTCACCTCAGCGCGATCCGCAGCATCGTTCACGCTCACCGACAAGTAGTCGACGCCTCGAGCATTGAGCATTTGCTGCACTTCACCCTCGGCACGCTCCTTGAGCGAATGCGTAGCTGCTGCCTGCTCCATGTGCGCGACAGTCGACGGCCAATTGACGACACAGATCGCCGCGAAGAGAAAGCCCGCAAGTAACACCCCCGCAATGCCAGCAAGACGTCTTCCCGATGTCTTTGCCTTATCGCGAACAATCGTAATGCCGAAGATCATTATGAAAATCAGCGCGACGGCTATACCACTGTAGATGATGATTGCGCCTGTCACCTTGGCCTCCGTGATCTCAGATACTATTTAATCATAACATCTAATTCTGGTATTGCAATAACAGATTACGCTAGTCCTTGCCCCCTTAAGCTAGGACAGCTTATCTTAATATAGTCCTGTTTTGTCGTCTGCACTACGCCATTGCAGTGCAGACGTTATTCTAACCCCTAGGGTTACCTGCTGCATCGAGCGTCTCTTTTGGCTTGAGATGCTGGAGCCAGCGTTGGGTTACAGGCTCATCGTATACCTTCTTTGCGGCCATAACTGCGACGATATAACCGATGCTTTTAAAATACTCCGCCATCCAGGCAATGGTCTTTTCTGCCGGGTTATCCTCTCCCAGCAGCTCACTCACCGGAACCGCTAGTTTAGAATTGGGTGCTAACTTATAAGTATCGCTATCGGCAGGAAGACTCGAGAATGGAATTCGTTCGCCAACAGTAAGATTCACCAGCTGCCATTCGTCTTCTGTCAGGGGAAATACGAGAACGCTAGAACCAGTTTGTTGCACACGAGTCCTCACACGCTCCCGTGCGCCAACTGACACGTCACCAACTACCAAGATCAGCTTCTTCATGCTTCACTCCTTCGAAAGACGCCGTATCCATTATACAGTTTTTTAGGCAATATCACCGTTGGTACCAGGCTTGGCTCACTTCTTCCGCAAGTCGCCATTTGCACTCAGTAAGCATGTGGATCACCTGATCAGCTTCGCAATAGTCGCTGGGTGTCCAGTTTGAGCCTTTAGCCCAACCAGCATTCGGCGGGTTAGCGGCCGTCGCGTTTCGGCTTCAATCAGCAACTTCCAAGTAATCATAAAGCGCACGAAGTGCTCCGGCTGGCCATAACAAGCCCGCTCCCAGACTTCCTTACTAATCGGTGCCACGCTGCCCCAATCATTGAAGGACACTCAGATTTATAGCAGCCCTAGGCTTATAAAGCAATTAACTAATTCTTAGATATATTATTGTTTTCGTTTTTGAACTGTTCAATTGTTCTTTCAAGCAAGAAAAGACTGACATCGTCTTTGGTGCGGCCCTCGCTATGAAATGGTGTTTTTATTACACCAATAAGCAGTAGTACGTATACCAGAATAAAAGTGATAGCACCGGTGATTAACAAGCCACCAAAAAATGGCTCAATTTCGGTAAAAAGCAGTAGCGCAATCGCCAGAATCACAATCGACCAAGCAAGAATATTTGCTGACGGTAAAAAAGTAATCCGCTGAATATAATTCACTCGCGACAAGTTGCGCTGCAATGAGCCATGCTGTTGCTTTAGCTTAACGATAAAGTTTGCCGGCACCCCAACCTTTTCCATTACCGCGTGCAGTTGGCCAAGTGCGCGCAGTTCGTTACGCGCTTCATGGCTGCGGCTATCGCGCAGGTCATTGGTAAGTGAAATTGCTACTTTTTCTAGCTGCAGGCGGTAGGTTTGAAAATCAAAATCAGGGTAATTTTTGCTAATTGATAGGGCATCTTCGTACATATTTTCCAGTGTCGACGCGGCTTCAGCAGGTATTCTTTCGGCTTCTTTATAATCGGCAATGGTGGCTGAAAGCAAGAAACCGATGACAAAAATAACGCCCGAAATCGCACTACTATGCAGCGAGCCAAGAACAATTGGCTCGAGTTGAAAGGTGTGTAACGCAAATTTTACCCCAAGCAGCACGGCAGTGACAATAAGCGTGATGATTGCAATTCGATAATTTGAGATGCTCATGACAAAAAGTATACCAAGAAATAGGTCATTTTCACTAGACCGTTTATGTATCTGTTCTAGACATACTTGCTATATTTATGGTATAGTACTAAAACACATCCTTGCCCAAATTGGGAGATATCGTGTATTTGCATACGCAGTGTTTTGTGTTGGATTCTGGTGCCGTCGGCTTTATGGGCACGCTGACCACCACCAGTCGAATCGAAGACGACATGGAAGGTACGGAGCTGGTGTTTTTGCAGGGTGTTACTGATGCAAACGGCCAGCAGCCCGACCTTTACGTCAACCCTGATGACCTGAGCAGTCGTCTTCCTGGAGTCAAGCTGGAGGTTTCAGTGAAGACGAATGGCTCGTCGATGCGCGCTTCCCACCCGAAGCTTGCACAGGAGCAGTTGATGACGCAGGTCGCCGACGCGCTTTATGAGGTGGTCTGCGGCAGTCACAACTTGCCGAATTGCATCAAGCTGACGCCGGTGTTGATCTAGAAGAAGGACATGATCTCTCCCACGTAGCGATATACTCGCGCTACGTGGGAGAGATACAGTAACGTTGTGAAAAAGATATTGCTTCACTTTTCTTGTCTCTTTAGACTAAACACCTAAGGAGATTTTTTATTTCATGGTAATGCGTAGCGCACATGCAGCGCTTTACTCGCAAACCGCTTACCTATTTGTAGCGGCTTCGGCTTTGGCATCAAGAAAGCTATCGATGAATTCATTAATACCGCCATCAAGTACTTTTTGGGCGTCGCGTACTTCAAAACCGGTACGCGTATCTTTTACCAGCGTGTACGGGTGCAGTACGTAATTTCTAATCTGGCTTCCCCATTCGGCCGATTTGCTTGGCCCTTTTAGGTCTTGGAGCGTCTCTTGGTGCTGCTCGATTTGTAGTTGTGCTAATTTTGAACGGAGCATTTTAAGAGCTGTTTCTTTATTTTGTAGCTGTGAACGCTCGTTTTGTATACTAATTGTAATACCAGTTGGCAGGTGCGTCACCCGAACGGCGGAATCGGTGGTGTTCACACTTTGACCGCCGTGGCCACCAGCGCGGAAGACATCGATTTTAAGGTTTTTGTCGTCGAGCTGCACTTCATCGGGCGTCTCGATTTGCGGCAAAACTTCTACTAGCGCAAAGCTGGTTTGGCGAAGATTATCGGCATTAAACGGACTCAAACGTACCAGCCGATGCACCCCATGTTCCCCTTGCAACTTACCATAAGCATAAGGGCCGGTAATTTCGATAACACTGGTTTTCACCCCGGCTTCTTCGCCAGCTGAACGCTCGATGATGCTGGTGGTCATGCTGTTTTTTTCGGCCCACCGCAGATACATTCTTTCGAGCATCTGCGCCCAATCCTGCGCATCGGTACCACCGGCTCCAGCGGTAATACGCACAATTGCATTGTGGTCGTCGTAGGGGCCTTTAAAAAGGAGTTGTTTTTTTAAAGCCGCAAATTCGGTTTCCATAGCCGCCATTTGCTCTTCAAATTCTGGTAGCATCGATTCATCGCCCAGCGCCATAAGTTCAGCGATATCTGAAGCTTGTGCTTTTAAGGTGATCCAGGGATCAGTGATGGCTTTGCTGGCGGCGAGGCGCTTACTTTTAGCCTGCGCAAGTTGGGGGTTGTTCCAAACGCTCGGCTCGCTGAGTTCTTGCTCGAGAGCCTGTTGTTCATGCAGCTGAGCGTCGATTGCCAATTGCACATAGGCTCGTTCTATGGCTTCCGTTAACTCTTTACTGCGTTTCAATAAAGGCTGCATAACTAGTTGGGGAGCGCCCTTACCGCCTCAATAAATTGATCGCCGCGATCTTGATAGCTTTGAAACATGTCGAGGCTCGAACAGGCTGGACTAAGGAGCACCACGTCGCCTGGCTGGGCGGCTTGGTCGGCTTTTTGAGCAATTTCGGGCATAGTTTTGTTACCAATGAGTTCATATTCTGTAAAGGCGGCGTTCTGGAGCGCTCGGGCAATAGTTTCGGCTTCCGCTCCGACCAGCAGTACTTTGCGGATATTGTGACGTTGTAGCTCTTCGGCTAAAGGCTTAAAATCGGCCCCTTTCGTAGCGCCCCCAAGGATAAGTACTTTAGGTGCAGCAAAAGCCCGGATCGCGGCAATCGACGAACCAGGCGTGGTGGCAATACTGTCGTCGTAGTACTTTACTCCTTGTTTTTCGGCCACAAACGCCAGGCGGTGCGGCAAACCGTGAAAACTGGTGAGGCCTTTGGCGATCACCTCGCCCTCATCCACCCATGGCCAGGCGGCAATAATTGCTGCCAGCGCGTTTTCAAGGTTATGTTCGCCAGGCAATCTCACCGCTGTTGTGGCGCAGATTTGTTGGGCTTTATGGTAGAAATAACCATCACGTATATAAAACCCGTCCGCGCTGGGATAACCAAATTTTATTGCGGCAGATTGCGCCGCGATTTGCCGAGCATACGTATTAGGGGCGTAAAAAATAACCCGGTCTTCGCTGGTTTGAAATCGCGCAATACGCGCCTTAGCCTGGACGTAATCGTTCATGTCGCGGTGCACGTCAAGGTGATCGGCTTCAATGGTAAGCACCACAGCAGTTTGAGGTGAGGCTTCGATATCCCACAGCTGAAAACTGCTTAGTTCATAGACCACAATGTCATCGGCAGTAATAGTTGGCAACACATCGAGCGCACCGAGGCCAATATTGCCAACTAAGTGGACTTTTTTGCCAGCTACCCGCAGGATGCTCGCTATAAAACTGGCGGTCGTCCCCTTACCTTTGCTGCCGGTTACGCCAATAATATGCGCCGGACAATCGGCAAAGAAGAGCTTAGTCACCGAAGTAATTTCGCCGCTAGACGTAATGCGGTGTGGTGCAATCGACGGCGTCCGGATAACCAGATCGGCGGGAATGTCCAAAAAATCTGTCCGCCCGCCTATATAATTCACCGTTTCGGGCAAGTAGCTTGGCCGTTCGATGGGCGCGGCATAGACTGTAAATTCGGCCTGCGGATACTGAACCGCTAAGTAGCGGTGAGCGCTTTTCCCTTCAATACCGTAACCAAGCAGGGCTATTTTCATAAATTACTTAAAGATTGGCGTTAACTTTTGGTGTAGGCGTTCAAGTAGGGCGTCATCTGCGCTGCCAATGCCGCCGAGTAGCCAGCAGTTCTGATTCACGAATTCCTGCGCCACTCGCACAATAGTATCTTTGGTGATGGCATTAATGGCCCGCGGGCGACTATCATAGCTGTCGAAGGTGTCATCAAAGAAAAAGCGGTTGGCGTACCAGCCGTTAATTTGCCCGACAGTTTGCGCGCCCATTTGATGGCGACCGAGGGCGTATTGTTTCGCTGCGGCAATTTCTTCTTCGGTCAATTTGCCGTCGAGCAAATTCTTTACTTCGCTAACTATGACATCCATCAAGCCCTCGGCGGTATCAAGATTAACCTGCGCCCCAAAATCCCATGAACTAGTGTGCTCATAGACCGATGTATCCGAAAAGATACTATAAACCAAGCCCTTCTTGCGTGCTTTACCATAAATCCGTGAATACAATGTTCCAGTAAGAATATGGTCGGCGCAGGCCATCGCATCGGCCTCTTTGTTACTAAGGCGACGTGGCAGATTCATCGACCAGCCAAAGGTCAGGTTGGGCGATTCTTTACGCTTAATAAGTAGCGGCTTTTCAACGGCATGGAGCGTATCTACGGGGATATCGAGGCGCTGTCCTTCTTGGAGCTGCCATGATTCAAGCATTTCCATCAGGCGCTTTTTGCGGCCTTGCAGTTTGCCGGCAATTACAAAACGGAGATTTTCGCTGGTATGGGTGCGGGCATAATGTTCGCGTACGTCGGCAAGCGTAACATTAGCGATGGTTTTTAGGCGCTGCTGATAGGTCAAAACGTCTTCACCCAACAGTTGTTGCATGCGCGGCCAAAGCACCCGATTGTGATTATTGAGATAGCCGGTTAGCTCGCTGCGAACATTGCCGGTTTCGGACTTTAAGTCGTCTTCGCTAAAGCGCGGCTCGGCAATTGCTAACTGCTGCAAGTCAAGAATGCGGTCCCACTCAAAATCGGCGCAATCACTCACATACACCATGCTGTAATCGCTGGTGTAGGCATTGTGATAGGCGCCGTTTTTGGTGAATTCGGCTTCGTAGGCGTGTTCGTCTTTAAAGCGTGCATTGGCGCCAAAAGCCATGTGCTCCATAATATGAGCGGTTTCATAAATATCTTTGCTGCGGGTAAACCGATTGCCCGCCCGGAACTGGAATTGAAAGCTCATGACAGTGGCGCCGGGCACATCAATCAGCAACCCTTTGGCACCCGTCTTAAGCTTTACTTCTGTAACAGTATGCTTCAATTTATCTTCCCTTAAAATTAGCTATTACCGACTTTTTTTGCGATTTTGCCGCTCGGCTTTGCGTTTTTTAGCTTTGACCTTTTTCGTTTTTTGCTCGGTTGAAGCTTTTTTGACCGTAAAGTTCACTTCTTTTTCACCGGAGGCAACTTCGTTAACGCCTTTTATAACCGCCGATTGCGCGGCGCGGGTTAGCTCGGTGCCGTATTCGTCGTCTTGTAATTTAACGTCGCTCTTTCGGACATGCATAACTGCCCGTAGCACTTCATCGCGCAAAGTGCCTTGTAGGGCTTCGAACAGTTTTTGCGATTCTTGGCGATATTCAACCAGCGGATCACGCTGCCCCATGCTGCGCCAGTGAATGCCTTCACGAAGGTGCTGCATATTCTCGAGGTGTTGCATCCAGAGCGTATCAAGCACCTGAATATAGACTTCGCGTTCAACGGCCCGCATGCCTTCTTCGCCAACTTCGGCTTCTTTTGACTTATAAAACTCTGCAACGGCTTTTTTGGCTTTTTCGAGGCGGAGCTTGTCCTTCTTTTCGGCGCCAAAATCTTTGACCTGCTTTTCGTCGAGCGGGAAGATAGTCGTAAGTTCTTGTATGAGTTTTGGATTATTCTTGATTGGATTTCGCAGCAGATCTTGAAGCGCTGCAGTTATTAACTTTTCGATCTCGGGTTTAATATTTTCGCCGAGCAAGATGTTGCGCCGCATGGTGTAGACTACTCGGCGATGTCGGTTGATCACGTTGTCGTACTGAACAACATTTTTACGCGCATCGTAGTTAAAGCCTTCAACCCGTTTTTGAGCTGATTCAAGGGTTTTACTAATCGCCTTGTTTTGGATGGGCGTGTCGTCGTCAACGCCCAAACGGGTCATTAAAGCCGCCACGCGGTCGCCCTGGAAAATACGCATCAAGTCGTCTTCGGTGCTGACGTAGAATTGGCTCATGCCTGGGTCGCCCTGACGGCCACCGCGACCTCGCAGCTGGTTGTCGATTCGGCGCGATTCGTGCCGTTCAGAACCAATCACCACCAAACCGCCAAGCTCACGCACGCCTTCACCTAAAATAATATCGGTACCGCGCCCGGCAATGTTGGTAGCCAGTGTTACGGCGCCCTTTTGGCCAGCTCCGGCCACAATCGCTGCTTCGCGCTCGTTATTTTTGGCATTAAGTAATTCGTGCTTTACGCCAGCTTTGATTAATTCGCGGCTGATAAGCTCGTTTTTGGCAATCGAAGCCGTCCCGATCAGTACCGGTCGACCAATCTCCTGGAATTCTTTTACTGCCTTGGCAATAGCGGTTATTTTGGCCTTTTCGGTACGGAAGATCAAGTCAGTTCGATCGTCGCGAATAACTGGCTTGTTCGATGGAATCTGGATTACATCTAGGCCGTACACCTGCTGAAACTCTTCGGCTTCAGTAAAGGCGGTACCGGTCATACCGGCGAGTTTTTCGTATAAACGGAAGTAATTTTGGAACGAAATCGTTGCCAGAGTCATATTTTCTTGCAGCACTGGCACGTTTTCTTTGGCTTCAATCGCCTGGTGCAGCCCTTCGTTGTAGCGACGGCCTTGCATTAAACGCCCGGTGAATTCATCGACAATAATCACCTCTTTGTCGGTACTGACCACGTAATCTTTGTCGCGTTTAAACAGTGCCTGGGCTCGAAGTGCCTGGTCCATGTGGTACACAGCGCGCACTGCGTCGGGACTGTATAAGTTTTTTATACCCAACATTTTTTCGACTTTTTCAACGCCAGATTCGGTTAAAGAAACAGCGCGGCGCTTTTCATCAACCACGTAATCAGTGGCTGGATCGAGTTTATCGGCAATTTTGGCAAACTGCTTATACGACTCAGGACTTTCGGCTGCCGGTGCTGAAATGATTAATGGCGTCCGGGCTTCATCGATTAAAATCGAGTCTACTTCGTCAACAATCGCGTAGTGCAAATCGCGCTGGCGCAAAAGATCGGCATCATTAACCATGTTGTCGCGCAGGTAGTCGAAGCCAAATTCGTTGTTGGTTCCGTATGTAATATCGGCGGCGTAAGCTTCTTTACGAGTGACTGGGCGTAGTTTGCGCATGCGGGGGTCGTCATGAGCGTCATTGTCGAAGCTCGGGTCATAAATAAACGAAGCATCGTTAATAATAACAGCGGTCGAAAGGCCTAAGAAATCGTACAGCTTACCCATCCAACCGGCATCACGCTGCACCAGGTAATCGTTAACGCTCACTACGTGCACACCCTTACCAGTCAGGGCGTTGAGGTAAGTCGGTAAGGTGGCGACAAGCGTTTTTCCTTCACCGGTTTTCATTTCGGCCACGTTGCCTTCGTGCAGGGCAATACCACCAATCAGCTGTACATCGTAGTGGCGCATGCCAAGCTTGCGATCGGCCGCTTCACGCACTAGTGCAAAAGCATCGGGCAAGATTTTATCAAGCTTCTCCCCCTTTTCAAGACGTTCTTTCAGTATCGCCGTCTGCTTGCGCAGTTCGGTTTCCTTCATTGCTTTATACTTATCAGCAAGATTATTGATTGCAGCTACCTGTTTTTTCAGTCGCTTGAGTGTGCGCGCTTGCGGGTCGCCAAACACTTTGGTGAGCGCTTTTTTCATCCAAACATCCCCTCTTATTGGTATCAGTATTCAGTTACTGAACAGTATACGCCTTTTTGGCCATAAGGGCAATCGCTGGTGAGTTACTGCGAGCCAATAAATTTAAAGACCCACACCAATCGATTTGATTGATGTGGGTCGCTTGACTAGCTAGTCGAGCCTACTCCGTGTTTGCCTTGCGGAAGTCTGCCAGCAACTGCATACGTGCTGGCGGGCTAGATGCCGTATCCTTTAGGAGGGTGAGTGGCCGACGCTCTTCGAGCACCCGAATGAGCTCAAGTTCTTTCAGCGCCAGATCGATGACACCTGGCTGCACCACTAGAATCACCGCCTCACCAGCGTCACTAACCCCGAAGACCACAAATGCATGCTGCCGCTGGTGAATCATCCGGAGACCGGCCAGCTTATCGCCCTTTAGCGGAACACCGGCCGTACGCGGATTCTTAAGCTGCTGCTCGATCCAAGTAATATACGTGCCCATCGAACGTCGCGGCAAGTTATTCAAGAAGTCTTCAGCCGCGCTATCCATCAAAAAGATCTTGGAGTCGCCCACGATATCCCTTTCACTAGGCGATGTACTATGAAGCAGAATCATTATAACACCTTACCTAGGAAATACTAATCAATACTATGACCCTTAACGATATATAGCGGTGAACTAGTCACCAAGAATGAGCATCTGGTATCATACGTAAGGTCTTCCGTACCCCATTCTAAACAAATACCTACCGTAAACTTGAGAGCAGCCATGCCTAAAGATGAATTTCATACACTCGATGCACTTTTTACAAAGCACGCTGAAGAAAAATACGACGCGCAGGCCATGCTTGAGTTATGGCTACGGGCGCTCGAAGTTGGCGATGTCTTCCCGGCTGAGCGTCATAAAATCGCCCAAAGAATAGCCGCTTTTCATAAAGACACACCGCTAAAAGACGACGCCGATATTTTTGATGAAATCTATGCGCAGTTTTATGCTATCGCTCACCCATCCACCAAGCCGACCACTAGCATAACCGCACAATGGACAGAGTTAAGAAGATTATTGCAACTACTGCAGGCCAAACTGAGGGGCACGCTAGAACAACCTCGTAACTCAGTGCCGGAATTCTCGTTTTGGCGGCTCGAACAACCTTTCAATACTCCCCTTGATCTCATCGGCTGCTGGAATACCTACACTTCGCGCATTCAACACGAACCAAAAAAGCATGCCTTGCTCGCCTATCATGCCGCTCGTCAATCGCAAAACAGCAAGTTTTTGCACTGCCGCGTGCCGGACTTTGCAGGCCTGCACGAGCAATTTCTGCAATTACAAAATGCCACCCTAAGCACTAAAGATATTCAGTTAAGGCTAGCCACGATACGTGACATGCTGGCAAAAGCCGCCCACTACTACCAGCAGTTCACGCCACTCGATCGCGCACCTGAAACCTTCATGCAACGCTACGAAGCAATTAAGAATAGTAAAGAAAAGATCAGTAGCATTCCTGAGCTGAAGGGCTTCCTGCGTTTTGCGGTAGACCTGGCCGAGCCACCTGAATATCGCGGCATGCGCGGCACAATGGCGCGTCTGATTCAAGAGCTTTTTCTAGATCTCTCTATTGTGAAACATATTAGTCATCACCCTGCTTGGAATCAAATTGTAATTGATCTTGAAAATCTTGATATGTTTGATGATTTATATTACGACGATGAAAATAATAGCTACTATAGCGACGTGTCTTGGGAAGGTTTCGCTCAGCATGTTTATAGCTTTTTAGGTATGCCAGCTTCGTATTTAAGAAAGAGTAGTCAAAAGTTGCCCGTGCAAGCCTGGTAGACGGATCAGCTAATTTCTATTATTGATAGGTAAGCCATTCTTCTCTTTAAAAAGTGTTGACAGTTTGAGGGAGTTTGGACTTAAATGTTCTTGCGCTGCCCCTTGTCGCCACTAAAAAGAACGAACACCAGTATTTTAATATGTTCCTCCCTCAAAAAGCTCACCAACAACTAGAACAATCGCTTCGAACTGCCGACTGGAGTTTGTTTAAAGATATCCGCTATACCTACGGACAGGAGGGAGATGTCTTCTACATTGAAGATTTAGACCTTTCAGGCTTGGATCTCGGAGATATTCCTTCCGACTTCTTGTGCTTTAAGAACTGTAATTTAGATAATGCTACTTTCGAGGGCATGCAATTTTGGCCCACGGCCTTATGGTCATGCAGCGCTCGGCATTTAGGATTAGAGAATACCACAGGTATGTTATTTGCCTATCGAACGGACCTGCGAGGAGCAATATTTGATAAAGACACCAAGTTATATCCTTCGCAGCGCACGGATCTCCCGTCTGCCTTTGAGCAGTGCCAGTTAGATGACACATTTAAGGAGTTTGTGTTAAAACAAGGTGCGACATTACATTTCCCGAAGGAAATGAATATTCCATTTTATGCGTTTGGCGTAAAACAGAAAGAAGCCGAGATCTTTTACATGGCTACAGACGAAAAAGCAAGATAGCTGACGCCGCCTGTGCAAATATAATGCCTTTAAAAAAGAACAGTGGTGGCCTGCTTCATACGTGCTTGATGTGAGCCTCTAGTATTACCCCTGCTGCTATGTTAGTATCCTGTTAGCATAATCGACTGTTGTAAGAATTTCTATATCGTCCATTTCTGTTATTATTGATCCATGCAACTGCCTCCGCCGCTCAAACAATTTGATGCCCTCTGTAACTTCATGAAAAGCGAAGCATTTGATTTTGGCAGCCTGCAAGCAGTCGTCAATTTCTTGCGTCACGCGTATGAAATAGGTAACAAATATCCTTCACATCGCTCCCGCATTGCTAAGCAAACTCACGAAGTCATCTATGCCGCCTCGGATGAGCAGTTTGCAATGGTACTTCACTTAAGCCAAAAACAACCCATCGACGAACGCTCTGCAAATAGCCGAGCTTGGCAAAATTTAGACCTCTTTTTTGAAGATATGTCGCTCTTTGATTCACTTTATCAGAATGAGCCGAACAAAGAAGTATATAGCGAGAGCGCATGGCGGCAGTTTCTCTTTGTAATCGAGCAGTTCGAAAAAAAATAGGCGCACTCTCTTATTAAGAAAGTGCGCTGATCGCCTATTCAAACCTCTTCTTGAAAACTGAGAAGCGTTTGCCAGGCGGACCGGGCAGAAGCCATTCTTCAATGCTGCCATATTTCACAATAATATGCCCGTGCCCATAGCCCATTGGTCCGTCAGTTCCGCCATAAAAGATATCGACTCGATCAGGGTGATCGTTTTCTCCAAATCTCAGCATAGCTGGATGCCCACTAACTGTACCTTCACGCCAGTACACTGGTCTTTTCGACCCATGAACTTTAGTTTTCTCAAACTTCCTAAGGGCTTCTTCCCTGGCTATTGCGACCAGGCGAAGTACTTCACCTCGCGAAATACGAGACGCCCAGTATTCGCGTCTTGCTTCTTCTTCGGCTTCCTTTTCTTGCAGGATAGCAGCAGCATGTGCATTCAAGCTCTCTCTAGTCCATCTACCAGACTTTATCATCCTGCCGGCAGCCTGACGCAGATCATCCCAGGAAAAGGTCACCCTGCACCCCTAAGTTATGCCGCTAGACCATCTAGCCGCAAATATGATAGCACATGCAGATACAATTGTCAGGTGAGTTCAGGTATAAAGCTTTCTTGTATCTTAGCTTCGGCCAAGATTGCGCTTGAATCTCCCTAAAATACCGTACGCACCGCGTCGGGGGGAGTGTTCATCCTTATATTTTTTGAGCTGGTTTTTAAGTTTTTCTTCGACAATATCCACCGCCGCCAGCATGTTGACGGTTGAATCTTTAGCAACCAATGTCTGATCGGGGACGTGCAAAATTACTTCGCATTCGTATTTGTTACCGTTTGCCCGATTAACTTCTTTAAGCCTAATTTCGGCGCTCACGCTTTTGCGGGCGTGCCTGGGTATATAGCGGTCGAGGTTACCAATTTTGCTCATCGCATAGCGCCGCGTGGTGGCATCGATGTCGTATTTTACCCCTGTAATCGCAATTGATGCAATCATAGTAACCTCCTTTTTTATGAAAAGTACTGTACTTTTAGTATACCTGAAAAACGCTTCGATTGGGACGGTTTGTCCGCATTCATTAGGTAGCTACCGCAAGGTTTCGCGACCGCCAAGATATGGCTGTAATACTTTAGGCACGCGTACACTGCCGTCTTGGTTTTGGTAGTTTTCAATGATGGCAATTGGCCCCCGGCTCAGCGGCAGAGCGGTGGCATCGTTGGTGTGTACTAATTCAAGGTCGCCATTGGCGCGGCGCACCCGAATCTTTAGCCGGCGCGACTGGTAGTCGGTCATGTAATCGGCGGTATGGGTTTCACGGTATTTCCCCTGCCCTGGCAGCCAGGCTTCAATATCTACCCCGCGCGCATTAGGCTTACCGATATCAAAGGTGCATTTTAGAAGCAATTGATAAGGGATCTCAAGCAGCTCCATGATTTTTTCTTGAATGGCAATCAGAAAGAGGTGCTCGTCTTTGCCGGCTTCGGCGGTGGTGAGGCTTTCCATTTCCAGCTTATCGAATTGGTGCATACGGAACATACCCTCCATATCCTTGCCGTAAGTACCGGCTTCGCGGCGAAAGCTGGTGGCATAACCAATGTAGCGCAAAGGTAGATCGGCCTCCATGAAGGTTTCATCGGCGTGCATACTGCCAAGCACATGCTCGGCACTGCCCTGTAGCCACAAATCTTCATCTTCTATTTTGTAGCGATCGTCGCGCGGCTCAAGGCGATCCATGGCGTCGTATAGTTCGGTGCGGAGCATGAGTGGCGGCAGAATCGGCACAAAAGGCTTGTTGCTCACCGGCAGGCCGGTTTCTTTAATGACGTCATCAACAAACGCTTGGTCACTAAGCTTATCGGTAATAAATTGGATTAAGGCAAACTGCAACTTCACTAAATCGCCTTTTAGGTACGCAAAGCGGCTCCCAGCAACCTTAGCGGCCCGCTCTTTATCGAGCCAGCCATTCTGGGCAGCAATTTCAGCGTGATTTTTGGCTGTAAAACCAAATTCTGGCGGCCTGCCGACGGTTTTTACGACAACATTCTCCTCTTCGCTGGCACCGACTGGTACATCATCAAGCGGAAGGTTAGGAATCCTTTTGAGGGCGACTAAAAATTCTTCGTCAATAACCCGAAACCGCTCTTCGACTTCAGCTAGAGTAGTTTTAAGCACTCGTCCTTCATCAATTATTTTCTGCTCGGGCTTACCTTTTTTCATTTTCGACGCAATATCGTTACGCTTCGCGCGCAGTTCGTCGGCTTTTTGTTGTATTTCGCGCCGCTCGGCGTCGAGTCCTAACACAGCATCAATATCAACTTCGTAGCCTTTTTGGACACTAAATTGTTTCACGCGCTCTGGGTTGTCGCGCACATAACGGATATCTAACATATTTGTAGTATACCACTACAGGGGTAAAATAATACAAGCCAAAGATTGCCTTGGCTTGTATTATTATAGGCGAGACCGAGAACTTCTAAGATTTCACCAGTTTGGCTTGCGGCTCGCTTGGTTGCGAGAAGTTATAGCGAACCAGCCCCGAAAGCACTACCCCAAGAGCGTAACCAAAGGTGATGACATAGGCAAAAATATTCACAATTGGTATGAAGAATAAGGCACTCAAGATCAAGCTACCGACCAGCGTTTCAATAACCGGATGCGTGTTTGGTCGGCTTTTGAAGATGAGATTACCAATGTAATGGCCAAATAATGGCGCACTCACCATCACTACCAACATCAGGCCTACCGCTAAAATACCACCTAGGAGCACCCCGATACCTGAAAGCAGTGCCAGAATAATCGCAACCGGTGTGGCAAAAATCGCTACCGCACCAGTCAGCGCCACCACCCCTGGTTTTTGAGTGGCGTGAGCGGTAAGGTTTTGCAGCATTCGTGGAAACAACGCCGCTAGTCCAACACTAACCAGAAGAATCATTAAAGTCATAAAAATGAAGTCGATCAGCTTTTCAGCAGGCGTTGCTGGCTGTTCAGAAGGCTGCTCGGGTGGATCGTGACGAGTTATTTCACCGCCAACTTTTGCACCAGCCGATTGCTGCACTTCAGCATAACTGTAATAGTGCACATTTCCAGCGATGTTTGCAGCCGTGCCTAAGCTAAAAATATCAACTGCCGCCGTGGCATCGCGGCCAACTTTGCCGTTTATTTGCGCTTCACCCGAACTAATTACCGCGTCGCGCTGCACGGTGCCATTTATACTGGCTGAAAGAGTCGCTAGAGTGAGGTCTTTCCCAATTTTTGCCTTGCTATCCATAACAAACGCTTGGGCAAGCACGCTGGCATTGCCTTCAATATTCCCGGTTACCGTGACGTCCAGACCGGCGAGTCGAACATCGCCCTCGACCACGCCATTCAGGCGCACCGTTTGCGCCGCGCACAGCACGTCGCCACTAACGTTTCCGTTAATCGTCACCGTTTGACCAGCACAGAATACGTCGCCATTAACATCGGCTTCAACCGTCACATCATCACCCGCAATAAAGAGCGTGTGATCGATTTTTTCGGTTTTCTCAGCTTTGACGACTTCCCCGCTCCGAAAGGCAGTGGCTTGTGCAATACCGCCAACCACCGCTGGCAACGCAACCAACGCTAATGCCAGAAGGGCAAGTTTCCATTTACGCATGTTGTTCTCCTTAATGTAAGTTTCTACCTTTTATTGTACTAAAGAATAGTAAAGCTATTAAATTTTTCGTTTGCAAAGTTCTATTATTCATAATATTGTAATCAAGGAACAGCTTCGATATCGCAAATAGGAGATACGATGCAACAAGGCAATCGTCGACTCAGGGCACTGGCAAGCGCTACCTATGACCAGCTCAAGGCGCTACTCAACCCCGATGAAGTACTGGTCGTGTTTTGTTCTACTAGCGCTGCAACAACCCAACGGGGTAAATGCATTTCTTCTAAAGCCGATTTTGACAAAGCGCTATCAGATTTTATGAGGCTGAATGGAACAAACTTTAAGTGGTTTGCCAGCACCACTCACTCAACTACGCCCGAAGATTATGATTTGAGATGAGGTTGCTGCGCTAGACCCCTGACTATCTGTAGCCAGATAGTCAGGATTTTTATATCTTTACCAATTTTAAGAGCCTCCTAAGCGGTCGATCTGCTCGTGATCGAGCCCAAAATGATGCGCTACTTCGTGCCAGACTGTTTTGCGGGTTCGCTCGCGTAACTCTTCTACCGTCCGCGAGGCGGCAATGAGTGGTAACTTAAAAATAGTGATTTTATCCGGCAGTACAAAGCTGTAGCCAGCCCCACGGGTTACCTGGGGAATACCTTCGTACAGCCCAAATAGCGTCTCGTAGTGGCGAAGACGCATTTTTTCGCGCTGCTGCGGGCTGGGCTGGTCGGCGGTGACAAAGGCGACATTATCGAGACGACGGCCGTATTTTTCGGGTAGGGCATCGATTGCCTCAGCCACAATCGCCCCGAAGGCTTCGTCGGTGATTCCTAAGTGATTTTCCATTACTTTCATTAGTATAGCAAAGCAGGATGGCGTATAATAACGAAGTTGTTTAAATTACGGGAAAATATGAAGAGATTTAGATATTACGACCTCATTCTGGCTGCTTTTGCTGCCCTGCTGCTGATATCAAATATCGGCGCAGTAAAATTGATCGACATCGCCGGTATTATTACTGATGGCGGGGCTATTTTGTTTCCACTTACCTACCTACTCGGCGATGTATTAACGGAAGTTTACGGTTACAAATACGCCCGTCGGGCTATCTGGACCGGCTTCGGCATTTCGGTGCTACTATCGGCCACACTCTTCTTGGTGCAAATCGCCCCACCGGCTGCCGCCTGGCCAAACCAAGCGGCCTTTGAAACTGTGCTTGGCTTTGTGCCCCGAATTGTACTCGCCAGCCTCTGTGGCTATTTAATCGGACAGTTTTTCAATGCCTTCGTGCTTGCCAAGCTTAAACAGCGCACCAAAGGCAAAAAACTCTGGGCTCGGCTGATTGGCTCGACCATTGTTGGTGAGTTTTTTGATACGCTGGTTTTTTGTACAATTGCCTTCGCCGGCATTTTAAGTGGCCAGGAATTTATTACTTACGTCGCCTTCGGATTACTTTATAAAACTGCCGTCGAGATTATCTTACTGCCAGTTACCTACCGCGTTATTAGCTTCCTTAAAAAACGCGAGCAGCAAGACAGTCTTGATGATCAGACCAACTTTACACCCTTTAAAGTTTCAACCGATTAATTTGTTCCGTAGTAGCGCGCCAGCCAGGCTGCTTTAAATTCGAAAAAGCTGCCGTCCTGGATGCTGGCACGAATATCATCAACCAGTTTTACAATAAACCGTTCGTTATGAATGGTGGCTAAGGTACCCGCCAACATCTCGTGTGCCTTAAATAAATGATTCAGATAGGCTTTGGTGTAATTTTTACAAGTATAACAATCGCAGTCGTCGCTGACCGGTGAAAAATCTTGCCGATAACGAGCTCCGCCAATATTGATTCGGCCGGTTGGTAAGTACACCGAACCATTACGCCCTACTCGTGCCGGCGATACGCAGTCGAAGGTGTCGGCGCCGTTTTCAATGCCGGCAAAAATGTCGTCTGGTTCGCTTATACCTAGTAAGTGCCGCGGCTTGTCTTCGGGCAATTCTTCGTTGATCCAGCGAACGATTGTGCCTAAATTTTCTTTTTCAAGCGCACCGCCAAGCCCGTAACCATCAAATGGCAGGCTTCCCATAAAACGGCCAGCTTTTCGCCGCAAATCTTCGTACTGAGCACCCTGAATCACCCCAAATAGGGCCTGGTAGGGCTTGCCTGCCCGCTCTTTGGTGAGGCGATCGTGCTCAGTCAGGCAGCGTTCCGCCCAACGGTGGGTTCGCTCGAGCGATTCTTCCTGGTATGTTCGGCTGTTAAGCAGCGTTGTGCATTCATCAAAGGCAAACATGATATCGGCGCCCAGCTGGTGTTGGATTTGCATAGAGATTTCAGGGGTAAAACGATGTAAGTCACCGCTTAAATGCGACTTAAAAGTCACGCCCTCTTCATCGACAAAAGCTAAACGCTGCTTTTTTCGGGCGATCACGTCATCGCGGGTAAAGCCATCGGCATTCATAGCAATTACTTTTTTAAACCCAACTCCTAGCGACATCACCTGAAACCCGCCTGAATCGGTAAAAGTTGGCCCTGGCCAGTTCATAAACTTACCCACGCCACCTGCTTGATCTACCACCTGTGGTCCAGGCTGCAAATACAAGTGATAGGCGTTCGCTAGCACCGCCTGAGCACCCAAAGACGCGACTTGCTCTGGCACGACTGCCTTGACCGTTGCTTTTGTGCCGACCACAATAAACGCTGGCGTTGCAATATCACCGTGAGGCGTCTGTATCACCCCTGTTCGTGCTAAGGAATTTTTGCCAAGTCGAGCAGTAACTTTAAAACCAAAATCTTTTTTCATAGCCTAGTAATCGACGCGGTCAGTCTTTTGCTGCCAGCCTTCAAATACGGTAATAGCATCGTCGTTGGAAACCCGGATAAACGGAATCGACCGGTTTTCGTACGGTACCGCCAGCTCTTCATAAATAAACGAGTCATCAAAGCCAATATCAGCCGCATTTTGCTGGGAATTAGCATAGTAGACAACTTTTGGTCGCGCCCAATAAATCGCGCCGAGGCACATCGGGCACGGCTCGCAGCTGGTATAGAGCTCGCAATCATCTAGCTGGAAAGAGCCGAGCTTTTCACAAGCCCGACGAATCGCCACTACTTCAGCATGCGCCGTTGGGTCGTTAGTTGAAGTCACCTGATTATAGCCTTCAGCAATTATCTCACCCTTTTTCACAATTACCGCACCAAACGGGCCGCCTTTATCCTGGCTCATACCCTGGCGGGATAGCTCGACGGCACGTGCCATATATTTTTCTTGGAAATTACTCATATATAGTAGTATAGCAAAACAACACCGGCTGGTGCATGGCAAGAGTTAGTGCAGCGTGACAAATTTCCCTGGCGGAGGGTATAAAGCAGCTAGATAAGCCCTTTGTCGCGGGCATCTCTTAATACCCGAGCCAGCCCAATCAGCTGCCGGTAGGCCTTCGTGACTTGTCGCTGATAAGTCGTTGCGTATTCAGGTTTTATAGTACAGTCGGTGTCAAAAATTTTTTGAATTTCCGGAAAGTAGACATCATAACTTGTCGTAATAAGCCCTAGGTGACGCACCGTACCAAGCAGCGCCTCAACTGCCCGCACGCCGCCCCACGGGCCATCGCTAACACCAGCCAGAGCGACCGGCTTATGGCTATAGCCCTCGAGTTCGCTATCGAGAAGGCGCTTTAAGCTGCCCGGAAAGCTACGATTGTATTCGGGCGTCACAATAAAAAAAGCATCAGCTTCGTGAGTAATTTGTGTGTAGCGCGGATCTTTGTGCTCGGGCGCGTTACCATCACCAGATAGTACAAAATCTTGCGGATCCACCGCCAAAATCGAAACACCATCGAGCTGACGGCCAATATCGGCAACAAAACGAGCGGCAGCAATTGAACGGCGTTGTTCACGGGCTGTACCGGCAATAACTGCTATTTTGAAAATTTCCGCCGTGCTCATCATTTATTGCCTCGTTATGTAATAAAGAGACCGACGCGGGCGCTAAAGAAAGCACAATATAGTTACAAGTGGATTTTCATTGTAGCAGCTGTAACAGAGGAGTCAAGATGAGTAACCACTACACATATTACCGTGATAACCTGCGTTTTTGTGTAGAAGTGTTGTAAAATATGATTATTAAGCTCAAGGCGAGTCGGCAGTAACCTGCTATACTTATAGGTACTATGACACAACAACAAAATCAAAAACCAGACGAAGAATTTAAAATAAGCGGCGATCAGCTACTAGCTAAGGTCAAAGAACTGATTAACGAGGGTAACGTTCGGCGAATTATTATTAAAGATAGAAATGACAAGATCTTGATGGAATTTCCGGTAACAATTGGGGTTATTGGCGCAGTCTTTGCCCCAATTTTAGCTGCGGTTGGCGCTGTTGCTGCCTTAGTGACAGAGTGCACGATTATTGTGAAGCGTACAGACGAACCTAAGAAGCCTGAAGATAAAAGCGTTGACAAAAAAGACAAGTAATACGTTTCGTAAGAGCGCCCTGGATGGCCAAAATGGCATCCAGGGCGCTCCTTAATTGTTGAGATCAGTAAGCATCACGTCCGGCCTGGGTCACAGAGCTACCGTCTGACGCCCGAGCATCCTGTACGGCTCTGTCAGCACCTCCGCCGGACTGCTTCACTCGAGCCCCACCCGTCGCAGTGGCGCGCTGGCGAGTTCCCCCGAGCTGCTGACCGTTGAGGAAGATGGTTACCTCCCCCTTCAGCATATCAACATCCGGGCCGCCTTCCAGCAACCTGATAAAGCCTCCGCCTTCGAACTTGGCATTGCCATCGGTCAGTTCAGTTAGCTTTACACCTTCCCAGGTGAAAGAGTAACCCCGCCCAAGATCAGCCGTACCAGAAGTCCTGCCAACCAGATCCGAGCCCACAGTGATCCTCCTCGTCTGTAGCAACTAATAAAATATACCCTTAGTCAAAAGACTTGTCAAGCATGTAGGCAGATGCTTTTTTCCCTATAAAGTGACTTCTGGGTAAATACCCTTGGTTGTTTCGTCAACCTCACGCCTCAGCTGCGGAAATACCACGCCCTCACGCGCCGTAATGCCCTCTAAGAACCAAAACAACCGCTCGCTATACCCAAAGCCACATGCTGGCGGCATGGCGTATTCTAGAGCCTCTACGTAGTCAATATCGAGCATTTGTGCCTCTATATCGCCAGCATCGCGCATGGCCTGCTGTTCCACAAACCGGTTGAGCTGGTCTACTGGGTCATTTAGCTCCGAATAAGCTTTGCACAGCTCACTGCCGCCGAGCAGTAAGTTAAACTGCTCCGTTAAGCGTGAGTCTTGCTGCTGAGTTTTCGCCAGCGGCTGTAAAAAGGTAGGGATATCTACCAAAAAAGCCGGGCCGGCAATGGTAGTACGGATCTTTTTCCAGAGTTTATCAATACCACGGGCACGGTTGTCGTGCTTCTCCACTTCGACTTTGTGTTTTTTAAGCTGAGCTTGCACTTCTTCAAGCGTACAGGTAAACACATCGAGCCCATAGTGCTCTTTCATTACCGTCACAAAACTAATGCGCGGCCAGTCTTCGCCATCTGGGCCAAGATCAATTTCATGCCCATTAAGCAGTGTAAATGTTCGTTTGCCCCAGGTTTTATCGGCTACGAACCGCACGAGTTCTTGGGTCAGCTTCATCCCCTGTTGCCAATCGGCATAAGCCCAGTACCACTCCATGGCATTATGTTCGGGTAGGTGTTCGTCGGAGTAATTTTCGTTACGAAATCGCGGACCAATGTCAAAAACTTTTTCGTAACCACCAACGAGCAGTCGTTTCAACGGTAGCTCGTGACTAATTCGCAGGTAAAAGTCTTGATCGAGTGCGTCCATATGCGTCACAAACGGTGTGGCATCGGCGCCACCCGTTGTCAGCTCAAGTACCGGCGTGTTAATTTCTTTGAAGCCTTCGTTTAAAAGGAATTGCCGGGTTGCCTGCCAAAAATCGCTCCGACGCAAGAACCGCTGGTAGACATCGGGGTTAACATTAGTGTCGACGTAGCGACGGCGTAAGCGCTCTTCTTTATTGGTAAAGCCTTCACGTTCAAGGGGTAGTGGCCGCAGACTTTTCGTGAGCAGGCGCATCCGTTCAACAGCAATTGAAATCTCACCAGTTTTTGTTTTGACAATCTGGCCGCGAGCCTCCAAAAAATCGCCCGTATCAAGCAGTGGAATATCTTCAAAAGTTACTTCTCCGCTCTGGCGATCGATTGCGGCTGGCGCCGGCTCATTTGGAAGGTGCACTTGGGGAATTTCAGCAAGAGTAGCCGCCATTTTTTGCAGCGATAAAAATAGCTGCATGCTACCGCTGGCATCCTTCAATACAATAAAAGCTAGTTTGCCAAATTTGCGTATGCTGGTAATGCGCCCAGCCGCAACCGCATAGACACCTTCGTGATGTTCGAAATCTGAAACAATTGCCCCAATAGTATGCGTTCGATGCGAGGTAGCTGGATACGGATTGACCCCTTTTTGCCTGAGGTCATCTAATTTTCTAAGACGTTCTGCGCGTAATTCTTTTAGTGTTGCCATAATACTCTTTTTAGTTAATCGTCATTTGTTCTAGTATAACAGAGAAAAGACAGCCTTCGAAGTGCTGTCTTTCTCATTAGTGTATGCAAATGCTTTTAGCTGATGCTTACAATTTCGTAGGTCACATCACCCTTAGGTGTGGCTATGGTCACCATGTCACCAACTTTTTTACCTAGTAGCGCGGCGCCAATTGGTGATTCGTCGGATACTTTACCTTCAAGCGGGTCGGCTTCAACTGGGCCAACAATGGTGTAGGTAACCGTTTTACCATCGGTCTTGAGTTCGACTTTCGAACCTACTGACACCTTACTTGAACCGTGGGTGGTAATAAGTTCGGCGTTAAGCAAGATTTCTTCAATTTCAGCGATACGACTTTCTTGGCGAGCCTGTTCTTCGCGGGCTGAGTCGTATTCAGTATTTTCGCGGAGGTCGCCGTAATCACGGGCGCTAGCGATACGCTCGGCGATTTCACTGCGCTGTGACTTTAATTCTTCTAATTCTTTTTCTAATTCTTTTTTGCCATCGACGGTCAATTGGTATTGTTTCTTCATAATTCTCCTTTCATCAACCAAACATGCCCGTTAAGGCATGTCGGTGTATAATACATCTGCAAAAGGGCTTTCACCCTCCCTGAAAAGCGATTTCGTGGGGTTACGTAAGTGTAGCAAGTAGCCGATCGTACGTCAACAGCTTAGTGTCACTTGCTGTACGACCTGCGTATTCATACGTCTTGTTTTCAAGATGCCGATCGCTGACCACAACTCTGTGCGGCATCCCCATCAACTCTGCGTCGGCAAATTTCTCCCCTGGCCGTACGGTACGATCATCGTAGAGTACAGTCACGCCACGTTGGGTAAGTTCTTCGTAAAGGTTATCAGCGCTTTTTACAACCTCAGCGCTTTCTCCAATCCTGACTACATATACTTTAGCAGGTGCAATCGCTTCTGGCCAGACCAATCCTTTGTCATCAGCAAATTTCTCGACTATCACGCCCATGACCCTTGTAATACCGATGCCGTATGACGCCAGGTGCAGCGGCTGTTGCTGACCTGAACTATCGGTAAAGAATATGCCCATTTGTTCAGATTTTTCGGTGCTAAAATTAAAGATATTCCCGACTTCGGCGCTTTTTACCTTTTCAAGATCCTGCTTATTAATGCCAAGCTCTTTTGTGGCATCTTCAAGCACTTCTTCATTAACGGCAATATTTTTCTCACGGTGGAGATACAGGACATCCTCGCCGGCTTCACAAATTGTTTGGAATTCGTGGCTAAATTTGGTAAATGCCCCACCGCTGGCGAAGGTAACAAACGTCTCTTTGCCAATGCCCAAGCGGTCATACACTCGTTTGTAGGCATCAATAACACGCTTATAATAAGCGTCCAGGTCTTCAGCCGTGGCATGAAGCGAGTACATGTCTTTCATTACAAATTCGCGGCCACGCATAATACCACTTTTAGCCCGTAATTCATTGCGGAGCTTAGTCTGGAATTGATACACGCTGGCAGGGAGATCTTTATAGCTCTGAATATGGTGCTGCATCATGTCCATAATCGCCTCTTCGTGCGACCAGGCCAAACCAACCTCGGTGTTGTCCTTTAACTTTGTTTTAAACCAGACATCAACCACTTCATCGTCCCATCTGGTCGTGATTTCCCAGGGCTCTTTAGCTTGTAAATTGGTCATGATGAGCTCATGTCCACCAACCGCGTTCATTTCTTCACGTACGATTTGCTTTATATTTTCAAGCACCCGCAAACCGAGCGGCGTATAGGCGTAGACACCGGCCATAACTTTATAGATAAAACCAGCACGAATTAGTAGCTGTGCATTTTTCGCCTGTTCGTCAGCAGGCGCCTCTTTTCGCGTTTTGGTAAAAAGTGTGGATAATCGCATGCGTTTTATTCTACACAATACTCACTGGTTGTACAAAAAGAAAATAGTACGCCACGCCATTTTTAATCATATGCAGCAGCATACTTGGCCACAAAGTGCCGCTTTTTTCACGTAAGTAGCTCAGTGCCAGACTCAAAAAGAAAGTATCGATCGCCACGTTCCACTGCCCGTGCACAAAACCAAACAGCAGGCTTACCGCTAAGGCAGTCGGAATAAAAGCCAGCCGTTCGCGGAGCTTACCAAATAAAAAGCCTCTGAATAAAAGTTCTTCAGCAATTGGGGCGCAAATAACCAGCGCCACGAAAGCGGCCACGTACTCATGGAGGGCACTGATATTTGAAAACCCGAGATCTTGTTCTTGGGCAAGATCAAAGCTCGGCACAAGTTGCGCAATGAAACTTATTACCACCGCCGTTAGGGCAAAGTAAATGATGTAAGCAATTGGCGACCAGGCTAGCTGTCGCCAAGTCGGCTTTTGGGCGATACCAAGCGTTTGTAAGAGTGCTCGTTTTGATGGCCAAGCACGAAACAAAGCCGGCACGCCAATCACAAGGAGCACCGCTACCACATACACCAAAGCCGACGCCACCAGCATCAGCTGCACTTCAGCCAGCATTTCGCGCGGCGACAAGAGTAAAAGCGGCGGTAGCAGCAGCGCGACAGCAATTTGCGACGTCAAAAAACCACCATACAGCCAAGCGCTTAACGCAACGGCATAAACGAATCGGTTCTTAGAAAAGCTTGCCCACATCAGCTATGGTAATGATTATTACGAGCAACATTAATACAAGGAAACCGGTGCCATGAATCAACTCTTCGCGTTCTTTTGTGAGCGGCTTTTTGAGGATTCTAAATATAATCGTCACAAACAGTCGACCACCATCAAGTGCCGGAATTGGTAAAGCATTCATCAGTGCCAAAGTCAAAGATACCAAACCAGTTATGAAGAGCAGCACAGTCGGGCCAGCCTCTTGAGCCATTGGGAAAATAATCGCCAATATCCCCACTGGTCCTGTAACTGATTGGGTGGCAGCGTTCAGGGCTTGACCGCCTTCATTCCTGGCAGCTTGGTCAAACGATAACTGCATTACCAAACCGCGCGCCAGGTTGGCAATCATTTCTCCTAATTGCTTCAGTGTTTCGCCAATCAGCTGAAAAGTGGTCATCACACCAACAATCGGTGCCGACCAGGTTGAATGAGTGGTGGTCTGTTGTCCAGCTGCCGCTCCAATGGGCCCTTGACCTTGTGGCGGATTCGCTGCAAGCTGTACTTTTGCAATTACTTCGCGACCACCACGTTTATAAATAATTTCCGCTTCTTTGCCCTTTTCAACAGCAGTAAACCGCTGGAAATCTGCCGGCGTCGGAATAGGCTTGCCGTTGAATCGCAACAATTCGTCGCCCGCCTTTAGGCCTGCTTTTTTGGCCGGTGAATCGGGCTTGACGCTACTAAGTACAACCGGACCCCGTGTCTCACGCGTATCGGATGGCACGGTAAATTGATGAGGCAAGACTTTAGGTAAGCCCGTCAGCGCTAAAACCGTAAAAATAAGCACTGCTACCACCCAGTTAATAGTGACGCCGGCAAGCAGAATTTTAGCTTTTACCCAAAGACGGGCGGCGCCGTAGTCGCCTTTCGACGCGGCTGAATCGTTCTCGCCCTGTAATTTTACAAATCCGCCGAGTGGCAGCCAGTTTAGAGTAAATAGAACGCCATTCTTCAGTTTTTTTGACCACGCCCGCGGCGGAAAGCCAATACCGAATTCCTCCACAACCACACCGTTGCGACGCGCAACAATAGCATGGCCAAGTTCATGCACGACGACCAAAAATACTAGTATCAGTAAGCCAACAGCAATCGACAAGATGAATTGCAGCGCAGCGAATATATCCATTTACCCTCCGAAACGATGAGACGATTTTATACTCTTTGTATGATAGCAGGTGTCAGATTAGCTGTCATGCTTTTTCTGAAAGCTAATCCAACGATCTGTACTTATTCCAGGTACGAGATAAGGCTACAAGGCTGTAGCACCCCCATTAAAGCCCATCCGCCCCAGAATTAAATAGTCATAACGTCTTTTTCTTTGGCTTTCGCGAGTTCATCGACTTTTGCTTGTATTTCAGCTAGCTTACTGTCGAACAATTTTTCTGTTCGTTTTAAGTCGTCTTCAGATAATTCTTTTTGCTCTTTTTTGGCTTTGGCGTCTTTTAAAGCGTCTTGACGAATGTTTCGAATCGCAATTCGACAATCTTCTACTTTCGTACCAATCAGTTTTACTAATTGCAAACGCCGCTCTTCAGTGAGGGCTGGAATGGGCACGCGCACTACCCGCCCGTCGTCGCTTGGATTGAAGCCTAAGCTTTGATCATTGCGAATGGCGTCGCTAATAGCCTTGATGTTGCTTGGATCAAACGGACTTACCTGCAAAAGTTGCGGCTCGGGCGCTAGAATATTAGCTACCTGGTTCAGCGGCATTTTGGTACCGTACGCTTCTGCCATAATTCCTTCAAGCATCGCCGGATGCGCGCGGCCAGTGCGGATTTTTTTGAGTTCATCTTCAAAGTGCGCGATGGCACTTTTCAATCGGTCTTCGTAAGGTTGTAGGTCAAACATAGTATTAGTATATCACTGATGGCTGTTTTTGAACGAGAACACAAAAAAGCCCCTCGAAAACTTGGGGGCTTTTTTGTGTTTTTGGTAACAGGCCTAAGCGCCGAGCTCAACTCGCTTGATTTGGCGAATAACAATGTTTTCGCCCAATCGAGCGATGTGCTCTTTCACTAGTTGGCCAACCGTGATATCCGGGTTCTTGATAAACGGCTGCTCAAGCAGGGTCAGTTCAGCAAAATGCTTCTTAATCTGACCTTCAACAATTTTAGCAGCAATATCGGCGGGCTTGCCTTCAGCTTCGGCTTTTTCGGTAAATTCAGTTGTTTTGCGCTGTAGCTCTTCGGCTGGAATGTCGTCCATTGAAATATAGAGTGGCGCGGTGGCTGAAACGTGCAAAGCGATATCGTGCACTAAAGTCTTGAAGTCCTCGGTGCGGGCAACGAAATCGGTTTCGCAGTTAACTTCAACCACTGCCCCGATACGACCACTGTGCACATAGGCATCAACCAAACCCTCACGAGCTTCACGCTCGCCTTTTTTCTCGGCTTTCGTAAGGCCTTTTTTGCGCATAGCTTCAAGAGCTTTGTCAAAATCGCCTTCAGATTCAGTCAGGGCGGCCTTAGCGTCGCTCAAACCAACGCCTGTCAGTTCTTTCAATTTTTTCACATCTTCAAGAGATATGCTCATAGTAGTTCTCCTTATTGACGTTAAGATTTTGCTTCGCTAGCGGTTTTGCGACGGGCAGTAGCTTCGGTTATCGCCTGTTTTGCGTAATCGAGTACCAGCTGGATGCCTTTAATGGCGTCGTCGTTACCTGGAATGATGTAATCAATTGGGGTTGGGTTGGCGTTGGTATCAACCAGTGCAATAACCGGAATGTTGAGCTTCTTGGCTTCACGGATGGCGTTTTGCTCAGCGGTCACATCAATCACAAATAGCGCTCCTGGCTTACCGTTTAGATCTTTGATACCGCCGTACTTGTTGTTGAGGTCTTCAATTTCTTCCTGAAAGCGCTGCACTTCGAGCTTGTTGTAGCGATTTGCAAGTTCACCGCTATCCATACGCTTTTCCAGACTCTTAAGGTGCTTGACGCGTGCGGCGACGGTAGTAACATTCGTTAAAGCACCACCCAGCCATCGTTCGGTAACATACGGTTGGCCAACTTCTTCGGCAGCGGCTTTTACAAGATCTTTAGCTTGGCGTTTAGTACCAACAAATAATACTAGCTTCCCGCTTGCTACCACCTCAGCCATGAAAGCCAAAGCTTTTTCAAGGCCCTCAGCGGTTTTAATGAGGTCAATAATGTGGCTATCCTGGCGCTTGCTATGAATATAAGGCGCCATCTTCGGGTGCCAGCGGCTCGTTTTGTGGCCAAAATGCAGACCAGCTTCGAGCAAAGCCTTTACATCGACAGTTACTGCCATAAGAGTAATTCCTTTCTCCTCACCCGTACATCTCTATATTTAAGAGGAATAGTTGTGCGGGCTGTGTCATTTAAATTGTGTAACAAGATAATTATAACAAAAGCTTGGCAAAAAATAAAGGTGGTGCCCCTCCATATAGTGCTGCCCCGCCCTTTCGGAAAAAGGACGGGGCGTAAAAGTCAGCTCAGTTCGGTTGATGGCTCGCCGAGCAGCTCGAAGTCCCATGGCGTGAGGTCTATCGCATTAGGGTTGGCCCGGCGACAACGCCCGATCACTTCCTCGACGAGGATATCACCGCCCCAAAAGAGCTGATTGTCGCCCTCGGCATAGGTCGCCCACGGACCTTCCTTGGTGCGGAGAATCAACGACCACGGCCGGTGACCTTCAGCGTTCCAGCAGTCGAGCGTGACCCACTCATTGCGACCGTTTGCTCGACCTTCGTGTCGTCCTTCAAAATCCCAAAACGATCCTGCGCTCATCCAGTCATGGACATGAGGCTTGAAGGTAGTAGGGATGTAGCCTTCGCTGCGAAGCCTCTTCACAACCCGCTGGGCGGTGGTAAAGTCGAGCGCCAATACCCGCTTGTTTACCGCGTCCCATGTGGCACCTTCTATATCGAACAGCGCACCACGGCTCATTTTATTCTCCCGAATTGAGCGAAATTTGGATTGCCTGACTATTACTTTATATCACATAAATAAAATTATGCAATATATAGGACTTTTGAACGTTACCTCTTCGTAATAGCATAGCCCTAAGCTAGTAGTCGGTTCATAGAAACACACTTAAGTACACTAGCCTACTACAAGCCCCGTTCGTTCCCGTCTTGTGGCAGGCTCTTTCCACGAGACGATTCAATAGTAGCTATATTTTGACTTTCTCCTTAAAAACAGCTACAATAGTACAGATTATGAAGAAAAACTTACACCCCACCGATTACCGCCCAGTCGTTTTTCAGGACGATTCGGCCGACTTTGCGTTTCTCACGCAGTCAACTGCCAAAAGCACTGCCACTATCAAGTGGACCGATGGCAATGAATACCCGCTTGTAAAAGTGCATATTTCAAGCGCTTCTCACCCTTTCTTCACTGGTGAAGAAAAAATTATCGACACCGAAGGTCGCGTTGATCGCTTTAAAGCGCGATTTGCTGCTGCTGAAGCTCGCAAAACCGCACTCTCAAACAAAGCGCGTAAGGCAGCTCAAAAAGCTACTCCCAAAAAAGACGCTGGCGAACCAAAAGCTAAAGCCGCTTAGTAATTAACGGCAGCCTGAAGTTATGGGCCTTATTAACATTAAGCTCGAAGATGTCCGCCAAGAACTCGCTGAACTTGAGCAATTTTTAAGTACGCCCACTGCCTATGCCGACCCGGATTTTGCTAAAAAAACTCGTCGCAGCAGCGAACTTGAAGCGATTATCCAAAAGCTCGAACGTCAAGCTGCCCTTAAAAAGCAGCTTGCCGATGCCAAAGAACTTGCCCGCGGCAGCGATGAGCTGGCTGAACTTGCCAAAGAAGAGCTTCCTCTGTTAGAAGCCGAGCTTAGCGCTATTGACGACGATTTATTTGTCATGCTGGCGCCTAAAGACCCGAACGATGAAAAAAATACCATCATCGAAATCCGCGCCGGTGCCGGCGGCGACGAAGCCAGCCTATTTGCCGGTGAACTATTACGGATGTATTTGCGCTTTTGCGAAAACGAACGCCTTAAGACTGAAATCATTAGCGAAAGCCCATCTGAGGTTGGTGGCTACAAAGAAGTAATATTTGCTGTTAAGGGTGAAGCGCCGTACGCAAAATTAAAGTTTGAAAGCGGCGTACACCGGGTGCAACGCGTTCCAGCCACCGAAAGTTCCGGCCGAATACACACCAGCACCGTGACGGTGGCTGTTCTTCCGGAAGCCGAAGAAACCGATATTGAAATTAGCCCAAGTGACCTCAAGATTGACGTCTTCCGCGCTGGTGGCCACGGTGGCCAGAGTGTTAACACCACCGATTCGGCCGTTCGCATTACTCACCTGCCTACCGGCATGGTGGTCACTAACCAAGACGAAAAGTCTCAGATTAAAAACAAAGAAAAAGCCCTAAGCGTCCTTCGGAGCCGCTTATTACAAATGAAAATTGACGAAGAACAGTCGAAACTAGCCGCCGAGCGCCGGACACTGATTGGCTCTGGCGACCGCTCAGAGAAGATTCGCACGTATAACTTCCCTCAAGATCGCATCACCGATCATCGCATTGGCTATTCACGAAGCAATATTCCTAGTGCGCTTGACGGCAATATTAGCGATATAATCGAAAAGCTCCAAGCCTATGAACGCGAACTTGCCGCCCAAGGCGTCGAAAATAGTCGTTAACCAGTGGCTAGCCGAGGCAACCGCTGCACTCCAGGTTGCCGGTATCACATCTGCCAGATTAGACGCCGAGCTGCTACTAGCGAACGAACTGGACGTCAATAGAAGCTGGCTTCTCGCCCATAACACCGAACAGGTTACCGTTTCCTCCATTCTTTACACCCAGTTAGCCCGGCGAGTGCAGCGCGAGCCGCTCGCCTACATTACCGGTCATAAAGAATTCTACGGGTTTGATTTTCAGGTCACTCCGGCAGTGCTTATTCCCCGGCCCGAAACAGAAGCCCTGGTTGATTTTGTAAAAAATCTTCAGCCAGAAGGAGCTATAGTAGATGTCGGCACTGGCTCGGGCTGTATTGCAGTTAGCCTCGCCCTTACTTGTCCCCAAGCGGTGGTACACGCAATCGATAGCAGCCAGGAGGCCCTTGAAATTGCTACCAAGAACGCTCAGCAACTGCAGGCCGCCATTACCTTCCACCGCTCAAATTTACTGAGTAACTACCGAGGACCAACGCCACATATAATTGTTGCGAACCTTCCCTACGTTGACCCGTCTTGGGAACGTTCACCCGAAACTAAATTTGAACCTAAAACTGCTCTTTTTGCTGATCAAAATGGCCTACAATTAATGTTCGCGCTGCTACATCAAGCGGCCGAGCTCCTACCGCTGGGTGGCAGCATCATTCTGGAAGCCGACCCCCGACAATTCCCCGCCCTCCAAGAAGAAGCGACTAATCTTGGCTTTTCTCTGCTTCACGCCGATGGCTTTATGATCGCTTTTCAGCGCTAGCGGTTTGCCGCGCTATAAGCGCCGAGAGTGACATTCAGTGTCACTTCGCCACCACCTCGCTGTACAGTGAGCTGGACAGTGTCGCCAGGCGCATATTGGGCAATCAGTAAGCTAAGCCCAGCACTTTCATCAATTTTTTCATCGTTTACTTTGGTCACGATGTCACCTTCTTTGAGCCCCGCCTTATCGGCTGGCCCGCCGGCAACCACACTTGGCACCGACGCGCTTTGCGTTTTGATATAGGCGCCTCGCGTGATATTTAAAGAATAGTTCTGGGCAATTTCAGGTGTTAACGTAATAAATCGCGTACCCAAATAACCGCGTTCAACCTTACCATCAGCGAGCACTCCTTTAATCAAGCCTTTAGCTGCTTTAATAGGAATAGCAAAACCAATCCCTTGAGCGTCGTCCACAACGGCGGTGTTAATGCCAATAACTTCGCCAGCTAGGTTAACAAGTGGCCCACCTGAGTTACCGGGGTTGATTGCGGCGTCAGTTTGGTATAAATCGAGCAGCTGTTCAGTACCGCCCGCATTATCTTCGGCTGTTACCGGCCGCCCCATACCCGAGATAATGCCGGCCGTCACGGTATTTTGGTATTGACCAAGCGCGTTACCAATGGCGACAACTTTTTGGCCAGTAATAACTTTTTCGTCTGAAATGCGCGCCGGCTTTAGGTTGTTAACCCCATTAATCTTTAAAAAGGCGATGTCATTCAGCGGATCGCGACCAACAACTGTTACATTTTCGTAGCTCGTACCATCAGCTAGAATCACCTTAACCGCGGCCGTTGTTTCGGGAATTACGTGTTTGTTGGTGATAATGTAGCCATCTTTACTGATTACAATCCCTGTACCTGAGCCGCCACCTTCATTGGTATTAAAAAAACTACGGCTACGGGCGGTTTGGGTAACGATCGATACAACACTTGGCGATACTTCTTTAGCGGTTTCAGCGACCACCTCGCCTTCTTGCAGCACAAGCTGCCGGCGCGTTTCAACCGTTGTGTGGTCGCTTAATTTAATAAGTCCACTGCTAATAAACGCCCACGATCCAAAGAAACTAGCAACAAAGCACAACAACACGATACCAAGCACTTTTACACCTTTTGGTACGCCTTTCTTGCCCGTCTTTTGAAGTTTTTTGGGTGAGGGCGTGGGAATAATAGGCGCTTCGTTTTGGGTTGGCTGCTGAGGGGTGGGATGTTGGTTCATTCTCTCTCCTTTCTTATAGTTCAGTAATATCTAGGCCATTGAAAAATATCAAAATCATAATAACAAGCGCAGCTATAAAGACAAGCTGCCATTTAAAGTCGGCGAATACAATCTTACCGTCATTACGACGAAACGAAGCATACACCCGCTCGGCGAGATAACTAAAGCTTAAAAGCAAGATGGCGATTTGCGGAATTTTGAACGAAGACACGCTTTCAAAGGGCGCATAAGCGATCGTCCAGTGGTAAGCCAACCAGCCCAGTTCGGCGCCAACAAACCCCCAGACCAGGCTAAGCAAGGTGATGTCGTCTTCGTCGTAAGCTGTCAGTGCGTGCCGGGCTGAACTGTAGGTGATTAGCCATGTTAGCAGTACGACTAACCACGACGGCCACGCGTACGCCACCGTAAAAAGTGCCGTGAGGCTCACAAATTGTGCAATACCCGCCTGAAGCAACATGGTGTGTCGTTTCGAGCGTGGTTTTAAAAGCAGCAGCCAGGCAGCGTATAGTACGGCTATGGCTATTTGGAACATTAGCACACCACTGGCCCACATTAGCACCACGGCACTAAGCCCAACCAGCGTATCGACTAAATTGGTTTGTAGGTTCGCAAACCAAAACCGTGGGCGAACCGCAAATACTCGCCACTTACTTAATAGAATAAAGATAAAAGCCGGCAAAGGCGACTCAAATGCGAGCACCAACGCTAGTGTTGCTCCAGCCAGCCCCAAATTTAGTACTATATAGGTCGCTTCGCTCAGGAATGAGCGTTTGGACACTGTTTTAAGTAGATCCATCTATCGTGTATTGTAGCATAGATAGCCAGCCATAGACTACTGCGCGCCGGTGCTCGCGGCACCAATAATAATCACGAAGTCTGCTTCAGAAACAATACCCGCCGGCAGATTGCCTGAAATAACTTTTATGCCGTAAAGTTGCTCTAATTTTTGTTTTGTGCCCTTTTTTTGAGGATTCAACTGGTGAATCTGAACTGGTGAATAGCTGTCCGCAGGTGCAGTATCAACCGAATGAATGGTGTAGTTCTTGGCTTCAAGCTTATCGGCCGTTTGCTGCGCCATTCCCGGCACGCCTGAACCATTTAGTACATCGATCTTAGCTGCTTCGCGAATGACAGGATCGTTAGAAATATGGCGTTTAATAAAGCGGTGGATATCGCTAAAATCATACAGTCCGAGCATTGGTCGAACGATACTCTGCCCAGCAACGTTATCGGTAGTGATTAACTTGTTTTCTTCACTATCGAGGCTAAGTGTCGTGATATCCTTATTTTTCATGGCTTGGCCAACATTTATTAAGGTACGCATCTCACCGGCCTCAAAATTAGTCCGAACATTTTTGCCTAAGGTATCAATCAACTGGCTTACGGCTGCCGGGTTAGCTAACGTGCCGACACTGGCAGCTTTATCACGCAGAGCAATCAAGATTTTTTGCTGATTTCGCTCACGGTCGAAGTTACCGCGCTCTAGGCCGTAGCCTCCCGAGCTATTGCGTGCCCGAGCGAGCGCCAGCGCCCGCTTACCATCCAGATGAGCAGGCCCATTGGGGTACTTTACCAGGTAACACTGATAATTACATTCCCAGTCGAAATTACGATCCAGGATACCGCGCGGATCGCTACTTTCAATAACGACATCAATGCCCCCAACGGCATCCACCGCCTCTTTTAAGGCAGTGTAATTCACATGTACATAATAATGCATCTTGAGGCCGTAGACTTCACCCACCGCCTGCATCAACTTTTGTGCGCCGGTTCGTTCGTTACGTCCGTCATCTGACATACACTGGTACAGTGCATTGATCTTGCCTTCGTAGCCAGCCATACAGGCATCACCGTACTTTACCCATAGATCCCGCGGAACGCTGGTGAGCATCGTCACCTTTTTGTTCTGGTCAAGGCTGGCAACCATGATTGAATCGGTCAGGTGCGGGCCAGCGTCGTCGTGCGCTCGATCATCTTCGGAGGTGCCAAAAATAAGAATATTACTGCGGCCATTCTCATCCATCTTCAGCGGTTTACCTTGGCTAAAAAGATCAAAAAGATTACCGCTTAGCACCTGCGTGCCCGCAAGAAAAGCGCGAATCCCAAGAAAACCAACGATTGCCAGAATCAAAATCAGAATAATAACTATCGTTCGCTTGACCGCTTTTTTGCTCGGTGGCCAGAATCGACGTTTTTTAGGCTTTTTTTCGTCGTCGAGGGCAGCAAGAGAAGCGTCTAATTCACTTCTTAACAGAGCTGCTTTCTCTGTGGTACCGGTTTTTTTAGGTGAACTAGCCACGCCTGGAGTTCGTGTGGTGTCAAGAAAACGCCGCGGCACGGTATAGGTGTCGGTGTTAGTTTTATGCTTTGGATCCGCTGGCGTGCGTCGACGCAGCGTAAAGTCATCAATTGGGGTATGACGTTTTTTCATAAATAACTTACCTCACTATAGCGAATTTAGGCCAAATCGTAAACTAAACCTAAAAAGTAAACCCGCACACTCGCTTGTTGATCATTTCTCATTTATCGACATATTTTGTGCAGTGCATATACTGGAGAGTCTAGAAAATCGGTTGCAATTACGCCTCTTTACTATCTCTATAAACTTGCCCAAAAGATCACGTTAGCTTTTGTGGTTTCATCAAAATAAGTGTATGCTTATAAGCGTATGGAAACACACGAAAAACGCTCGATTTTGCGAGATATACTTGGTATTGCTGGTTTTATTTTGTTGGTTATTGTCGGCGTCTTTTTTATTCACGCTTTTATTTTTCGCAGTTTCGGTGTTACAGGGCCAAGTATGGAAAAAACGATGTACACCGATGATCGAGTTATCGTTAACCGCCTACCGGTTACCTGGGATACGCTTTTTGGACGCCAATACAACCCTGGGCGCGGCCAGATTATCGTTTTTAAAAACCCATTACACGAGCCGGGCATGGCTGATGAGTTTATTGTAAAACGAGTCATCGCTTTCGAGGGTGAACGCGTAACAGTAAGTAACGGCGTATTAACCGTTTACAATAAAGAGCACCCCGATGGTTTCCGCCCGGACGACACCACCAAAGAGCCCGGTCAGCCGACCACCGGCGACGTTGATATTGTGGTGCCAGATAATGAATTATTTGTCGCTGGCGACCACCGAACAGGCAGTTATTCGCTCGATTCACGCAATGGTCTTGGAACCATTCCGCTCGAGAACGTCATTGGGCCAGTTGGGCTGCGGATTTATCCTTTCGATAAAATTCGTTTCTTCTAGAATTTTTGGCCTAAGAAGGATAAATAGCGTCTTAAATTGTATATTAAGCATTACTTGCTTAACAAAGTACTGATTCGTTCCAGGTCGCCTTCGTCCTTAAAGCTAATAATTAGCTGGCCACCCTTGGCGGTGGTTTTTAGTTTTACGGGCGTGTTGAGGCGCTTAGCAAGCATTTTAGTGGTAGAGGTTTCGGTGCGAGTGTGTTTGACAGCTTGTTCGCGCCTATCTGGGCTGGCGGTGCCTTTCTTGTAGCCAACGACGTATTGCTCAGCCCGCCGAACACTCCAGTCTTCCTTTAAAATAAAGTTCAGGAGTTCATTTTGGGCTTCTGCCGCATCAAGAGCTAAAATTTGCCGGGCGTGGCCTTCGGAAATTTTGCCTTCCACTAGTGCTTGTTTAGCGTTGTCAGGAAGTTGTAACAATCGCAACACATTACTGATGGTACTCACCGCTTTTCCGCCAATACGGGCGCCAATTTGTTCGTAAGTGAGATTAAACTGATCGCGCAGTTTTAGGTACGCCGTGGCGGTTTCCAGCGGGTTCAGATCGCGGCGCTGTAAGTTTTCGATAAGCGAGATCTCGAGTTTGTGCTGGTTACTAAGAGTACGCACCAGAGCGGGCACTTTTTCGAGCCCCAGCTTTCGGGCTGCGCGCCAGCGGCGTTCGCCAGCCACCAATTGATACCCCTCGCCTTTACTAATAACCACCAGTGGTTGGACGATTCCGTGTTCTTTAATTGATTCTGCTAATTCATCAAGCGCTAATTCATCAAAATGACGCCGGGGTTGCTCTGGGTCGGGTGTGATTTCTGAAACTTTAAGATACCGCAGCTCAGAGATTTTTTCATCCTGAGCCGAGGTTGGATCGAATGCCTCGTTCAACAGCTCCGTTGGCAGCAGCGAATCAAATCCTCGTCCTAAACCTTTTTTAGCTGACACGGTCAAGCATCTCCTTTACAACTGCTTTATATGCTCTTGAGCCCTTGCTCCAGCGGTCGTATGCGCCTACCGGTAGTCCGTGGCTTGGAGCTTCGGCCAGCCGAATATTGCGCGGAATGGTGGTTTTAAAAACTTTACCCGGGAAGTGCCGCTGGATTTCTTCATGCACCTGGCCGCTGAGGGTTGTCCGGCTGTCCATCATGGTTACCAGTACGCCCAGTAATTCCACAGTTGGGTTCATACCCTTGCGCACCAGCTGCATAGTTTCAAGCAGCTGCCCTAGGCCTTCGAGGGCGTAAAATTCGGCCTGGACCGGCAGCAAAATGTATTGGGCAGCAATAAGTGCATTTACGGTCAAGAGACTTAAGCTTGGTGGGCTATCGATGATTATAAAATCGTAACCCTCGGTAGTATCAAGAGCTTGTTTAAGCCTGGTGAATCGGCGCTCGGCACCGGCAAGCTCCACTTCGGCGTTTGCCAGTTGTGGCGTGGCCGGTAAAATCGATAGCTGTTTGTGCGCCGTGGCGAGTACTACATTCTGCACTGGCACGCCGTGCTGCACGACATCCATTACCGTGCGTTCGAGCTCTTGCTTATTAATGCCTAGGCCGCTCGTGGCGTTGCCTTGCGGATCGAGATCGACAAGCAGCACCGAATGCCCAGCTTTCGCTAGGAAATAGGCAACGTTGACAGCAGTAGTAGTTTTTCCGACACCACCTTTTTGGTTGGTGACAGCGATCACTTTGGTTTTTGTCACTCTTTTCTTCCCTTTTGTCGTTATGTCCAGTATACCACGAAGCGTGAAAAGTTTCTTGGGCATAATAAAAGAGCCCTCTAGTTTCAGGGCTCTTTTATTTATTTGATCGAAGTGATTTCGATTTTGCTATATTTTTGTCGATGGCCAGTTTCTTTGTGGACGCGTTTTTTTGCTTTAAAGCGAATGACGCGAATTTTGTCGCCTTTTACTTCATCTTCGATGACCTTTGCGCTAACACTGACCCCTTTTACAACTGGCGTTCCAACTTGGGTAGTTTTTCCATCGAACACCAGCAGCGGTTCAAGCGTGAGCTCTTTTGTGCCATCTTGGAGGCGGTCCACCAAGAGGGTCTCTTTTTCAGCGACAACATATTGCTTGCCGCCAAGCTTTACAACTGCTTTCATCTTCGTTCCTTTTAGTTATCTAATCAGTGATTCATTTTAACAGATTGCCAAGGAGATGTAAAGCTGCTAGGCCGCCACGCCCATTACTATCTCGTTGGCTTTCAGCCAGCCTTCAACCGTGCCGCCATCAAGATAGTGTCCAACTGCTGGGACAACTTTCATGATGCCGCCATTCTGCACGTACGTATTGATGGGATCAGTAATGTAATATTCTTCGTTTCGGGGCTGCTCTGTATAGTGGCAAATTTCCTTTAGTAAATCGGCTGATATAACATACTTGCTCGGATTAATGAGGGTACTTGGCGCCGCTTCGATCGCTGGCTTTTCAACAATTCGAACAAAATTATTACGAGCATCCATTGCTAATACACCGTAGCGAGACACGTCTTCGCGCGGCACCTCCGCCCCAATCATTGACGACCCCGTTTCGGGAGTTGCGGCAATCAAACGCCCCAGTTCAGAGCTACCATCGGCATTATAAATAAAATCATCCCCCATTAGCACCGCTATCGGTTCGTTTTGAGCAACAAATTCTGCGCATAGGGCTACGGGAATAGCCGTGCCATACGGCGCCTCTGAAGAGGTATCTTGAACAATATAGTGGAAATTCACTTCTTTTGGTGGCGTCACGAGCGGTAAGAGTTGTTCTTTATTATTGGCTTTGAGATAGTCCTCAAGCTCACTGTCGCGGGTATAAAAAGCTTCTAGCTGACTGCCAGCTTTACTCACGACAAAGTAAATATCGGTGATCCCTGCCCGTATGCAATCTTGCACAACGTAATCAATAATTGGCCGATTCCCCACCGGTAACATGCTCTTTTCAATAGCTTTTGTAATGGGCAGACGACGCGTCCCCCACCCGGCAACCGGAATAATGGCCTTTGTGACATTCATCTTGTTTCTCCTTATAACGATTCTAGCGGTATATCATGTTTGTGGCGCTCTGGCGGCACGATTAAGGACATCTAAAATTGTAACAGATTATTTATTAAGATGTCGTCGCCGTAGTCGACTGTATCGTCGTTCGCGAACGAAAGATTGCAGCAGAGCAGCTATTATGATGACTGTAACAATTGCCACTAACGGTATCCAGTTGATGTCAGGTACAGCGTAGTTAACATACAACCCACCAATCACCAGTACCATAATACCGAGAATACTACCCGCTGCGGACACCCTCTTCAATTTAGCAGGTTCCACCTTGCCTACGATTTCCGACTTTTTCGCCGAGTACGCCAAGGAGCGCATTCGCTTTAGCGGCGGTGCAACTTGAGCCATCACCGACTCGAACGCCTCGAGCACCTGTTCGTAGTCTTTCGCTTGCCGGAGCTTTTTCGGCCAATAGAAGTACATACGACGCCCAATAATTTCAATATCGCAAAGAGCGTTTTTTTCGATGAGTGTATGCATAATATCGGGCGCCAACACTGTTAAGGCGTCCACTGCGTGCTGCTCGGGGGCATAGAGGGCAAAGTATTGCGAAAAATCGCCCTCAAGCGTTAGTTTTTGCGACCGTTTAAAATCAATTGGCAAAACCGAAGTGCGTCCGCTGCCTGTTTCGATTAGCGAATCTATGACTAGTTGTGGCATTTGATACGGAAGTTCGACCGCTGCCATGGCTAAATTGTAGGTGTGGGCATACTTGCCATGACCCTCTGTATAGGTATAATTAAACAGCTGAAACGGCAGGCCATTGGTTTCACCCTTGAGCACTTCGCTTGCTCGACGTGAGTGGCCGTAACCAAATAATGACGACGGTTCCTCGATGGTGACATTGGCACTCTCGATAAAGGTCATATTATTTTGCGCCGCAAAGTCTGTAAAAACCTGCCGATTGTGTTTTCGTAGTTTTTGCCAGGCGATAAAACAAAATACACTCCCAAGCACGAGAGCAATTACCCACCCCCAGCACAACCAGTATGCCACTGTCTCCCAGTCATCACCCGCTATTAAAGCAACTAGCCACAAAACCAAGAGTCCGACGCCAATGCCGAAGTATTTCCAGCCGTTAATGAATTGTAACTTCCTAAGCGCGGTAAAATTATATTGTTTCATTGTTGGATTTCATCTTATGAATTAATAATACAGTACACAGACTTCTTATGCGACAATTGACGACAGACGAGGTGTATGAGAATATCTTAAAAGTTACCGGACTTATCGATCGAGGAGCACCCGTGAAAACGAGCAAGGCAGTCGATGCACTGAAGACACTTTTCCCAATGGGTAATGACACTGACGCACTGCGGCGTGCAGCGGCCGCGATTAAGAGGAGGTTCGACGAGCAAGCCAATACTCCCCAAGCCTACGACCGAGGGCTTGTTGAGCAACAGATTAACAATCTTAACAACCAGCTACAAAAGCGTAAGTTGTCCGAAGAAGAATTTAGGCGAGCCGCGAACCTGGCCACCGAGCTAGAGCGTGCCCTCGGATTGCGGCAGTAACCCACCAGGCTCGAAAAGCATTGCCGCTTTTCGAGCCTGATTAATTTAGGCTTTCATCATTTTGATAAGCAAATCTTGTCCTTCAACCTTGGTATTAAGCTCAAATGCTTCTTTTTTTATCGTACCTTCAACCGCCAAGGTTTCGGTTTTTATTACTTTTGAATGCTCAGAGACGGCTTTAGCCAGTTCTTTATCTTCGGTAGTTATAGTCAGGATAATCCGATCGTCAACGTCGTAACCAGCCTGCTTGCGGCCATTTTGCACAAGTCGGATCACTTCACGCGCCATGCCTTCGCGTTTTAGCTCAGGGGTGATCGCTGTATCTAACTCAACAGAAACAACAGCACCGTCTTCTGGGCTGGCCAAAAGTTCAACAGCCTTCACATTTAGCTCGTCCTTTACAATATCGACAAGCTCGTTTGTTAATTCAGGTGATACTGCACTACTAGCTACGTTAATCAGCTTAGCGCTGGCGAGTGGTTGTCGCACCTTGATAGCAGCCTGGGCTCGCTTAGACAGCCCATCATTAATAGCGCGCCGGAAGACCGCCATTTCGTGTATGAGCAGCTCATTGATATGGCCAACTTTTGGCCAATCGAGTAAGTGCACACTCTCGCCATTGGTGAGCTTTTGGTACAACTCTTCTGCGAGAAATGGCGTGAAGGGCGCCATAACAATCGCTGTTTGGGTGAGTACATAGTGCAAAGTAGTGTAAGCGAGATTTTTATCGGCAGTGTCCTCGCTTTTCCAAAATCGTTTGCGGCTCCGACGGACATACCAGTTACTGGCGTCATCAAGAAACTCTAAGATTGGTTTTACCGCACCCGGTAGATCATAGCCTTCCATGTGCGTTTCGATATCTTGTGTGAGCTGATGCACGCGGCTCACAATCCACTGATCGAGCGGGTGTTGTAGTTTTTCGCTCGGGTCGCTCAAGTCACCGTTCCATTCCCAGCCATCAACATCGGCGTACATAGTGAAGAAGTCGTACATATTCCACACCATAGCGAGCTTACGGGCAACATCGGCGACGTCTTTATCTTGAAGAGCAAAGTCTTCGCCATTTAGTACGGGCGAGCTAAGCAGCAAGAAACGCAAGCTATCGGCGCTATAAGTGTCCATCAACTCATTCGGGTCGGTAAAGTTACCGTAGCTTTTACTCATCTTGCGGCCATCGTTCCCCGCCAATGTACCCGTAACGATCACATTTTTGAAGGCATTTTGGCTAAATAGCGCCACACTAACAGCGTGGACATAGTAAAACCATGCCCGCACCTGGCCAATATATTCAACAATGAAATCCCCAGGGAAATTTTGTTCGAATTTCTCTACGTTTTCAAATGGGTAGTGGAACTGGGCAAAAGGCATGCTGCCGCTTTCAAACCAACCGTCAATCACTTTATCGATGCGCTTGTAGTGCACCCCGTCTTTATCGAATTCAATATCGTCAACCCACGGGCGATGATAATCGTCAAGCTCTTTGCCAGAAAGCTCTTTGAGTTCGGCGTAGCTACCCACAACTATGCGGTGCTTCTTGCCCGCAGCATCAACACCCTCCCACACCGGCATAGCGGTCGCCCAAAAGCGGTCGCGCGACAAGTTCCAGTCTGGTGCTTGCTGGATATTTTTTTCAAAACGACCATGCTTGATGTGTTCAGGGAACCAGTTGATGTGTTCGGTGTTTTCTACCAGCATCTGTTCTCGCTGGCCGTCGATATCCATAAACCAACTCGGATGCGCCCGGTACATTAGGCGCGTGCCACAGCGATGACAGTGCGGGTAGCTGTGGCGGTAGTAATCAATTTTCCAGACTACCCCTTGGCCGTGTAACTCTTTGGCAATTGGCTTATTTACCTCCCATACATTTTGACTTTGCCATTTACCTTCGGTATAAAAGCCATTTTCGTCTATTAGATGAACAACAGGGATACCATTCTCTTTTGCTAAAGCAAAATCTTCTTCACCATAGGCAGGAGCAAGATGCACTACACCGGAGCCATCATCCTCACTGACATAATCGGCATGCCATACTTTATGGGCGTTGGCACCGCGATTCGCAAAGAGAGGCACATAATTTAAGCCAAGCAAACGACTCCCTACAAACTCACGCCTAATCACATACTCTAGCGGCTGCTTTTTGTCATCTTTAAAAATCTTTCCTTCATCGACAAGTTTTTTGGCAACAATAAAGCGATCGTCGCCTCCGCTAAGCTGTACCTCGGCATAGAGTATTTTTTCATTAACTGCCAGTGCCGTGTTTGCAGGCAATGTCCAGGGCGTGGTCGTCCAGGCTAAAAGATAAACGTCACCTTTGATACTTTCGGCGGCTTCACTGTTTTTTTGATTTGCCTCTTGTGATTCCTTAAGCGCCACTTCAAAAGATTTTGAGCCAGAATTATAAAGCGGCACAGTCGCTTCTTCGAGCCGCTCGTTATAGTCAGCAACATTCAATTTAAACTTTACAAAAACACTTGGGTCAGTCACGTCCTGGTAAGCGCCAGCGTCCATGGTTACTTCTGCTTTTGAAAGTGGCGTCGCATCGCGAGTACAATACATTAGTACCTTTTCACCTTCGTAAACTTTGCCCTTTTCGTACAAGGTCTTAAACGCCCACCAAACACTCTCCATGTACTGTTTGTCCATGGTTTTATAGGCGCCTTTAAAATCTACCCAGCGACCAATCCGATCGATAGTATCTTCCCACAAGTTGCCGGTTTGGACCATATTTTCACGGCAAGCCCTAATATATTCTTCAAGGCTAATTTTGGTGCCAATTTCGCGGCGATCTTTGATGCCAAGCTTCTTTTCGGTGAACACTTCGGCTGGCAAACCATGGCAGTCCCAACCCCAGACGCGCTCGACCCGCTTGCCTTTCATGGTTTGATAGCGTGGCACTGCGTCTTTTACGATAGAACTTAAAAGCGTGCCATAATGTGGAACACCGGTAATGAACGGCGGGCCATCATAAAACACAAAGGCGTTGCTTTTTGGCCGACTCTCAATCGATTTTTCAAAAGTTTTATGTTTTTTCCAGTAGTCAACGAGAGCTTTTTCGTATTCTTTTGCGCGGCGACGGGTGTTTTTTTGAAATTTCATGTAGTGCTCCTTTCCATAAACAGTGGTTGATAGTTATAGGTTTCAAGTTGAGCCTGGATGTCCTGGTACGTCTTACCGGCTAGTTTGCCGCCAGCGATGAAGGCTTCTTGGCTGACATCGGCCAGGCAGATATCGGGCGGAGTAAATTGCCGCATGGCCGCGTCTGAATCAAATTCGAAATCAATCAGTACCAGGCCAGCTAAATTATCTTGAAATACATCGATTTCTGCTTTATAACCATTAATTTCGGTGTAGTACCGCCGTTTTTTCGCAATTTTCTTGGAGCATCTGGCGAGTGCGAGATATTCGTCTTCTACTAGTGGAATTGTGTGCTCGTTTTGCCGAGAAGAGTCAGTGCCGTCGACTGGTTCCTTTTTAGTAATTTCATAGTTGCTTCCTTTACGGCGAACCCGCAACGAGGCATGATCGCGATCTTCGGGGATATAAATATCCTCAACAATCTCCGAGGGGTTCGTGGCTATATCTTCTGGGAAATACTTAGCTAAATAAGTCAGTTCGAGCTCAAGTTCGGTCATGATTTTGCTCCTAAAAATTAAAATCACCTCTTTTAGACACTGGAACCCAAAGTTATCCGGGCGGTACCATCCAGTTTCCAAAAGAAGTGATTCTTTGGCGCTTGGTTTTACAGATAACGGACTGCGTGAGCCGTCGGATTCTACTTTGCCTTAAAGCAATTTCTTTCCGCTACTTCGTGGGTGATAACCACTCATCTACCAAAAGGTAGAACGTATTTATTTTAGTGTAGTCTGAAGAGGGTAAATTTTCAAGCTCTCGCAGTCTTCTGCGCAAGCCGCTTTAGAGCCAAAGGCCATCACCAAACTTCAAAAATACCAGCGCCGCCATCAATACTAGCCAGCCAACAACAATCAGTTTGTCGTAGTCTTTTGCGAGAAAGCTGAGAGCTTTAGCATGCACCGTTTCGGGCAAAGAAAAGTTGTTTTCGCGCAAGTTGTAGCGCAGCAGCGTATCAAACAGAATAGTCGTCACAACGGTCACCAGTAAGCACCATGGGCACAAAACTTGGATTGCATAAACACTTTGGAAAAAGAGCCAATAGGCGAAAATCAGGCCCAAGCCATAGCCAACTTGAGCGAGCACCATAAATTTTTTAGGAAACCTGACCCCCCATAATCCCGCTACCGCTACCGTAATTACCACCGAATAGCCCATCAGCCCAATAATTGGGTTAGGGAAACCAAATAATGACGACTGCCAGGTTTTCATGACGCTTGCACAGTTCAAAACGGCATTGAGACTACAGCTTAGCTGGGCGTCAGGTTCTTGCAGTAAATGAAATTTTTCGAGTGTTAGCACAAAAGCCGCAAGTAGCCCTATGACCCCCGCAAGAAGCATGGTGCCAAAAATTAAGCTGTTTGAGCGTTCAATAGAGCTTTTCTCGCGCCACCACCTAAGAAACATAGTAGCTTACCTCGCTGATAGTTGGCAGCGGCAATCCCCGCCACAATTGTTGCTGGCGCCCTTGGCTATCAAGGGCAATAACGGTTGGATATTCCATTATGTCGTGAACTTCGCAAAAGACAGCACCCTCGGGGGTGTCCGGGTTGAGGGTGGCGAGAGTTTTGCCAGTTTGGCGTTTGAAATCACGCAAGAAATCTTCAACCGCTCGGGCATGATCACTGGCCTCTTTGTACACAACTGTAGTCTCCATTACTGTTTAGTATAACAAAATACCTCCCCAAATTGGAGAGGTATTTTGCTTATGGTAACTTATCGTTAGCTACAACCGCTGGTGGTACCGCAGCTGGTACAGACATAGCAGCTACCGGCACGCTGCGTAATGTTGCCACAGTTCGAACATAACGGAGCATTTTGGTCAGCTACTGGAGTACTGTGCAGCTCTTTGGCGATGGAAATTTCGTCTTTCTTTGCCAAAGGCGCTTGTGGCTCCGTAGCAATAGCTGGTGCTGAAACAACCTGTGGCGCCTGGGGTTGTTGCGGTGCTATTGCTGCCGGCTGGCTTGTAACAGGTTGCGCTTGCTGAGCAGCCATCTCAGCCTCCAGATCTTCTAGCGTCGCTAGACCCAGTTCTAGGCGGTCGTCGATGTTTAAATATTCAAGCGCCAAGCGGCGGAAGATGTAATCAACAATTGACGTGGCGGTTTTTACCTCTGGGTCATCGGTGATACCAAACGGCGCGAAGCTCATATTGCTCATAGCTTTTACGTATGCTTTTAGCGGCACGCCGTACTGCAGGCCGTAGCTAATACTGCGAGCAAACGCATCCATAACACCGGCGAGCGTCGAGCCCATCTTGGCGACCCGCAGGAATAACTCACCTGGTGTACCGTCTTCGTACTCGCCCACCGTAAAGTAGCCATGAAGATCTGCCACCTTAAACGAGAAGGTTTTTGAGTTCCGAATGCGCGGCATTTCGCGGCGAATGACAACCTGTGTTGCTGCCGACAGCCCGGTTGGCGTGGCTTCTGCAACTGTTGGCTGTGCAGTTTCAACTTTTGCGGGCGCGTCATTAGCTTTTTCTTCTTGCTTCTTTTCACTCAGTGGCTGGCCAACCTTGCTGTTGTCGCGGTAAATGGCAATGGCCTTAATACCAAGCTTCCAGGCATCCAGGTGCAGCTGCTCGACATCTTCAACCGTAACACTTGCCGGCATGTTAACCGTTTTACTAATGGCACCAGAAATGAATGGCTGCACGGCGCCCATCATTTTAACGTGCCCCATGTAGTGAATCGCGTTTTCGCCAACCGCACAGGCAAACACGTCGTAGTGTTCCTTCTTAAGGTGTGGTGCATCAATTGCGCTGCCTTTGTCGTGAATATAGTCGACAATCGCCTTTATTTCGTGATCATCATAGCCGAGTGTCCTTAAAGCGCGCGGAATGGTCTGGTTAACAATGACCATCGAACCACCACCAACTAAAGTCTTGAACTTTGTGAGGCTGAAATCTGGCTCTACTCCGGTGGTATCGCAGTCCATCATAAACCCAATAGTGCCGGTAGGTGCGAGAACGCTAGCCTGCGAGTTACGGACGCCGTATTTCGCACCAAGCTCAACAGCTTCATCCCAGGCGCCAGCGGCTGCGCTAAGCAATTCTTCGGGAACAAGAGTAGCGTCGATATCGCGCACTGCGTCACGGTGCTTACGCAGTACACGATTCATGCCCTCTTTATCTTTATTGTAGCCAGCAAACGTCCCGACTCGCCTAGCGATCTTGGCGCTGGTGGCGTAAGCATGGCCGGTCATTAAGGCGGTTACTGAACCAGCTACAGCGCGACCTTCGTCGCTATCGTATGGCAGACCCTTTGCCATAAGCATTGCGCCCAAGTTAGCGTAGCCTATACCAAGCTCGCGGTAGGCACGGGCGTTTTTATCAATACTCTCGGTAGGATAACTGGAGTAACCCACCAAGATCTCCTGGGCGACAATAATCGTTTCTACGACATGCTTGAAAGCTTCGGTGTCAAAGGTCCCATCTTCATTGAGATATTTAAGAAGATTCAGGCTGGCTAAGTTACAGGCCGAGTTGTCGAGATGCATGTACTCAGAGCACGGATTTGAGCCATTGATCCGCCCAGCTTTTGGCGTGGTGTGCCAGTCGTTAATAGTGGTGTCGAACTGCATGCCCGGATCGGCACACTCCCAAGCTGCTTCGGCAATTTGACGAAACAAATCGCGGGCGCGAATGGTTTTATAGACTTTTCTATCTATTACGCCTTTCAGATCCCAGTCGGTGTCAGCTTCGACCGCTTTCATGAAATCGTCAGTCACCCGAACCGAGTTATTAGCGTTTTGGTATTGAATACTCACGGCATCTTTACCATTCAACCCCATATCAAAACCAGCATCGCGGAGCACGCGGGCTTTACGTTCTTCACGAGCTTTACACCAAATGAACTCCTCGATATCTGGGTGGTCAACGTTTAAGATCACCATCTTGGCTGCACGGCGCGTTTTACCGCCACTTTGAATAGTGCCGGCGCTAGCATCGGCACCGCGCATAAAGCTCACTGGGCCAGACGCCTTGCCGCCGCTTGAGCTAAGGCCTTCGTACGAAGAACGAAGCGCGCTTAGGTTAAGGCCTGCGCCCGAACCACCCTTAAAGATCATGCCTTCTTCGCGGTACCAGTTTAAAATCGACGGCAGCGTATCTTCTACCTTCAAAATAAAACAAGCACTTGCCTGTTGGGCGCGATCGGGCGTGCCGATATTAAACCAGACCGGGCTGTTAAAAGCTGCTCGCTGTGTGGCCAGAATGTATTTTAGCTCAGCATTAAAGGTATCCGCCTCTTGTTCCTCGATAAAATAGCCCTGCTCGTAGCCATATTTTGTTACCGTATTAACCACGCGGTCAATAAGTTGCTTCAGGCTGCGCTCTCGGCCCTCGGTGCCCGGCGTGCCGTAAAAGTATTTTTGCGCCACAATGTTAATGGCATTTTGACTCCAGAAGTCTGGAAACTCCACCCCAGTTTGTTCAAAAACTACTTTTCCTGTACCGGGATTAACAATTTTTGAATCTCGCTCTACCCACTTCAGCGCGTTATACGGATCTTCCCCTTCTTCCGTAAAATATCGCGACACTGAAAGCGTGGACACTGTTTGTGCCATATCATTCCCCTCTCTTAATTGTTAGTACATGGTTTTTATTTTGACCGTTGCTACCCCTAGCACGGCGCGGCTTTAGTACAAAAACTAAGAGTTGGCAATTTTGTGCTGGACTTGTGCCAAAATGGCTTCAAATTCATCCAGGCTTTTAAATTCGCGGTAGACACTTGCGAATCGCACGTAAGCGACTTCATTGCGTTTTAGAAGTTCTTCGAGCACCAAATCCCCAATCAGGCGCGAAGGAACTTCATTTTCATTGAGTGCATAGAGCGCTTCTTCAACACGCGCTATGATTTCCTCAATTTCGACATCTGATGCCAAAAATTTTCCAACTGAGCGGTGGATCGCTGCAAATAGTTTATTGCGATCAAACAATTCGCGCATACCATCTTTTTTAATAACCGCTAAATTTGGCCGCTCAATGCGTTCGTAAGTAGTAAACCGGTAATGACATGTCTGGCATTCACGACGACGACGAATCGAGTCACCATCTCCTGCTTCGCGAGATTCAATGACTTTTAAGTCGGTTTCATGGCAGCGCGGACATTTCATTAGCTAAAACTCCTCGTTTTGTGTTAAAGCGCCCCTACACCCCCATATAGTGTAGCTATTTCTTAGTGTAACCCCATATATGTGCCAATGCAAGAGTTTTTGACACAACATGTAGCGTTTTACAACAGTATTAGCGGTCGTCGTCTTTTTGGCGATCTTTGCGCCTTCTGAGAAATGCGGGGGTGTCTTCATCGTCATAGTGCCAAATGTTTTTTGGCTCATCGTCATCGGCAAACGTGTTTGCGGTGGGCATTGGCTCGTCAATATCAAGGTTGATTTTTTCGATATCAGATTCATCAATCGTAGTGGTCGCCGGTGTGGTATCGGCCGTTGGCTGCGCCGCTGTTGCAGTGGCTCCATCCTCCAGCGAAGCTGCTTGTTCATGGAAATAGGCCGAATCAAAGCCAGTTGCAATCACCGTGATTACGAGCTCATCTTCCATTTCTGGCTTCAGCGTTGCCCCAAAAATAATATTCGCGTCAGGCGCCACGGCACTGGTGATAATTTCGGCCGCTTCTTGGATCTCGCTCATGCTCATATCGTAACCACCCGAAACATTAAACAGCACGCCGCGCGCGCCATCAATCGAAACTTCGATCAGTGGCGATTCAATTGCCTGCTGGGCAGCTTGTACGGCTCGGTCATCACCACTTGCACGGCCAATACCCATCAGCGCCGAGCCGGCATTGCTCATAATTGCCTTAACGTCAGCAAAGTCGAGGTTAATCAGACCGTGTTCGGTAATAAGTTCAGAAATACCCTGTACGCCCTGCCGTAAAACATCATCAGCAATTTTAAAGGTTTCAAGTAGCGGTGTGCGTCGATCAATTGTTTGCAGTAATCGGTCGTTTGGGATGGTAATAAGCGTATCGACTTGGCGACCCAGGTTGGTAATGGCCCATTCAGCGTTTTGGCGTCGCTTCTCGCCTTCAAAACTAAATGGCTTTGTGGCCACACCAACAACCAGAATACCGAGCTCACGAGCAACCTCAGCTACTACATGGCCAGCACCTGAACCCGTGCCACCGCCAGCGCCAATCGTTACAAACACCATGTCTGCACCTTCCAGTGCATTCCGAATTTCGTCACGTGATTCTTCAGCTGCGGCTTCGCCAACCTTTGGGTCAGCACCAGCACCTAAGCCCCGAGTAGTATTGGGGCCAATATGGATTTTTACATCGGCTTTTGAGTTATGTAGGGCTTGTGCATCGGTATTAATAGCAATAAATTGAACGCCATGAAGTCCCACGTCCTTCATGCGATTAACGGCTGCGCAACCGGCGCCACCAATACCCACGACTTTAATTGTGGCAAATGTTTGTATATCGGCTGGTTTTACTTCAGGCATTGTCTAAAATCCTCTTCCCCGCTTGTTCACATTTAGTATACACCTTGTTCGCGCATGTACCAACTTTGTATGCATTTTGCATTCCGCGCGGCGGTTGAGTATATTTTATGAACGAAACTTATTAAATAATCCGCTTATCTTCTTACTAAATGAACCTAGTGCCGCATTTGCTTGTTGGGTTTTGCTTGTCTCGCGCTGAGCGTGAGCCCCGGCACCTTCAAGATCAAGCAACATCAACCCAGCTGCAGTCGCAAATTGTGGCTCTTGAATGTTCTCCGCCACACCACTAAAGCCAGTTGGGTGGCCGATGCGAACCGCTAGTTGCAAGGACTCTCTTGCGTAATCATCAATACCTTTTAGTTGCGCGCCGGCGCCGGTTAACACCACGCCACCTGGCAGCTTGGCGGCGCGGCCAATAGATTTTAGTTCTTTATTGATGTATTCAAAAAGTTCTTCAAGCCGGGCGTCGACAATCATATCAACTTCACTGGCCGGAAATTCATGCGATTGCTTTTCAAGCTTGACGCTCAAAACCGTTTCGCCTGCTTTACGTAGGCTTGGCATAGCAATAGCATGCTTTAATTTGAGCTCTTCGGCAATATCAAGATCAGTTTTTAAGCCAATAGCGAGATCATTTGTAATGTTCACCCCTCCCACTGGTAGCACGGCAATATGCTGAAGATCACCTTCTTCATAGACCGCAATATTGGTCGTCGTCCCGCCAATATCGACTAGTAGCACGCCATTCTCCATTTGCTGCTCGGATAACACCGCTCGTGCCGCGGCCAAGCCTGCCGGCACTGCCCGGTTAACTTGGGTGTGGGTCATTTCGTTAGCTTTCAAGAGATTTTTCATATGGGGCGCTAGCGCAGTAATGACATGCGCGTCAACCTCTAAGCGAACGCCAGTCATGCCAATTGGATCCTTAATATTCTCTTGTCCATCAAGCTGATAGCCGCGGGGCGTGACATCGAGAATCTCGCGATTTGCCGGTAGCTGTACCACAGTGGCTGCTTCTTCTACTCGCGCTAGATCGTCCTCATTGATCTCGTGACCTTGGGTGCCGACCGCAATCACTCCCCTGGAGGTCATGCCTAAAATATGCGACCCGTTCACACTTACGGTGGCCGCTTCAATTTGGTGCCCCGACATCCTTTCGGCATCTTCGAGGGCTTTATCGATAGCCTGAGCCGTGGAGACTAAATTAACTACTATGCCTTTGCGCATACCGCTGTTTTTTGTAGCGGCAATACCAATAATTGTGGGGGTTTGGGCGCCGGCATCAACGTGGCCGACCACACACCGCACGGTGGTCGTGCCTATATCAAGACCAACCGCATATCGAGAAAGTTCCTGCATATGTCAAAGTATACCGCTTATGCCGGGTGTCTGGCAACCTTTCCTGCAATCTAACTCAGTAAGCCTCGTCTCATTTAACGCTGCAAAAGCCGGTCTAGAGCTGAGTTAAAATCTCGTAACCATCCTGGGTGATGAGCACGGTGTGCTCAAAGTGAGCCGCCAAACTGCGGTCACGCGTCCGAAGCGTCCAGTTATCGCGGTCTAGTTTTATCCGTTCGCGCCCCAGGGTTGCCATCGGTTCAATAGCAATCGTCATACCCGCTTTCAACAGTTGCCCCTGGCCTGCCATACCGTAATTTGGCACATCTGGTGCTTCGTGCATCTCGTGTCCAATACCATGCCCGACCATCTCTCGCACAATCCCCAGTTTCCCTGCCTGAAGTGTTTTTTGGATAGCCACCCCAATATCACCGGTACGCACACCGTCACGAATAATACTTATACCGTCGTACAAACTGCGCTCGGTATATTCAAGCAGACGCTTTTTATCTGCGCGCGGTTCCTCGCCCACCACCACTGTAAAAGCTGAATCAGTCTTCATACCGTTATAGGTAATGACGAGATCAAACCCGACGACATCGCCAATTTGTAACTCGTGATCGGTAGGAACGCCATGCACCACCTTATCGTTGGTAGAAATACATACCACTCCTGGGAAATTGACTGTCGGCTCTTTGTAGGTCGGGGTGGCACCTAGTGCATGAATTTCTTTTTCAACCCAATCGTTGATTTCGCGTTCGGTCATGCCGGGCTGGATATAGCCGCGTAAACGCTGAAAAATCGTCCCTAGGATTTTGCCACCGGTACGCATCTCGGCAATTTCTGCTGTTGTTTTTATACGAGGTTGCATGCAACCAGCTCTGCCTCAATACGATCATGTACTTGCCCTACCGTACCTGTTCCATCAATGTGGGCAATGTGCACTCGCTGTTCTGTTAGATAATTTAAAATCGGATAAATTTCCTGCCGGTAAATACGTAGCCGCTCTTCAATTGCCTCGGGGGTATCGTCGACTCTACCTCGTAGTTGGAGACGTCGAATGAGCTCGTGCTTTGGCACTTCAAGCACGACAACCAGTCCAATTGAACGCTCATGTTCTGGCTGAGCCTCAACGAGCCACTCCGCTTGGTCGAGCCGTCTTGGAAAGCCATCTAAAATGACGTGTTTAATATCTTTGGCACGCTTAATAGCCTCGCCGACAATCTCGTTTATTGTCGCGGTAGGAATTAAATTACCCGACTGCATCTGGTGGATGAGTACTTCGTCGTGGCTATCGCGAAGTAGCTGGCCAGAACTTAACCAGCGCCAATCATGCCGCGCAGCCAGCATCTGCCCCTGTACGCTTTTTCCAGCTCCTGCTGGACCGAAAAAAATGATCACCGACAGTAAGGCTCCTATTTATTTTGTAGTAGTTCTTTTACAATAGCCGCCGCTTTTGCGCCATCAACTCGAGAACCGTACTGAGCACGCAAGGCACCCAAAACTTTGCCCATATCTTTAGGGCTTGTGGCGTTGTGTTCTTGGATAAGCCGTTCGGCGTTGCTGTGGAGCTCAGTTTCTGACAGCGGTTCTGGCAAATAACGAAGAATCACTTCTTTCTCAGCGCGCTCTTTTTGAGCCGCCGCGTGGTTACCACCTTTGTCAAATAAATCTGCGCTTTCGTCGCGCTGTTTCGCCTGTTTTGCAAAAACTGCTTCGATTGCCGCGTCATCTAGGCCCAACTCACGACGCTTTTGGGCTACTTCTTCGTACAAAATTGCACTTTTGAGCCCTTTTAATACATCGACGACAAACCTATCGCCGCTTAACATAGCTGCTTTTATGTCGGTTTCAAGACGTTGCTTTAAGGACATGCCTAGCGGACGCCAAGACGGGTTCGCATAAGTTTGTCAGCCTTACGCTGAGTGCGAATAATCGCCTTTTTGCGGCGCTCCTCTTTAGAAATATCTTTTGAAAATCGCTGACGTGCTTTTACCACAGAGAGCAGACCCGACTGTAATACCTTGCGGTTGAAACGTCGGATAATGTTCTCGTTAGCCTCATTACTATCTTTACGTGTTACTTGTACCATATCGAAAACTATTGTAACAGATCAGATTTAAAAACGCAAAGAGAAGTCTGGCATTAATTAGCCAGCGTCAGCTCGAGTAATCGACCTTCAATGGTCCGCGCACCGCGCCACTCATTAACAGCGACCGTGCACCACGCGTGAACCCGCGCCCCTACGGGTACGAAGAAATGATCGGGTGCTGAAAAAGCCAATACCGATAAAGCCCGGTTGTGCTTATCTTGCAGCTGTAATTTTACATGCTGCTCAGCATCGCCCATTCGCCGCACTGACAAAACAAGCATGTCGTGCAGTTGAAAAATCGGCTCTGTATTGCCTTGGCCGAACGGTTCAAGTGCTTCAAGCGCCCTCAACAAGGCCTCATCAAGATGATGCAGCTCCTCAAGTACAAGCTCTTCTTTTGGGCTCAGGTGATGTATTTGGTCCTGCAGCTCGAGCGAGTGATAATAATCGTTCACACTTCGCCTAAAATCGGTAATTTTATCTTTCAAAAGTGTCACGCCCGCCGCCGCTTTATGACCACCGCCCTTTAAAATATGCGCTTCACTTGCCCTAATAGCATCGGCTGCACTAAAATCACCGTAGCTCCGCGCCGATCCTTTGGCGGTATGATCAATTTCTTGCAGTACAAAAGTCGGCTTCTTATATTTTTCAAGCAATTTGGCCGCCACAATACCAATGATGCCATGTGACCAACCCGGGTCACTCACTACCAGTACCGGATGGTCTTTAAACTGCTCGGCTTGTTTTTGGGCTTCTTCAAAAATACGGTTCTGCTCTAAACGACGCTGTGCATTCATTGCGTCGAGCTGCTGCGCCAAACGCAACGCTTCTTCAGGATCTTTAGTGGTTAATAAATCCAATGAAAGCTGAGCAGTATCTAAACGCCCAGCCGCGTTCATCCTTGGCCCTAGCCCAAAACCAAGCGCCCGAGCATTTACCTCGGACTGTTTTACGCCCGCTATCGCCATCAAAGCACGAAGCCCTGGCCGGCGAGTCTTCTTTAGCACCTGAAGCCCCCAATACACCATCACCCGATTTTCATCTTTCAAACTCACGACGTCGCAGACAGTTCCTAGTGCTACTAAATCGAGCAGCCATTTTTCTTGGCCAAGAGGGAGACCATCAATATACAACTGCAGCGCCTGGACAAGTTTAAAAGCCACCCCTACCCCAGCGAGATCAATAAATGGATACTGGTGATCGTTCCGTTTAGGATTAATAACCGCCACTGCAGGTGGCTGTACCTCTGCGACGTTATGGTGATCGGTCACAATCACGGCCATTCCAAGCTCATTGGCACGTTCGATTTCTGTATGGCTCAAACTACCGCAATCCACCGTCACAATTAACTGCGCACCCATGGCAGCAATTCGCTCAATTGCATCAACCGTTAAGCCATATCCCTCGACAAAACGATTCGGGATAAAAGCGTCAACATTTTTAAATCCGAAGGCAGCAAAAGCCTCAAGCAGCACAGTGGTTGCAGTCAGACCATCAATATCATAGTCGCCATAAATAACAATGCGCTCCTGGGCACTCCGGGCCGCAACCAGCCTATCGACTGCCGCTTGCATATCCGGCAGAAGAAACGGATCGTGCTTTGCGTCGTAACTCGGTTGCAAAAAAGCTTGCTGCGCGGCCTCGCCTACTATACCGCGCCGTTCAAGAAGCTGAACAACCAGCGGATGCAGTTCCATTAGAGTTCTGGATTTTGGCGCTTGGTGCGCTGTGCTTGGGCTTGTTGCGATTTAATAACGATACTTTGCAGTTCTTTAAAAATCGCGAAATTCTTGTTCGTCGAATAAATTTTAGTATTTCCCTGCTTGTCACTCTGCAAAAAGCCCAACTTTTCGAGTCGCTTTAGCTCTCGTTGAATATTACCTGGATCTTCTTTGATAAGCTTTGCCAAACCACGAACGTGTGTTCGAAAATCAGGATATTTTGCATACACAACAATGATCTTTCGTCTGACTCGGGAAGTGATAATTACGTCTAACATCTTATGTTTTAACCTCTTTTGATTAGATCACGTTGCTATTTATTCTACACTTTTTGACAACACAAATGCAAGTCACAACCAGCCTCTTAGCGCCAATTTAGTACAATCTGATTGATCTTTTGGATGGTTTGCTCATGAGTCGGGATGTCATTCTCATCGTAGTAATGATTGATGCTAATGAAATTATCCGTGACCCCCAAAACATGAAGTTCATCTGCCAGAATATGCATTCTATCGACCGCTTCAACTGAAGCTACCGGTGTCGCAATGACAAGCCTTGCAATCCGTATGGGTTTTAAGAAATCGGCCGCCGCATCAAGCGACGCACCAGTAGAAAGGCCATCGCTTACCAAGATCACCACATGATCTCTTAGCATGTCACTACTTAGAATACCACCATCGCCAAGCAAACGGTTAATATGTTGGAACTTTTCTCGTTTTTGTTCTTCTAAATAGCCGTGAAACTCGGTGTAGTAGGCCTCAATTTCACCAGCTGAAATAGCCCCGTTGTAAGTAAAGCTGCCATTTTGATTGACATTGCCAAACACTAACGATTCGCCCGGTATATCGATTTTTTCAAGGAGCAGCATCGTCAAAATACAATGGAGCTGGCTTGCAATTTGTTCCCCCACCTGCACAGCGCCGTCGCTTAAAGCCAGTACTACGCTATTTTCATAGCGATACTGTAATAGTTGGGCGGCGAGCTGTTGGCCAGCTTCTTGGCGGTTCTTAAAATACATTCCCATACATGTCTAGTCTAGCAGTATAATAGATTTAATGCAGTACTATTACCTCGTGGCGACACTGGCACGTGCCGCCCGTTTCACCTCGTCTTTTACCTATCATTTCGATACCCAGCTGCCGGCGGGGCAACTTGTGCAGGTTGAGGTAGGGAAAAAACTGGTTTCGGGCGTGGTCATAGAGCAAGTCCAGTCACCAAATTTCGCCACCAAGGCTATTCATCATGTCCTTGACCTGCCACCCCTCCCCAAGCAAATTCTCAAAATTGCCGAGTGGCTCCGCGACTATTACCGTAGCCCCGAGGCGAGCGTCTGGCAAACACTTCTCCCTACCGGCCTTGGCAAGAAACGCCGCCAAATTCCTGCAACCCTTCAGGAATACCGTCGCGATCGAACAACTATTGTACTCAACCCCCAACAAACGGCTGCCCTTCAGGCGATAGATAGTGGACCTCCTGGCACGTATTTACTGCAGGGGATAACTGGTTCTGGAAAAACGCAGGTCTACATTGAGGCCGCCAAAAACACTATCAATCAAAATAGATCGGTGATTGTACTTGTCCCTGAAATTGCACTCACCTCTCAGCTTATAGCCGAGTTTTCACAGCATTTTCCCCATATCATTGTCACTCACTCCCGGATGACCGAAGCCCAGCGGCACCACGCTTGGCTGCAATCCTTAAAAACCGAGCAACCGGCCATTATTATCGGCCCGCGATCAGCGCTTTTTAGCCCCGTCAAAAACTTGGGGTTAATCGTGATTGATGAAAGTCACGAGCCAAGCTATAAGCAAGAACAAACGCCACGCTATTCGGCCCTCAGAGCCGCCAGCATGCTTGCACAACTTCATGGCGCCAAGCTCATTCTTGGCAGCGCCACGCCAAACGTAGTAGATCGTTTTCTAGCTGAAACAACTAAGCGACCTGTAATAAAGCTCACCACACTCGCCCGGACACACGCTACCACACCCCAAATTGAAGTCATCGATATGAAGAAGCTTGAGCATTTCACTAAGCACTCGTTTATCTCAAATGCTCTTTTCTCGGCCATTAATGATGGTCTCTCTCGGCAGCAACAATCGCTCATCTTCCATAATCGTCGCGGCAGCGCCCCCACAACTCTCTGTAAAAATTGCGGCTGGCAGGCCGCCTGTCCTCACTGCTTTCTCCCGCTTACCTTACATAACGACGCTTTTCAACTGCGCTGCCATTTATGCAACTTTACAGCAGCCGTCCCTACGGCCTGTCCTCAATGCGGCGCAACTGAGGTAGTTCATAAAGGCATCGGCACCAAAGCCATCGAAGACGCCCTCAAGCGGCTCTTTCCAAAAGCAAAGATCTTCCGCTTCGATGCCGACAGCGCCAGTTCTGAAACGGTCGATAAGCTCTATCAAGAACTTTACGATGGGGCGATCGATATCATCATTGGCACCCAGGTGATCGCAAAAGGGCTCGATCTTCCTCGCTTAACAACCGTCGGCATTATTCAGGCAGATGCCGGCCTAAATTTACCCGATTTCCAAGCCGACGAAAGGGTGTTTCAACTTGTTTCACAGGTGCGCGGTCGGGTTGGTCGCAATGAGCTATCGAGTAAATTAGTTGTTCAGAGCTATTATCCTGAAGCTGTTAGTGTGCAGTGCGGTATCACTCAAGATTACGAAACCTTTTATCAAACTGTCCTACATCGCCGAAAGCAGCAGCACTTCCCGCCTTTTTCGCATTTATTAAAACTTATTGGCTCTTATAGAACCGAACAACAGGCCGTCAAGGCGGCCCGCGAACTAAGCACGACACTTCGCAGCTCATCGCTTGCTATACAGATTTTCGGGCCCGCGCCTGCCTTCTATGAACGCCTACGCGGTAGCTATCGGTGGCAGCTTTTAGTCAAAAGCCATGATCGACAACAGCTGATCGCCGCCCTTGACTACCTTCCCCCACGGCATTGGCAGTTTGAACTTGACCCGATCTCCCTGTTATAACTATCAAAATAACCTGAAATCAGGTATACTACAGCTACATGACCAAAGACGATATCATCACCCTACCAAACCCCCACCTTCGAGAAAAATCTCGACGCATCCATGTCATTACCAGCGAAATTACTGACCTCATTGCCGATATGGAAGCCGCCACTCTCGACTGGGAAGCTTCTCGACCCTACGAAATTGGGGCAGCCCTGGCTGCCGTGCAGGTCGATCGGCTCGAGCGTATTGTCATTGTCCGTAGCGACCTCGACGACAAAGATAACCGCTCCTTCACCCCCCTCATCAACCCCGAGATCGTAAAGCTTGAAGGCGAAATTATTTACGATCACGAGGGTTGTTTGAGTGTAAAAAATGTCTATGGCCTCGTGCCACGGTATTCACAAGTACGCGTAAAAGCCCTCGATATTGATGGCAATGAAATTCGCATCAAAGCCAAAGGCTATCTCGCCCGAGTACTCCAGCACGAAATCGACCACACTAATGGTCTTCTCTTCATCGATCACATTCGCGACGCCAAAGATAATTTCTTTATCCTGGACGATAAAGGCGAACTACAAAAGCTCGACTATGACAAAGATATCAAAACCAATAGTATTCTTTGGGACTGAAGATTTTAGCGCGGCAACTCTCCGCACGCTCATTGAAGCCGGCCAGCCCGTTGAGTTAGTCGTCACTAAGCCCGATACTCCTCGAGGCCGCGGCCGAATCTTAACGCCGCCCCTGGTTAAACAAATTGCCGAAGCTGCGAGCATTCCTGTGCTGCAACCCATAAAAGTATCTGAAATCATTCCGGAAATTAAAAAACTAGTGGCTCCAATTGGCGTGCTCGTGGCTTATGGCAAAATTATTCCGCAATCAGTTATGGATTGTTTTAGCCCCGGGATAATCAATGTGCACCCCTCACTCCTCCCAAAATACCGCGGCCCTTCACCAATCGAAACCGCCATCCTTAATGGCGACTCTCGAACGGGCATATCGATCATGCAGCTTTCGAAAGACATGGACGCCGGACCAGTATACCTGCAAAGAGCCTACCTACTAACAGGAACGGAAACTAGCCAAGAGCTGTATCAGCGTTTCGCTACCGAGGGAGCACGACTTCTACTTAGCGCCTTGCCTGATATTACAGTCGGTAGTTTGCAACCCGCTGAACAAGACCATGCCACCGCCACGTATTGCCGGCTACTCACCAAAAATGACAGCCTGCTAACGCCCCTAGCTATGACCGCTAGCGAATGCGAACGGCATATTCGTGCCTTCGGTCTTTACCCTAAATCAAAGCTACCTCTCTTCGGACAGTTATGCACTATCCTAAAAGCCCACACCAGTACAGCTGCCGACACTATTCGCCCATCGGTTCAATGTAAAGATAAAATCTACCTGATAATCGATGAACTACAAGCAGTAAACGGTAAAACCATGACCGGGCCCGAATTTATGCGCGGCTACGCCCTTTAAGCCGCCAAAAAACTCTCGCGATTATTCATAATTTCTTGTCGTAGTTGTTCAATCGTGTTCGCTACCACCTGCCGATATTCGGATCGGTTTGTTTCCAGCCACTTGGTGGCGGTGAATTCGGCCCTAATCGCTTCAATTTCACTTGGCTCCAAAGGATTACCCTGTTTTTTTGCCACTGCATTTTGTAACATCGAAACATACGCCGGGTCGTTTGCGTATGCCGGAACGTTAGCCGCCAGCCATTCGTCAATTTTTCCCTGACGTCGATCGATAATACCTTCGAATTCAGCAAGCTGCGCATCGCTTAAACCCTCGGCTAGCTTTGTGCCCACCCGAAGTTCAAGCTCTTCGCGAAGGTGCTGCAAAAACAGCACCTTCTCTTCCTTCGGCATCGCACCGAGCCCCAGCGAGTCAAGAAAATCATCGTCTAATCGAAACATGTATAATATACCCCTTATTTACTGTTTATTATACAAGATAGTTAGTAAACCTTATCGCTCTTCGACGATTCGCGTCCTACCTGCCTCGTTTCGAATATGATAATCATTTAATCGCTGCTCTAATCGCTGCAATCTACCGCGCGCTGAAGCAAGCGAACCAGGGAGGCGACGCGTGCTTCGTTCGAGTTTTTGCACTTTTGCGATTTGCTGTTCATATTCATCCGCTAAACGATTTGCATCATACAATTCTTGCAGCATGTCACGCGCAGCACCAACGGTCATGCTTTCCCGCTGGTAGTCACGACTTAAACCATACTTTCGGTATTCTGAAGGCCGAGGCTGGCTGACAAGCTGCTCCGGCATTTCAGCCAACTCTTTTGCACTTATAGCATCTTTTGCAATTTCGATTAGCTCTCGTCTCTTTCTCTCGAATGAACCTGAATTGAGGTTGTAGCCATTCATCCACAAGTAGTTAGCAACTTTTCCAGAAAGATCCCTTGTAACTGGCCGTTCTTCAACCGACGATCGCTCACTCGTTTCAGGCACTTGATCTAGGATATACTTCAAGAATCGCGAGGTGCGAATGTCCTCATTACGGAAAGGGCTCCTCCGAACATCCATGCCATTACGCTGCATTTCGTTTAGCGTACGGCGCTGCTCAGCTGGTGACCTCGCCGCTTCGTTACGCTGCAGAATCTGTCCGCCCTCTACGGTGCGCTCCCAGTCTTCTTGGTTCATAGTTACAAGGCTCGTCAGAGTCGCTTTTGCAGCTTCCCGCTCGGCATTATTTCTACCAAGCAGGTACGCCTCTTCTTCAATTCGATCTTGCAACTCTTCCTGAGAGAGCTTTTTGTCAGCTCCTACCCAAGCAGCTGCCGGAAGACGTTCGATGTCCCTTAGAATGTCTTTAACGATTCGCTTTTCTTTACGCCCCAGGTCTTTAGTAATTTCTTTCCTTGATTCATAAATACTACTTAAGAGTTTTTCGCCGTCAAGCTTTTCATCATTTTTGATATATTGGCCGCCTTCCAATTTAGCCGTATATTCACGGTTTGCAGCTTTACGCAAACCCTTGACATATTTACGAGGGTATTTATTCCCTGGTTCGTCATATAGATCCTTGACGGTACCGATCTGATTAAAATACTCAATCTGGCTAGCGTTTCGTTTACCAATACCATTAACGAAATCAACTATATTTTTATGCTTCTCTTTATATTTACTTGTATCTTCCGCTTCATTCGCTGTCGCCAATCGGATCAGCTCTTCGGTCAGCTCCCTTAAAGCTTCGGCTTCTTCGCTTTCAACCAGCCGCTCTTCACGTAAAAGTGAGGCCGCGTTAAAGACTTCTGGTGGTGTAATGCGCGGGAACTCTGCGGTCGTTTCGGCAGCAGTGGGTGGAGGTGCCACTGGTGGCACAGGAGGAGTGACTCGGGATGTGGTTGGTGGAGCTGGATCAATGGGAAGTTCACCGCTAAAGCTGCCAAACTCTGGAGTTGCTTCGGTCTGAGCTTCTTGGCTTGAGGTTTTGGTAGTTGCTTCAGACTGCTCGAACCCTTCAGGATTGAAATCAAAAACAATAATCGAGGTGTCGTCGTACTTCTTGCTAGCTTCAAAAAGCGCCTTCATCGCGTCTTCAGGCAAAGGCTGTCTGAATGCTCGCTCAAGCGCTTCCGCATTTATTTTCTCCTCAGGCCAATCACCCAATACACCGTCAGACATCATAACTATTCTATCGCCCGGCTCAAGAGCGTAAACAAAGCTCTCGTCATAACTGCGAGATTTAACATTTATGCCTGCCTGGCCATGCGATATCCCCGGACTCAGTGCGTTACGAATAACGTTTGGCTGGCGTGGGTCGATCTGTTCAGTATTAAGCCATATAGGTTGGCCATCTCTTACGACACATATTCGCGAATCACCAGCAGCAACTCCTATCAAGTTATTTCCGACAACCTGAGCGGTGACGATTGTTGTTGCCATCTCTTGAAGACTTGCATCCTCTGTAGCCAAATCTTTCATCTTCAAGCGAATTTTACTAATCTCAGCAAGATGATCGGCGACAACCACCTGCGGGCTAATCTGAGGCTCGTAGTCAAGAACCGGTGACTTTTCGAACACGCTCATCGCTAGCTTACTAGCTACCTCACCACCTTTGTGTCCACCTGCACCGTCGGCAAGTGCAAATAATTGACGCGATGCGTCAATATAAATAGCGTCTTGATTCCCGCGTTCAGCCTTTGCTACTTCAGCTTCCCACTTTCTTATTTCTTGTGCGCCTAAGCTTTTATTTCTTCCATCTTGCCAGTCAAGACCCTGAGTAGAGAAACTTTCCTTTAAACCGCGTATACGAGGTGGTTCGGCTAATTTCAGCTGCTTGGCGCTCCTTGAAGTTGTGAAGGAAGCAAAACGAACACTTTCAGACTTAGCCTCAGCAGTTTTTTCTTTTTCAAGCGTATTTGATGCCCGCGACTTTTCTGGCGCTTTAGGAGGAGCCTCCTTAAACGTTTCTCGTTGAGGAGCTGGGCGTTTTGGTGGAATATCGGTTGGTTTTGGAGCTGCGGGTTTCGGCTTTGCCGGTGGGATTGCGACAGATTGCTCAGTAGCGGTCGATTTTTCTGGCTTCCCGTTTAAGCGTTCCCGTATGTCTTGCTTGACCTGCTCAGTAACCTTATCGATATCACGGCGCGCCTCTTCAGCTGCTTTCCGCCTCTCAACTCCGAGCTTCCGATAAAGCTCATCCACCGAGACCTGGGTTTTGTTTGGGTCACGATCGTGCTTTCCTTTTTCTTCCTTATAATATAGGTCGAGCTCGGTCGAAGACCGGGGGTGGTCACTGGAAGCATCTTCGGGAGCCTCTTCTTGGGGAACAAGCTCAGTCGTCCCATCGGAAAGAACTTCGCCAAATTCGAAAACTTCTGATTGTCCTGATTGTTGTGCTTGTTGTAATCGTTCAGGCATAGCTTTTTTGCTTCCTACGGGTTAACGTGTTTTTGTTTTATTTTTTCTCTTTATTTATTAATAGCACAAAAACGTCGTAAAATCAAGAGCAGCGTAATTTTCCTCAACAATTACAGCCGAAGCAAGGATGCGAGTGGCGGCGTGCCAGCCACCGATATCAAAAGTGAGCGCTTATGCCAGCCTCTATAGTGAGCGCTTTACCAGCTCTCGAGTAAAGAATTCTAAAGTATCACCTTCAGCAAGCAACAGCTTGTTCTTGGTTTTTAAGCTGAGGCCGCACAATTCGCCTTCAAATACTTCTTTGGCTTCTTGTTGCTGACGTTGCACGTGGGCAACTTCTACTTCAGCAATTTGTTCATCCTTTCGCTTTACCCGTGCCAAGAGGTTGGGCGTCACCTTGCCGCTCATAACCTCGCCCCCACATATCACTTCATTATTTGTGGTGCGGAAAACAGCCTTGATCTTTAAATTGCCGACTTCGTGCTCAACTACTTCAGGGCTCAATAGTCCTTCCATGGCTTCCTTCACGTCATCAAGGAGTTCGTAGATAACCCTAAACAAACGGACCGCGACCTTATCTCGTACGGCCAATCGTTTAACTGCCGGCGGTAGCTGCACATTAAACCCATAGACAATTGCATTACTGGTAGAAGCCAAGCGAATATCGTTTTCGGTGATATTGCCAACGCCCGAACTAATAATATTAACGTTAATTTCTTCGTTTTCAAGCAAGCGTAAGCTGTCACTTAAAGAGGTCAATGAACCCTGCACATCAGCCCGCAAGATAACATTTAAATCCTGAGTGCTTTGCTTTTTGCTCATCATTCTTAATAAATCGGCACTGGTGACATTTGCGCTTAAGGCATTGCTTTCGGTTTCAGCGCGATACTTTTCAACTTCGGTACGCGCAAGCTTCTCATTAGTTACCGCCTTAAACCGATCGCCGAAATGCGGCAATTCTTTAAAACCAGTGACAACCGCTGGCGTTGATGGGCCAGCTTCTTTAAAAGGCTTTTCAGCGAAATCAAGCAAGGTACGAATTTTAGCGTACGTACCGCCGGCAACTAAAAACATTCCTTGGCGAAGCACGCCATGCTCAACCAGCAAGCTCACCACTGGTCCACGACCTTGCTCCATATGGGATTCAATAACTAAACCTTCAGCAGGAATATTAACTTCAGCACGTAAATCTTCAAGATCAGCCACCAAAAGCACCATGTCGAGCAGTTTATCGATATTCTGGCCGGTCTTGGCACTCACTTCGACCATCACCGTATCGCCACCCCATTCTTCTGGGTTTAAGTTGTGCTCGCTCGCAAGTTGCGCTTTCACGCGTGCTGCATCAGCGGTATCTTTATCGATTTTGTTGATCGCCACTACAATTTTTGCGTTGGCTGCTTGGGCAAATTTAATCGCCTCTATAGTTTGTGGCTTCACGCCGTCATCAGCGGCCACAACAATAATTACAACATCCGTTAGTGCGGCGCCGTGTTGGCGAAGAGCACTAAACGCTTCGTGCCCCGGAGTATCAAGTAGAGTAATCGAACGATTATTCTTAGTAGTTTGGTAGGCACTAATGTGCTGGGTAATTCCCCCTGCTTCACCAGATGCAACCTTCATTTTTAAGATTGCATCAAGTAAAGATGTTTTGCCATGGTCAACATGCCCCATAACGGCAACAATCGGTGGACGGGGAGCGGCTGCGTCCGATAGTTCGCGGGTCGCTTTTGCCACAGCCACCTCATCAGTTGATTTTTTTTCTAAACGAACGTTCAGTTTTAATTCGTCAACGATAATTTGGGCGGTTTCAAAATCAATACGCTGGTTAACTGTGGCAGCGATTCCATTTTTAAATAACTCACCAACAAGCACAGTCACAGGCAAGTCGAGTGCTTCGGCAAGCTCACCAACGGTAATCATATGCGGGACGGCAATAACTTTCTCAGACATAGGGTTTCAGAAAGCTCCTTTCTGCCGTCCTTCGCATGTGACGGCGGCTAATTATTTTTCATGTTACTTTTTGTCTGTAAGACTAAGTGAAATTTTGCGATTTTCTTTATCGATGTCAAGCACACGGAACATCTTACGCTCGTTCAACTTAAAGATCTTCTCGGGATCGGCGTTATCACCGCTACCAAGTTCACTGATGTGTACAAGCGCCTCGACGGCAGGGCTAATCTGCACAAAGGCACCAAATGGCGTGATGCGAGTGACTGTGCCCTCGACTTCATCGCCTTTCTTGAACTGCTCAACTTCTTTTAGCCATGGATCATCGGTAAGCTGTTTCATGCTCAAGCTTAATCGGTCTTTATCGATAGCGATAATCTTCGCTTCGATAGCTTGGCCAACTTTTACATAATCACCTGGATTATTTACCCGTTCCCAGCTGATTTCACTAATGTGTACGAGTCCTTCGATGCCCGAGACATTCACAAAGACACCAAAATCAACCACACCAGTTGCTACACCGGTGACGGTATCGCCAATGCTGAGTTTTTCAAATCGTTCTGCTAAACCTTCTTTAATGGCTTCTTTTTCACTAAAGATTAGCTTATTAGCCTTGCGGTCAGCATCAAGAATACGTACTTTGATTTCTTTTCCAACCAGCGAGTTAAGTCGCTGCAAGATTTCATCCTTATCGGCTCCACCAACACGAGGATAGTGCTCAGCACTTAATTGGCTCACCGGCAAGAACCCGCGCACGCCTTCAAATTCGATGAGTAAGCCACCGCGGTTTGCATCGTAAGGGGTAACTTCAATTACTTCGCCTTCTTCTGCAATTCGACTTACTTCGTCCCAACCACGATCCTTCGCGGCTTTGCGTAGCGAGAGCAGCGAATAGCCGTTATCGAGTTCGATATCAACCACACTTGCAGTGACGCTATCACCCTCTGTTAAGTTGCGTGAAAAACCAATTTCACGTCGAGGCACCAACCCGACACCTAGCGGTCCTAGGTCAATAAGCACCTCGTGCTTGCGTACCGATAGTACTTTTCCTTCTACCACCTCGCCAGCGGTCAGTTGTTTTACGGCCTCTTCTTTCAAGAGGTCATCCATTGTTATTGTGGCATTTGCCATAGTCTTTTTTAAAGACTCCTTCCTTCGAGTATATTTCTTTGCAGGCAATAAAAAGCCTCCAGAGATTACTCTCTATTGTACGCTGTTACTGCGAAGAAGTCAAAGTCCGTGGCTCGTTTTGTGCATGGCTGCACGCGTAACTGCTACCCGGGATTTTCGATACTCATTCGTGAGGTACATAAGGCCTCCTAGCACAGGAACCATGAGCCACAAGACGTCACTTGGACCGGCCGAAGGAATCTGTGAAGGACTGGCTTGTTCAGTTTGGCTATCAGCGGGGCGCCTTGTTTCAGCTGTTTCTGTCGTCTCAGGCGCTGGCTCAGGTTGCGTCACGATTGGTTCTCCAGCGGTTACAGAAGAATCTGATCGACGATTCAAGAAATAAAGCCCAGCTAGTAATACTGCGGCCAAGATAATTGCAACTCCAATGAACTGAAGGATATGACGCTTTGGTGTAGTATCGTGCTGCTCAGAAGTCTCCATTGCAGTTTCCACTATAACATACTCGCAAGGCTAAGAAAGAACTGCTACACTAAAGTTATGTTAATCGCAATCGATACTGGGGGAACAAAAACGCTCGTGACGAGTTTTTATCGTGACGGAAAACCGCACAAGTCATATCGATTTCAAACACCACACGATAAACGCGATTACCTTACCGCGCTTGCAGCTCTTGTGAACCAACACTATAGCCTCCAAAAAGTTTCGGCTATTGTTATCGCCGTTCCTGGCGTGGTAAAGAACAACCGTGCTGTTTGGTGCGATAATCTTGGCTGGAAAGATTTCAACATACCGCTTGGCTTAAAGAAGCTCGGCATAACCGTACCCGTATTTCTGGAGAATGACGCTAACCTCGCAGCACTAGGTGAGGTCAGGCGCTTGAAACAAATCCCGTCACTTGCACTCTACCTTACAGTAAGCACCGGGATCGGTAGCGGGCTTATCGTTGATGGCCATATTCAGCCAGCCACCAGCAACAGCGAGGCAGGTCATATGGTGTTAAATTTCCACGGCCATTATCAGGAATGGGAGACATTTGCATCTGGTCGCGCACTTAAAGCAACCTACCAGAAATTAGCTCGCGACATACCCGAAACCGACACAAAGACCTGGCAGGAAGTAGCCGAAAAAATAAGCGTCGGGCTTCTCGCACTCATACCGAGCTTACAACCCGAGATAATAATTATCGGTGGAAGCATTGGTACCTATTTTCAACGGTATAAATCATTCCTCGATGATATTCTTAAATCACAGCTCAACGAGCATTTCCCTATCCCCCCCGTTATACAAGCGAGGTTCCCGGAAGAGGCTGTACTATATGGATGTTTTTGCTATGGATCAGATCGCTCTTTTAATTAAGCGACTCAGACAAGATTATCCTGGTGTGACATTTACAGAGAGTGATGTCTTTAAGTGGCGGCCAGATGAAAGAACTGTTTATTTTATACCTCAAAGCTCTAGTCCAAACTTAGCCTATTTACTACACGAAACCGCCCACGCCATCCTTAATCACCAGGAGTATATTTTAGATATTGATCTGATCAAGATGGAGCGTGCTGCTTGGCACTATGCTCAAACCACGCTATCTTCGAGATATGGCCTCTCCATAGTTGAATCGTTGGTTAATGAATCGCTTGATAGCTATCGTGACTGGTTACACCAGCGCAGTCTGTGTCCGTCCTGTTCGACAAATGGCCTCCAAAACATAAATGGCACCTATTCGTGCCATTTATGTGCTATCACCTGGAGGGCGAACGAGGCTCATTTTTGCGCCTTACGACGTCAGGTTATAAATTAGAAGAACTACTTATGCCGCTTGATCAAGCTCAGAATGATCACCGCGCTTCACTGAAATATCAATAACATCTGCAACCTGCTCAGTAACAGCGACAGACTTTGTGCGACGGCTAATTCGTCCGCCCTTGGCGCCAGCAATTCGGGCTAACTCTCGGTTAGCAGCAAAGCCGCCAGTGCGTCCTTTTTTACCACCAATCGCCCCAATGCGTGCATAGAACTCTTTGCCATGTCGAGCTCGATTTGTTGCCGCAGCGCGTAAGCCGCCGTTCTTTGTTCCTGCCATATAAACTCCTTTTACTCTATGTTTAGAATATATATACATTAGCACTTTTTGTTTGCAAAGTCAATATTTACATAAGGTTTATTGCATTTTATAGAAAGTCAGGGCATTATATCATGGCTGGTGTAAATGTTATTTATAAAATTTTTCCCAAAAGATAAAACCCTTGGTTTCCCAAGGGTTTTATATAATTCGGCACCGTGCTAGTTTCCCGCTTGCGCAGTATAATCGCCGCTACTGGGCTTAACTTCTGCGTTCGGAATGGTTGCAGGTGTTTCCCCAGCGCTATGGGCACCGAAGCAGGGTGCTTAGCCTATGTTGCTACTAAGAACCTTACTTCGATATCCATGTACGGTATCTTGTAAAAGATCGACGTGCTTTGGCAAGCACTAATTACTAGTTAAGTCTACCTCATTTACTTGGCTAATTCGAAAATTAGCTTCGTAAATGAGAGCATAAAAAGGCGATGGCTCTATTAGTATGCTTCGGCTCCATACGTTACCGCACTTCCACCTTGCACCTATCAACCTGATCATCTTTCAGGGAGCTCATAGGGAAATCTTATCTTGAAGTCAGTTTCGCGCTTAATATGCTTTCAGCGCTTATCTAATCCGAACGTAGCTACTCGACAATGCCGCAGGTGGCGACAATCGATACACCAGAGGTTCGTCCACCTCGGTCCTCTCGTACTAGAGGCAGATCTTCTCAAATTTCCTAACGTCCATACCGGATATAAACCGAACTGTCTCACGACGTTCTGAACCCAGCTCGCGTACCACTTTAATCGGCGAACAGCCGAACCCTTGGGACCTGCTCCAGCCCCAGGATGTGATGAGCCGACATCGAGGTGCCAAACCGCGCCGTCTATGTGAACTATTGGGCGCGATAAGCCTGTTATCCCCGGGGTAACTTTTATCCGTTTGCGCTGTCGATCCCACATTCATGTAACAAATGTTACGTACAGCGGATCACTTACTCCCACTTTCGTGTCTGCTCGGAATGTACTCCTCACAGTCAAGCTGGCTTTTGCGTATACACTATCACTTCGGTTTCCATTCGAAGCTAGCCAACCTTTGAACGCCTCCGCTACTCTTTAGGAGGCAACCGCCCCAGTTAAACTACCCACCATGCACGGTCCCCTAACCGGATAACGGTTAGAGTGAGAACAAAGTCACAACAAGGGTGGTATTTCACCGGTGACTCCACAGATACTGGCGTATCTGCTTCAACGTCTCCCACCTATGCTACACATATTGTAACCTGGTTCAATGCAAAGCTGTAGTAAAGCTCCACGGGGTCTTTTCGTCCTGGTATGGACAGACGGCATCTTTACCGCCAATGCACTTTCACCGAGTCCTTCGCTGAGACAGTGCCCACATGATTACTCCATTCGTGCGGGTCAGAACTTACCTGACAAGGAATTTCGCTACCTTAGGACGGTTATAGTTACCGCCGCCGTTCACCGGGGCTTCAGTTCGCACCGTGAAGCACTCCCCTTAACCTTCCGGCACTGGGCAGGAGTCAGCCCCTATACATCCACTTTCGTGTTAGCAGAGACCTGTGTTTTTGGTAAACAGTTCCGTGGGCTCTTTTGCTGCGGCCCCCACATCATTTGATGCAAGAGTCTCGCGTTCAGAGTCAATTATCATGACTGTTCTATCTCAGTAAAAGTTGGTTTTAAAAAGGATTTGTCGTTATTTTCAAAAATTGAACCTAACGTACTCATTAACCATTTCACTAATATACTGAACACGGCTCACATCGAATGATGTGGGGGCAGACCTTATCCCGAAGTTACGGTCGCTGTATTGCCGAGTTCCTTAGCGAAGGTTCTCTCGTAAGCCTTAGTCTTCTCGACTCGAGTACCTGTGTCGGTTTGCGGTACGGGCGGCTATATCCACGCGCACACCTGCTTTTCTAGCCAGCACTCTCACCAGAATCGTATCCCCAAGGGGACACTTTCACTCCCAAAACGTTCCCGCTTTGGTTGGACGGATACATACCATGAATCCGCTCTGACTACTTTACCGTGAACAGTGTGCAAAATATAACCGGTACAGGAATATTAACCTGTTGTCCATCGCCTACGCTATGCGCCTCGGCTTAGGCCCGACTAACCCTGGGTTGATTAACATGGCCCAGGAAACCTCACTCTTTCGGCCGAGGGGATTCTCACCCCTCTTATGGTTACTCATTCCAGCATTCTCACTTCCTCACGCTCCACAAAACTTTCCAATTTTGCTTCACAGCAGAGAGGAACGCTCCTCTACCACTTGTAATAAATTACAAATCCATGTCTTCGGTAATACGCTTAAGCCCCGTTACATTTTCCACGCAAGATCTCTTGACTAGTGAGCTGTTACGCACTCTTTAAATGAATGGCTGCTTCTAAGCCAACATCCTAGCTGTTTAAGAAATCTCACCTTGTTTCCCACTGAGCGTATATTTAGGGACCTTAGACGATGGTCTGGGCTGTTTCCCTTTCGAGCGCCGAGCTTAGCCCCGACGTTCTAACTGCCATGGTACCACCAACGGTATTCGTAGTTTGTTAAGGGTGGGTACCCTTGCGGGCCCCAGTCCTTTACAGAGCTCTACCCCCGTTGGCTAATTTACATGACGCTAGCCCTAAAGCTATTTCGAGGAGAACCAGCTATCTCCGAGTTCGATTGGCATTTCACCTCTAACCACAGGTCATCCAAGCATTTTGCAGCATGCCCTGGTTCGGTCCTTCACGACGTGTTATCGTCGCTTCAACCTGCCCATGGTTAGGTCACTCGGTTTCGGGTCTAATTCGTAGTACTAAACGCCCTATTCAGGCTCGCTTTCACTGTGGCTCCGTCAATTGACTTAACCTTGCACTACAAATTAACTCGCTGGATCGTTCTACAAAAAGCACGCCGTCACCCCGAAGGGCTCCGACTCCTTGTAGGCACACAATTTCAGGATCTATTTCACTCCCCTCCCGGGGTTCTTTTCACCTTTCCATCACTGTACTTGTTCACTATCGATCGTACATTATATTTAGCCTTGGCAGGTGGTCCTGCCGGATTCAATCAGGGTTTCTCGTGCCCCGACCTACTCGAGAAAATACATATAAGGTCAGCTTCGTTTTCGCATACGCGGCTATCACGCTCTTTGGCAAATCCTTCCAAATTCTTCTGCTAACAAAGCCGATTTCTTACCTTACTCGCTTATGACAGTTGCGATCGCAAGTCAAAGTGTTCGACTAATCAAACCCTTTGACTTGGTCTTGTATTATCTCACAACCCCTTATTAATATTCGTCTGTCAACTTATTTACCCGGTAAATTACCAGGCAAAAATCAATAAGGTTTGGGCTCATCCCGTTTCGCTCGCCACTACTCCGAGAATCGTTATTTACTTTCTTTTCCTCGTCCTACTAAGATGTTTCAGTTCAGACGGTTCCCTTTCAATTACCCTATAGATTCAGGTAACGATGCACATGACATGACTCATGGCGGGTTTCCCCATTCGGAGATCTCCGGATCAAAGCTTGTAGACAGCTCCCCGAAGCTTATCGCAGTCTTCCACGTCCTTCATCGGTAATGTACGTCTAGGCATCCATTGTGTGCCCTTGAGTACCTTTTTATGCATTGACTTAACTAGTAATTAGTATTAACCAATTACCATCTGTCAATCTTTTACATCAAATTGTTAAATTACTTGTTACTCACCTCTTGAGTACACATTCGAATCCTCGTTAGGAGCTCTCTCTGTACTCAAGTCCGCTTAAGTGTAGCAAGTTTCGACCTTATTTGTAAAGAGTAATATGCTGTACTTTTTGCAATAAAAAACTCTGATGATTGTCTCAACAATCGCCAGAGGTTTCATTCACGAAACATTCGCTTACTACATTAAGTAATATACGCTACTTACGGATATTTTGCAAGTATTTCAGTATACATTTCTATAGTTGAATTTGGTGGGCGATGAGGGACTTGAACCTCCGGCCTCGTCATTATCAGTGACGCGCTCTAACCAGCTGAGCTAATCGCCCATAGTAACTATAGAAATGTATACTGAAATATTTTTTAAAGTACGCTTTTGGTGGAGCATCGGGGACTCGAACCCCGGACTTCCTGCTTGCAAAGCAGGCGCTCTAGCCAACTGAGCTAATGCCCCATAAATAATACAGTCTGTATTTTACAGTATCGTACCGAATACCGCAAGAGATTTTAAACTAAACCCTGCAATAATGACATTACATACAGAAGTTCGTGACCAAACACCGACCGCATCAGATTCCGATCCTATCGCTACGCTTAACCCCGCTATTTAATGTTCCTATCAGCCAGTCCCTTTGGATATTTGGGGAGGGACAAGGCGCAGTCATATCCACAGTAGCCGCCGCGTCTCGCCTGCCTTCTGTCGTCCCGCAGCAATGCTGCCATACACAGTCTCAAAACACAAAAAGAACGCTCACTGGCGTTCTTTTTATTGTTTACAACTTAGTAGTGCATCTCATCGTAGTCGGTTTTTGAATCTAGTCTTGTTCTCTTACGAGAACTTCGTTGTTATGTAGATCCAGCACAACAACAAGACCGACCTAGCTTCAATAGTAGATTGCTCGTACTATTGGCATAACATCTCCCTAGAAAGGAGGTAATCCATCCGCAGCTTCCGCTACGGATACCTTGTTACGACTTAACCCCAATCATATCCCCCACCTTAGGCCGACGAATCGGACTTCGGGTGTTGGCTACTTTCATGGTTTGACGGGCGGTGTGTACAAGAGCCGGGAACGTATTCACCGCAGTATAGCTGACCTGCGATTACTAGCGATTCCAACTTCATGCAGGCGAGTTTCAGCCTGCAATCCGAACTGGGACCAGTTTTGATGCGATTTGCTCCATCTCGCGACTTAGCTGCGCATTGTACTGGCCATTGTAGCACGTTTCAAGCCCAGGGCGTAAGGGCAATACAGACCTGACATCATCCCCTCCTTCCTCCCCGTTACCGAGGCAGTCTGGTTAGAAAAATCCAACTAACCACAAGGGTTGCGCTCGTTAAAGGACTTAACCTAACATCTCACGACACGAGCTGACGACGGCCATGCAGCACCTGTCACAGGGTTCCCGAAGGCACGCGCTGCTTTCGCAGTGCTTCCCTGGATGTCAAGCCCTGGTAAGGTTCTTCGGTTATCATCGAATTAATGAACATGCTCCACCGCTTGTGCGGCTCCCCGTCAATTCCTTTATGTTTTAGTCTTGCGACCGTACTCCACAGGCGGGATACTTAACGCGTTAGCTTCGCTACTGAAGGGGTCGATACCTCCAACAGCTAGTATCCATCGTTTACGGCGTGGACTACCCGGGTATCTAATCCGGTTCGCTCCCCACGCTTTCGTGCCTTAGCGTCAGAAATGGTCCAGTAACCTGCCTACGCCATTGGTGTTCCTTCTAATATCTACGGATTTCACTCCTACACTAGAAATTCCAGTTACCTCTACCACTCTCAAGTTTGCCAGTTCGAGTAATAGCCAAATGGTTGAGCCACTTGATTTCACTACTCGCTTAACATACCGCCTACGCAACTCTTTACGCCCAGTCACTCCGGATAACGCTCGGATCCTACGTATGACCGCGGCTGCTGGCACGTAGTTAGCCGATCCTTATTCAAGAGTTACCGTCATATTCTTCACTCTTAAAAGCAGTTTACGACCCGAGGGCCTTCATCCTGCACGCGGCGTTGCTCCATCAGGCTTTCGCCCATTGTGGAAGATTCCTCACTGCTGCCTCCCGTAGGAGTCTGGGCCGTGTCTCAGTCCCAGTCTGGCTGATCATCCTCTCAGACCAGCTACCGATCGTCGGCTTGGTGAGCCTTTACCTCACCAACTACCTAATCGGACGCAGGCTGTTCCCAAAGCGCCGAAGCTTTAATCCGAAGATCATATGCGGTATTAGCTCCGGTTTCCCGGAGTTATCCCTCACTTTGGGGTACATTCCTACGCGTTACTCAGCCGTCCGCCGCTCGTCAGCAAGTAGTAAACTACTCCTGTTACCGCACGACTTGCATGTGTTAGGCACGCCGCCAGCGTTAATCCTGAGCCAGGATCAAACTCTCCATAAAAATGTATCTAATAAATTAGATACGATGACTGACGATGATTTGCACTACCAAATTGTAAACGTACATCACTGACATGACTCTCGGTGTATCTCCGTTACCACTCAGACTGTCCCTTAGCATAGCGTATCTGTTACTGAAGTGTCAATACTTTCTTATCATTATTTTGTGATAAAAAAAGCAACAATCCCTACCAGTAATCCAAGCGTCGCACCAACTGCTACTTCACTCGGTCGATGACCCATAGCAATATAGGGTCTTTTTATGTGGCTATTCTTTATAATTTCCTCAATAGCCCTGCCCTGCTCACCAACGGACCGCCTGACTTGCATGGCATCATACATAACTATGGCAGCAACAACCACGCCAAGCGCAAACACACTACTCGTCACACCCTCGATTAATCCCGTATAAGTTACGAGTGAAACGATAATGCTTGTATGCGCGCTTGGCATGCTGCCCGATCGGTACAAATAACCCCAGTCCTTAAAACTCTTTACTTGCACCGAATGTATCAGGTACTTCCCTACTTGCGACACTAACCAACCAATAAAGGCCACAAGCAGAAACATACCTATTCACCGGCCTCTTCAATTTCAGGCTGTTCTTGCTCGGGTATGATACCAAGTGAAGCTACATTGTCTTCATTACCTAAACGCATAATCCTTACCCCTTGAGTTGTGCGGCCTAAGAGCGGTATATCTTTTAGTCCAACACGAATGGCCTGGCCTTTGGTAGAAATCATCAACACCTCATTAGCGGTTGGTTCAAGCGACCTAACAGCTACAAGTTTGCCGGTTTTAGAGGTTACAATTGCCGCCTTAATACCAACTCCTCCCCGTTTGTGAGCAGGAAAATTACTAATTTTAGTCATTTTTCCGTATCCGTTTTCACTCACTACCAAGAGACGTCGATCTTCAACTGCGACATCCATACCAACAACTCTATCCCCGGGTCGCAAGCGAATACCGCGTACACCGCGTGCCGATCGGCCCATTGGCCGTGCATCACCTTCATTAAAGCGAATTGCCTGACCCATCGCTGTAGAAATAACGACCTCATCTTGTCCGGAAGTCATCTGAATCCAGCGCAGCTCATCGTTATCGTCTAATCGAATTGTAATCAAGCCAGTCGTACGAATATTGCTATAATCTTTTAGTGGTGTCTTTTTGACCGTACCTTGAGTAGTTGCCATAAAGAGATAGCCATCTTCACCATGATCCTTTGCGACACGAATAATTGAAGTGATGCGCTCTTCCGGCTGGAGCTGCAGCAGATTGACAGCGGCGACTCCTTTTGCCACAAGGCTTGCAGCGGGTACTTCATGTGCCTTTAGCCTAAACACTCGTCCTTTATTGGTGAAGAAAAGCAGCCAGTCGTGCGTACTCGCAGGAACCAGCTGATCAATAACGTCCTGCTCTTTGGTTGACATGCCTCGTTTTCCCTTACCGCCGCGATTTTGCCGTCGATATTCGCTAACGAGGGTTCGTTTTATATAGTTCTCGCTTGTCAAAAGTATAATAGACTCTTCGTCAGGAATCAGCTCTTCGTCGCTAAACTTGCCTAATTCATGATTTATTATTTTTGTTCGTCGTTCATCAGCGTATTTCTCTTTAATTTCGAGCAGCTCGGTTTTGATGATATTCAAAATTTCTTGCTCGTTAGCCAAGATTGCCTCTAGCTTACCGATCAATGTACGAAGTTCCGCTAACTCATCCTCGATTTTTTTACGCTCAAGGCCAGCAAGTCGACGAAGTTGCATCTGCAGGATAGCCTCGGCCTGTAGGGTCGAAAGTTTGAATCGCTCTATTAAATTAACTTGCGCCTCTTCAGTGGTTTCACTTTCACGTATTGTTGTTATAACTTCATCAATATGATCGAGTGCGATGCTGAGGCCTTCAAGTATGTGGGCTCGGTCCTTAGCTTTTTTAAGCTCAAACTCAGTGCGGCGTCGAACCACTACTTGGCGATGCTTAATGTACTCTCCTAGAATCTCTTGTAAGCCAAGGATGCGGGGCTGAATGCCATCAATAAGTGCTAGCATGTTGTAATGAAAACTTGTCTGCAGCGAAGTCAACTTAAACAGCTGATTAAGGACTTTCTTTGGATAAGCATCTTTTTTCAGCTCAATGACAACCCGTACTTTCCCACGAGCGCTTTCATCACGAATATCGTGTATGGTGATCTTCTTCTCTTTATGAAGCTCGGCAATTTTCTCAATGAGTGTTGCTTTATTTACACCGTAAGGAATTTCACTTACTATTATCTGGTGTCTTCCTTTGCTCGTTTCCTCTATTGAAGTAACAGCGCGAATCGTGATACCACCCCGACCAGTCTGATAGGCCTGTTTCATTGGTGCGCCACCATAGACGATGGCACCAGTTGGAAAATCTGGTCCTTTCACGTGTTGTAATAATTCATCCAGTGTTGCTTCTGGATTATCAATCATTACAACAGCTGCATCAACCAGTTCACCCAAGTTATGCGGTGGAATATTGGTTGCCATACCGACCGCAATACCGATCTGCCCATTTAATAGTAGGTTTGGCAATTTTGCGGGCAGCACCGTTGGCTCGGTATACGAACCGTCATAATTGTCGCGGAAGTTTACCGTATTTTTATCAATATCAACCAAAAGCTCTGCTGCAGCCTTTGCCATACGAGCTTCAGTATAGCGCGCTGCGGCTGGCGGGTCTCCATCCATTGACCCAAAGTTACCCTGACCGTCAACCAGCATGTAGCGCATCGACCAGTCTTGGGCCATGCGTGCCATAGAATCATAAATTGCTGCGTCACCGTGGGGGTGATATTTACCCATAACCTCACCCGTAACACGTGCGCTTTTTACAAATTTCGTACCTGGTCGCCAACCGTTCTGCTCCATAGCATAAAGAATGCGCCTATGAACAGGCTTGAGGCCATCGCGGACATCTGGCAGCGCGCGCTCAATAATAACGCTCATCGAATAGCGTAGAAAACTATCCTCCATGACGTCTTCGACTGTACGAAGCTCTACAGTGCGAGAGTGGTTTTGGCTTTCTGATATTTCGACAATTTCTGGGTTTTTCTGTTCTTCGTCCATATTAAATATCCAAATCCTCAGTGTTTACAAATTTTGCGCGACTCTGAATAAAGTGCTTTCTTAACTCAACCTCATCACCCATCAGCTTTGTAAAAATTGCATCAGCTTTTTCAGCATCTTCAACTCTCACTTGTACAAGCACGCGGTTCTCAGGATTCATGGTGGTATCCCATAGCTGATCGGCGTCCATCTCGCCAAGACCTTTGTAGCGCTGTACATCAACTAATCCTGCTTGCTTATGAGGCGGATCTAATTCGTTGATTTTTGTACCACGAGCACGGCGTTCAGCAATCAATTCGTTGTATATTTTATCACGCTCTTCATCACTATAGACATACTGTCGCTTATTGCCAGGGCCTTTCAGCAAGAAGAGTGGTGGCTTTGCAAGATAGACATGACCACGTTCTATAACTTCTCGCATATATCTGAAGAAAAATGTCATCAAAAGTGTGGAGATGTGGCTTCCATCGACATCGGCATCGGTCATAATAATTATTCGACCATACCTTAAGCCGTCAATATCAAATTGTTCATCAATGCCTACGCCTAATGCCTTAATGAGACTGACAATTTCATTATTATTGAGCATTCTGTCGAGTCGCGCACGCTCAACGTTGAGAACTTTACCACGAAGTGGCAAAATCGCTTGTGTTTTGCTGTCACGTCCGCTTTTAGCAGATCCACCAGCTGAATCTCCCTCTACTATATATATTTCAGAGTTTTTTGGATCCTTACTCGAGCAGTCAGCCAGCTTACCGGGAAGTGACATGCCATCGAGCGCACCTTTTCGAATAACATTTTCACGCGCTGCCCTTGCAGCCTTTCGTGCACGTGCCGCCAGTAAAGCCTTGCCGATGATCTTTCGTGCAATGCTCGGGTTCTCTTCTAGATGGTAGGCAAAATATTCACTCATTACCTGCTCAACGTAACGCCGCATCTCAGGATTGCCGAGCTTGTTTTTTGTCTGTCCTTCGAATTGTGGATCAGGAAGTTTAACAAGAATGATTGCCGTCAAGCCTTCCCGAATATCATCACCAGTAAGATTCTCTTCTTTTTCTTTTAGAATTCCGTTTTTACGAGCATAGTCGTTAATAACTCGCGTGAGCGCAGTCCTAAAGCCAATAAGGTGCGTTCCGCCATCTGGTGTAAAGACATTGTTAGCAAATGCCTTAACTGTCTCGGTAAAAGTTTCGTTGTACTGCACGGCAACTTCAACCATGCAATCCTCAACCTGCTTTTCAACATAGAAAATATCGTTCGAGACAACTTCTTTGCCGATATTCAAGTGCTTTACATAAGATTGAATACCGCCCTCAAAGTAAAAGGCCTGTCGCTCATTCGTTCGTTCATCAGCAACAGCGACGTAAATTCCCTTAGTTAAGTATGCCTGATGACGAAGATAATTAACCACCCATTTGTAATCAAGCGTCGTCGTTTCAAAAATGCTACCATCGGGATAAAAAGTAATGTCTGTACCCGTGCGGTCAGTCTTGTCGACTGCTTTAATTGGAGAGAGCGGAACGCCGCGTTCGTACTCTTGACGGTAAAGTTTACCATCTTTATGAACTTCAGCGATTAACTTAGTCGATAAGGCATTCACCACACTTGACCCAACGCCGTGAAGACCGCTCGATACTTTGTAACCACCTCCGCCAAACTTGCCGCCAGCGTGCAACACCGTCAAAACTGTTTCAAGCGTACTTTTGCCTGTTTTTGGGTGAATATCAACTGGAATGCCCCGCCCATCGTCAGAGACAGCAACCCCGCCGTCATGTTTAAGCGTGATAATGATTTTGGTTGCATGCCCAGCAATCGCTTCGTCAATACTGTTATCAGCTATTTCTTTAATTAAATGGTGCAGTCCTTCGTACCCAGTACTCCCAATGTACATTCCTGGGCGCTTGCGAACTGGCTCAAGGCCTTCAAGCACTTGAATTTGGCTTGAATCATAATCAGCAGTTGGTTTTTGTTTAGCCATGATCCCTCACATTTACAGTCTTAATTCAGAATATTTACATCTCTACCATTATAGCGGGCAAATTGTGTTCATTGCAACTATTGTATTGAACATATTTCTTATGCTAAATTTAATATAAGGAGTTATTAAAATAAAAATGTTTCAGAAAATAGTATCAAACCTGCCGTTTAGTCCCGCGCTTATTGGGCAGTTAGGGTTCTATGCCAGACGACTTCGACAAGAACAAGCAACACGTAAAGTTGGTTTTGTATTTATGATTCTTGCCCTTTTAATACAGTCTCTGACCGTATTCAGCCCGCCAGAGTCAGCAAATGCAGCAAGTCCTTCGGACTTAATCCGCGGCGGTATTCGGACAAAGAATGAACTTATGGGTGCCTACGATGCAAACACATCTGGATATCGCGATATTGTAGCCTATGCTGGTATTACTCGCGAAGAGTTAGAAAGTGCTACAGAAGGTACTTTTAATTCACTTGATGACAATAGAATCATTACCTCATGGGGGCGAATTTCTCGATTTGGTGAGTCCGAGGGCGAAAAAACACATACCATAAAATTAAGTGATGGGTCAGACATATCGATCTACTCAACCCCTTTATGGAAGTTAGATACGCTTGAGCACACTAAGCGCCACGGGTCTAACTATCAAGCATTTATTGGATATTCACAAAAAATCGGCTGGTTTGCAGTTATGAAAAACTGTGCTAACTTAGCATTCAAAAACGAACCGGCACCAAAGCCTATCCCAACTGAACCTGCGCCCGCACCCGCGCCAGAAAAAAAGCCTATTATTTCAAAGCACAAGAGCGCGCTTAACCTAACGCAAACAACAAATGCCACGGAAGTAATTGCCCAGCCTGGTGACCGGATTGAATATACCCTAACAATTAAGAATGATGGTGACGCTGAGGCAGTAGAAACTATTGAAGAACACTTAACGGATGTTGCGGAATACGCTACGCTTATCGATATGGGTGGTGGAACATATGATGAAAACAAGAAGGTACTGCGATGGAATGATGTAAAAATTTCTCCTAAATCGAGTGAGAGCCGTAAAATTGTTGTTGAAGTTCTCAAGACGATTCCTGCCACCCCTCGTGGACAGAGCGATCCAGCTTCATACGACTGTTCTATGCTTAATGGATTTGGCAACACAGTTAAGATCGATGTAAATTGTCCTACGCCCAAAGCCATCGAACAGACTGTTGTGGAATTGCCAAAGACAGGTCCAAATGATGGCCTGCTTATTGTGGGCTTAATAACCGCAATTGCCACATATTTTTTCGTTCGATCGCGACAACTTAATAAAGAACTCCGCCTGGTACGACGAAACTTTAACAACGGAATTCTCCAAGGTTAACAATGGCAAATCCCGAACAGCTAATACCCTCAACCGAAAAGAACGAGCAACTACCTTCAGCTGCTCAGGAAAGAAGCGAACAATTAAAAGAAAGGTTCGAAAATCTTTCGACCGAAGAGCAATTAGAAAATCGTCACGCTGTTGCAATCGAGGCTCGTAAACGAGCCATTCAAGAGGCAGAATCAGCAGCTAAAGACCAGCGGAGTGAGAAAGCGTCGGATCAGATGGCAGAACCGAGCTTTCTACGAATTACAAAAGCTGATAAAAAAGCGGCCTACAATCAGGCCCTTCGAGAAGTTCAGACTGAATTACGCCCCACTGAACGAACAATAAGTAAAGTAATTCATAATCCGGTCATTGAAAAGGCAAGTGATGTTGCGGGCGCGACAATTTTTAGGCCAAATGCAGTACTCGCAGCAGGGATATGCGGCTTTATCCTTAGCGGTGCCGCCTATGTATTAGCGCGACACTTTGGTTATGTTCTTTCAGGTTTTGAAACAATCGGTGCATTAATTGTAGGTTTTATTATTGGCCTTCTCTACGACTTCTTAAAAGTCATGATTACCGGAAAAAGAAAATAGCTATTTATCCTATCGAATAGGTATATCGATTTCGTTGTCAGCAGAACTATTCCTGCCTCGAATTGGAATGACTGCCTCGCCTTGATCACGAGATTGTGATGGGGGCTGAGTTTTGATCGCGTTGTGAGAATTGTTCATGGGCATGCTTGGTGGATTGGTCGTCGTAGTTTTATTGATAGGGTTATCTACCGCTGTCAACTGACGTTTCTTTGCCAGCCATTCATCAAGAAATGAAGTGGATGTATCCCCAATAGGACTTGACGTTGATGCATTCGGTGCCGCACTCGAACCGGGCGTACTAATTGGTCGCACAGGCGGTGGTGTAACATTATGAACCTTGGGCTTGGGCATATTATTCGATACTGTGCCGGCTCGTAATCTATCGAATATTTGTTTCTCCACGAGTTTACGTGGCGTTCCATATTTTGCAGCCGATAGGCGCTTAAGTGCATTCGCTAATTGCTGATTTGGTTTGCCCATGGGTGGCACCAGCGACATGCTAAACGGTGTGGACGGTACGTTATCAATCATTACAGACGCAACTGTTTCAAAATTGGGTAGTTTGGTCAAATCTTCTGCATCAAATATCGGGGCAAACTTCTTTTGCATAAGTTCAGCATCGGTGGTGCCAATTCGCCCACTGATAACAGTGCCGACATTTCCAATAATTGCCTCGCGTATTTTATCAGTTAGCTGTGTCATAAACTGGTTGGCTAAGATCAGATTTAACCGATATTTTCGTGCCTCACTAAGAATTGATTCGAAGCTATCGGTAGCAAAGTTCTGAAACTCATCAACATATAAAGTAAAGTCTGTACGCTGCTCTTCAGGGATGTCGGCACGCCCCATGGCCGCTGCTTGAAATTTCATAACAAATATCATACCAAGCAGCTGTGAATTAAGCTCGCCTGTCTTGCCCTTACTTAAGTTAACCAGTAATATTTTCTTTTTGTCCATAATTTCACGAAGATTAAATCCGCTTTTTGTTTGTCCAATAATATTTCGCATCATTTCATTCGACAAAAAAGCACCGAATTTACTAACAAACCATCCAAGGACTTCTGATTTATGGTAGTCACTTGTTTGGGCCATTTCTTTATTCCAAAAATCAAGTACCGTTTGATCTGTAACATACTTCAGCTTCGATTTAGCAAAGGCGTCGTCATTAAATACTTGAGGAATATCAATAAAGCTCGCGCCACCAGGGTCGCTCATTATGGTTAATGCAGCATTACGGAACCAGTGCTCGTATCGAGGCCCAATGATACCTGTATGGCCTGGGTCATATAATCGATACAGCATTGCAATAGCCTCTTGCACCAAGAAGTCACGCTGATCGGGTGTATCAAATTCAAATAAGTTTAGCCCGACAGGGTTTTCCATATCGCCCGGATTGAAGTAAATGACATCTTCTACTCGTTCTTTTGGCACCATGCCCAGAAGGCGCTCTGCCGAGTCGCCATGAGGATCGATAAATGCAAAACCACGCCCATCGAGCATATCCTGTAATGCAAGATTTTCAAGTAGTCCAGACTTACCCGTACCTGTCTGACCGATAATGTAGGAGTGACGACGACGGTCGCTAGGGGCAAGACGTATCGGCTTCTTAATGCCGCGAAACACATTGTACCCAAGCAAGAATCCTTGATTTAGCGACTGGTGTGGGCCATCAACCTGCTTCGAAGCCTGACGCTGCAATTGAGAAGTAGGAATATTTTTTTGATCAGGAAGATGGAAAATAGTTGCTAACTCGACGCTATTTAAGATATTTCGATTAATCTCTTGTGGGAAAAATCGAAATATAAAAGAGGTGACGAACTGTTCGATATTCTTGGCAATAGTAAACTTAAAACCATTACTTTGTGGCAAATCAAATAATGAGAACGCCGCCACGGTATTCTTTAATAGCGCCTGTGATCGAGCTGAGGTATTCGACGATACGATAATGCGTATGAGCGTCTCGTAGCCGGGATGTTGTGTTTTTGCTTCTAACGAATCGACCGTAGACTGTTCGAGAGTAGAGAGCTGTTTGTCCTCTGTTTTTGCGTCTTTTGCTTCCGGTGCCTTCCAAAGCGCACCCAAAAGGTCCTTGGGTGCCATTCCTGTGCCCTGCTCTTTTTTCTTTTTTATTGCAGCCGCAGCCGCAACAACGCCCTTTGTCCAACCTTCGCGTGCTGGTCGCAGCAATATCTGGATACCAATACCGTCCTCTTTATTTGCATTTGCCAGTGCGTTTAGAATTGAACGCATGGCATCACGTTTCGTATCTTTATAGGTTGCTATTGGGTAAGAATAGTCCTTCTTAAGTGTCAGTTCACCGCCTATTGTGCCGCTAATCTTCCCAACCTTATTAAAAATATTGTATTCCTCAACTTCTTCGAGCCGCGCAGCTGGATATGCCGCCGCCACAGCTTGCCGCACAACATCAATTAGCACCACTGGAACCGCAACATAGTAATGGATCAGTCCTTTGTTAACAATGATTTCGAAAGAAATATGGCGCTGCCCATAAACTTTACTTTTAAAGCCCTTGGTCGCTGTGCTTGCAATAATGTTATACATTACTTGCGCCTGCGAGATGACCTCCTCGGTGACCTCCCGCTCATCGCGATTACCCGTATCGATGTCGTCGCTACTTGGCGGAATATGGATAAGTAGGGGCACCATCTTCAGACCACGCTCATAGTTCTTGGCTTCACGCAACACTTTACGATACTGAAAATAAGCGAAGAAGCCGACAATAGCGCCCACAGCAATAATAATAAGCGCACCTATGATTATATTGGCCATCAATCTCTACCCGAATGATTTATCTGTTTACCGTATCTCTTTAATAAATAGCTCGCCTGTAACTTACTTACTTCCACCGCTTGCAGGTGAGGATCGTTCTTAGTTTGGGTGACAATACTTTTAGCCTTCTCAATCCAAGTCTTTTCAATAAGCTCATCGTCCGCCGCTACTAGCGGTGCGCTTGAAGCTTGGGTATCGTCAAAAGGCAGCGGGCTCGAGCTGGTGGCAGCTTGGGTTGCTGAGGTTGATGCCTGAAGCACAGCACTAGGATCACCCCGCTGACTTTGGTCTTGGATGTTTTCGTGTGACTCAAGCCGAGAATCTCGTTCAGTACCTTGTTCAACGCCATTAGAAATAAACCGCTCTGGTGCGTTAAATCTTTGCTCTCGTGATGGTATTTCAGGCAGTGAACTTGGTGCCGGTAGCTTAGGTTCCATGCCTGTTAGTATAGCATAAACTCAATCAATGAGTGGTTAGTTAGGCTCGCTTCAGCACATAGAATATCGCCAACGAAATAAAAACGAGTGCCAATAACACATCAGTGAGTTGTAGCTGCCCCACTGACTGCACAGCAAGTAAGAGTGTGGGCAGAAAAGCGATAATTGAAGCAATGTAATACGCTTTTTTTATATCAAAGTCGTTATAAGTGCGATTCTCTGGAAACGCACGCCGCATAAATCTTATAATTGCATCAAATGAAAGAAGAAAGAAGCCTAATGAAATAACGTAAATACAAATAAAGACTATCAAGATACCATGAGGCCCAGCTTGACCAGGATTGTACGTATTCAAAATATACACAAGAATCATAGCTGCCAGTAAGGCCAGCAGATATACAGTGTATCTCAACGGATGTTTATACATTAACCACCTCAACGATTAAGAGAGCCTGGGCGACAAATCCGCCGCTTCAAAAAAATATTGGGGCGCTTGCCGCCCAAGGCAACTGACCGCTCCGTATAAAACGGAGCATGTGCACGTTGCTCAGTATAATTACCGAGCAACAGCTCAACACCTTTGGCGGAGCTAGGCAATACTACAACGAGTAGTACTGCCAGGTTTCAGCCAAAGCATGCTGAGTTTGTTTTGGGGTTTGGATTTTGTTTTGTAAGGTGCGTTTGGTTTTTTGTTTTTGGTAAAGCTTATATTTATTATTAGCACAAGCATGTTCGAAAGTCAAGTGCTTCCACGCCGCATACTATACAAAATTTAGTTTTTCCACATATAATTAATTTGCTCAAAAAACTATTGACAGTAGCATTTTGAAGGCATATTATAGAGGTAACTTCTGAATAAAAAACTTACTCAGAAGTTCAAAAATAAACATGAACAAAACACTAAACAACCGCTACTCGCAGGCGGTTGTTTTTTATTACGATAGGCAGGATCTAAATAGATTTTTGTTTAACTACAGCATCAAAAAAAAAGACCTTCGTTTCTACGAAAGTCTCTTTTGGTGGAGCTGCGGGGAATCGCACCCCGGTCCATATGGTGATCGGTCATTCGTCTACAAGCTTAGTTAATCTTAAGGGTAACGCCCACTAGCATAAAAGATTAACAAAAATTAGCTAGAAAGGCGCGCAATGAAATGTCGCTAGTGCAGTTGCTGCCCTACTACTAACCGAGCAACATAAATATATCACCGCCTAAGTGACATGTTGCCTACACAAAGGCGATGGCTACCAAAATTAAGCGGTAACGCGGCTAAGCGCAAGTTGAGGAGCAAAGAAGCTCTTCACTGCGGCAGTAGCCTTTGCAACAAAATTGTTTGCAGTTAAATTACACAGTACGTTGTGAAGCGACCTGCAGAATGACCTGTCAATGTCCATATGTCGAAGCGTAAATCAGCCCCATATGTAGTAATTATAACACAGTATATATTTTTTGACCATAACTATGCTTTACTTTATGCACCATGACAGCACAAATCTTTTCTGCAACTAGCGTCGGCTTCGAAGCAAGAATAATTGAAGTTGAATGCGATAGCACAAAAGGCTTGCCTTCTCTGCAAATTGTCGGCCTCGGCAATAAAGCTATTGATGAAGCTAAAGACCGGGTACGAAGCGCCATTCAAAATAGCAACCTCGAGTTTCCGGCTAGGCGAGTGACGATAAACCTGGCACCGGCAAACCTTCCAAAGCATGGAGCCCATTTTGATCTTCCTATAGCAATCGCCATTTTAACCGTGAGCGGTCAACTCCGAAAAGACGACGTCTCCGATGCACTATTTGTTGGTGAGCTCGCTCTCAACGGTGCACTACGTCCAGTGCCGGGAAGTATTTATTTCAGTGAAGCGGCAGCCAGTGCAAGTATTACACGTATTTTTGTTCCAAAAGAGAACGCCGACGAAGCGGCAATTATGAAAGGAGTCAAAGTATATGCGATCACAACATTAAGCGAGCTTTTCTTGCATCTAAAGGGCGAATTGCGCCTTCGTCCCCACTCACCCATCGTTAAAGATACTATCGTTGAGTCATCGACATCTCTTAATGACGTCCGCGGACAGGCTCACGCTAAACGCGCGCTCATGATTGCTGCAGCCGGACATCACAACCTTCTATTGACTGGCCCTCCTGGCACCGGTAAAACCATGCTCGCAAAAGCATTACCAGATCTTTTGCCTCCACTAACAATAGAAGAAAGAATTGCGATCACTAAATTACATAGCGCAGCTGGTGAGCCGATGAACGGGCTACTTGCAGCTCGCCCCTTTCGCACCCCACATCACACAGCGAGTCATATATCTCTTGTCGGCGGCGGCCACTACCCACGGCCAGGCGAGATTAGCCTGGCTCATCTAGGAGTATTGTTTTTAGATGAGCTGCCCGAGTACTCGCGCCAAGCTCTTGAATCACTCAGGCAGCCACTTGAAGATCGCGTCATTACTCTTAGCCGGGCAAATGGAAAAGTATCTTTTCCTGCTAATTTTATGCTTATAGCCACTCAAAACCCTTGTCCCTGTGGCTATCTGGGAGATACCATAAAAGAATGTTCCTGCACCCAGATCCAAATTAATAATTATCAGAAACGTATTTCTGGCCCTCTCCTAGACAGGTTCGATCTTCTCGTTGAAGTATCCCGTATTGACTATGGAAAGCTGTTAGGCGCAGAAGAAGCTCCTCGTCACAACTATCGGGAGGCGGTCATTCGAGCACGATCACTGCAATACAAACGTTACAATGACACCACAACAAATGCCTCCCTTGGTAGCACGAATATTATTGAACGTGTTAATTTGTCATCTGACGCCCAGAGATTATTACAACTCGCGTCAGAGCGTCTAAATTTTTCGGTGAGATCGTATTTTAAAATAATCAAAGTAGCTCGGACAATTGCTGATCTTGAAGGCGACGACGTAATAAGCGAATCTCACATCAGTGAAGCCCTTCAATTCAGACTGTAACCTCACTGAAAACTATGTGGATAACTGTTGAAAGTAGCTTTCTGATCTGATATAATGCCCTATGAGTAAAAATACATAATTGCATCACTGGAAAGAGGAGCATTATTAATAAGTCACTTCGCATAAACGAAGCTATACGAGCCTCTGAGCTTCGTGTAGTTGGTGCCGAGGGAAACCAACTAGGAATCATGTCTCGAGCTGAAGCCCTTGAGGCCGCCCAGAAAGCTGGATTGGATTTAGTTGAAATTTCACCTTCTGCTAATCCACCGGTTGTCAAAATCATCGACTGGGGCAAATACCAATACCAGAAGATGAAGGAACTACAGCGTAATCGCAAGAGCGCTAAGACAAGCGAGCTTAAGCAGATGCGCCTGGGACTCAAGATTAGTGATAACGATCTTGAGATAAAGTTACGTAAAATCCGCGGTTTCTTGACGCACGGTCATAAGGTGAAAATAATGATTTTCTTCCGTGGCCGTGAGATGGCACATACCGATTTGGGTTTTGAGATGATAAATAAAATAATCGACAAACTTTCCGAAGAAGCAATTATTGAGCAAAAACCTCAAATGGCTGGTCGCAATTTGAGCATAGTAGTAAGGAGTAAGTAATGCCAAAGATCAAGACTCACAAGGGTACTGCGAAGCGAGTGAAGAAAACAGCTGGCGGTAAGCTTCTTCGTGAACGTGCAGGTGGCGGGCACCTTTTGTCACATAAAAGCAAAAGCCGAAAGCGTGTTATCGGCAAGAGTGCCGAGATCACTGGTTCAATTCGTAAAAATATCAAGCGAGCACTAGGAGTATAATATGCGAGTTAAAAGAGGCGTCACTGCACACCGCAAACATAAGAAAATCATCAAAGCCGCTAAAGGCATGCAACACGCGCGTCGACGCTCATTTCGGCTTGCCAAGCAAGCAGTAATTCGGGCACTACAATATGCCTATCGTGATCGCCGCAATAAAAAACGCGACCTACGAGGGCTATGGATTACTCGTATCAATGCCGCTGCAAGAGAAAACGGTACAACTTACGGTGCATTTATTGCTAGCCTCAAGAAAAGCAATATTGAGCTTGATCGCAAAGTACTGGCTGAACTATCTGTTAGCGAACCGCAGGTATTTTCTGAGATTGTAAAAATCGCCGCAAAGTAAGTTTTGGAGACAGAATAACCATATTAAAAAATCGTCCATACGGACGGTTTTTTAATGAGGCACATCATCTATAAGCCGGGTTCTGTCGTGAGCGGTCATCTATCTAGTCACATAGTTGCCTATATGATCAAGCGGTTATTGACCTACTGGCGGATCACCACTGCATTAAGCAGACGTAGGCCCCTTGCAGCTGGTAGGGTTTACCTCTCATCTATGTCACCATAGCTGACTGTGGGCTCTTACCCCACTCGTTTCACCTTTGCCTCGTAAAGAGGCTGTTTCGTTTCTGTGGCACTTTCCCTAGGATCACTCCCGGTTGTCGTTAACAACTACCATATCCTGTGCTGCCCGGACTTTCCTCTTGTGATAAACACAAGCGATCGCTCAATGACCTGCCCTTTGATATACTATCGCATTAAGGCGTTAAAGTCTAGCTCGCTCATCTAAAGTTCTATTCACGATACTATCAGCGTACTGATTAAACTCTCTTTTGACATGAACGAAGTTTACTTTTTTGAATTTTTTCTTAAGTTCATTTATCTTCTCATGAATTGGCCACAGATCACGGTTTTTAATTTGATAAATGCCTTTCATCTGATTAACCACCAGTAGACTATCGATCCTAAATTCTACTGTGCCAGAAGTAAATTGGCCCGCCTTCAGTAGTCCTAGGTATACCGCCTGATACTCTGCTTGATTATTGGTGGTAATACCAAGATAGCTCCCACCCTCATCTAACAAGTTCTCGTGGGAATCATAAATGACATAACCCGCAGCAGACGGCCCAGGATTCCCTCTTGATCCGCCGTCTGAATAAATTACTACATCAGCAGCAATTGGGAGGCCCATCGCGTAAGCTTGCTCTGTTGATTGCATTTTTAACAACGTAACTGTAGTGTCGGTAAGTTCATTCTGATGCATATCTGACATCTTTTGCCACCGAAACTTACTGTACTTCTCTGTGTTCAATGTAATATTAACTACACGAACGCTTGCCAAATATAAAATGACCAGATCATACACTCCTGCTTCAGTGTCACTGAAATTTAATACATCCGATAACTGAAGAGTCTCGATTTCGATACCCGTATTCATTCGTACAAGTCGCCTGAGTGCATCTTCAGGCTGTTCACCAGGCAGGACTTCTCCTCCAGGCAATTCAAACTTATGCAATATCGCTTCACGCCCACTTGCTCGTTTTAGCAGAAGCGTCTTGCCGTTTTCTCGCACTAATGCCCGCACGGTAATCTTTTGTTTCATAAATAAATTCTGTTGGTCGGGATGACAGGACTTGAACCTGCGACCTCACGGCCCCCAGCCGTACGCGCTACCAGCTGCGCTACACCCCGGATTATAATGAAATCCGATATAGATTAGGATGCGTGATATTCCCTGCACGTGCATGCAAGGTGGGTATCCTCAACTTACTCCCACGAGAGTAAACCATCATTGGATTCCCTATCAATATCTGTTCAGGAAATCTTTACACCCTAAATTCCATACCGGACTCTATGATTATATCACACTTCGAGGCCGAAAAGCGTGCCGTATATACTAAGGAAAAAGTTCATTGCTGCTTCCATCGCCATGCCAAGCTGAGCATTAAATAGGAGCACAATAGCAAAAATTATAATAATACCGTATTGTTCCATTTGCGCCATTACTCTCCGTACGCTATCTGGAGCAATGGCATAGAGCAATCGTGAACCATCAAGAGGCGGGATCGGAATCATGTTAAAAATGAAAAAGCCCAGATTAACCGTTACTGCGATACGTAAAAAATCAGCCATCGCTGACTCGGCGCCTCCCAGTGCATAAACAGCAAAAGCAATAAAGGAAAGAGCCAGGTTTGTAAGTGGCCCTGCGAGACCAACAAGCGCTGCCCCAACCTCACCAAAACGAACACGCATAGGGTTAAATGGCACTGGCTTAGCGCCACCAAAAATTGGCCCTCCGCTAATTGCAAGCAGTATCGGCAAAAGTATTGTCATAAAGGGATCGATGTGTGCAATAGGATTAAGCGTAAGACGGCCTTCAAGACGCGCAGTATCATCTCCCAGCCAATAACTCGCAAATGCGTGCATTGCCTCATGCAACGTCATGGATAGCAAGATTACTGCCAGTACGGTTAGAATATAAGAAATGTCCATGGATTAAGTATATCAGGACTTGACGCAATAACTAAAAAACGGTAACATTGTATAGATAAGTAAAAGAGATTAACACTATGGCAGCACGATGCGAACTTACCGGTAAAGGCCCGCAGCATGGTCATAAAGTAAGCTTTTCATTACGACGTACTAAGCGTGTATTCCTACCTAACCTCCAAAAGAAGACTTTTGTCGTCGATGGCCAAAAGGTAACGATGCACCTAAGCACGCAGGCAATTCGCACCTTAAAGAAAAAGGGCGTCCTGCCGAAAGCTGGATCGAAGGACCTTGCATTAGCCAAGTAACCAAGCACCTAAAAAGCCCCTGACAAGGGGCTTTTTAGGTGCTTGGTTTCATTGAGGGTTATGATTGTATAACTTTTACAACGGTAAGAACTTCGGGCAAAGTTGTAGATTTAATTTTATATTTATTAACGGTCTCTGTAGGCGCCCCCAGCTCCTTTAGGAAACTATCGAGACCGCCTTGAGCGATAGAGTAGATTGTTTCTTCGTCCGAATAGTGCGTCGGTATAACAACCTTAGGACCAATGCGCTTAACAAGGCTGATGGCTTCATGTGGCTCTAGCGTATAGCCATAGCCACCTACAGGGATAATCAAGACATCTACAGTTCCGAGCTCTTCCAGCTGTTCGTCGCTTATATCGGCAGCAACATGGCCAATCACCCCCAGGCGGATGTCCTCCATGTCGATATTGTACATTGTTGCGTTTTTAACTTCACTATCATTAAGGTGTGTTCTTGCGGCAATACCCTTTATAGATGCGTTGGCAACCTCGTATTCACCGGGACTTTCAAATTGCAAACCTTCCGCCTTCGAGCTTCCGAATTTTTCTTGCGTCGCAATTTGAATGCTGTTCTTAATACTAATCTCTCTATTGTCTAGAGCTTCAATCTTTGGATCGATTAGCAAGACCGACTTCTTAGTATATATTACAACGCAATTACCACCCTTATATTCAATTTCCATATTTCTTCTCCTATTTCTGCTTCTCGGTTAATACACTGTCGGAATCAAGCACTATCGTTGACTTGCCACTGAGAATCTCATTTATAAATTTATCCTTTACGCTCATACGGTAGTAGAAATCTTCATAAGACATGACTGTAAAATTAAGAACGCGTCCCTCCTCTTGCTCTAGCTCATGAATAAATTTCTTCACCTGATTTTTATTCAGTGAACCAACAAGGAGAATATCTACTGGACTTGTCGAATTCTTTACAAAACTGCCACTTAGAATAGCTACTCGAACGTCGCCCAGCGGCTTTAATCTCGCCGCCCAATCATTGGCCTCGAGGGCTGCGGCCGCCTCGGACTCTAACTTACCGTCCGAGAATATTTGTTTCAGCGGCGCGTAATAAGTATACTTCTTATTCACTTCGTAGTAGAGTTTATTATCAATATTATCGCTCTTAATAATACCGATGCTCAGCATGTTAGCCAGCTCACGTCGCACAGAATTTATTTGTTCATCAATTTTACGTGTTATTTCACGTACGTAAAAAGCCCTGTCTGGATTATTCAAGAACAAGTGCAGTAATTTTACCCGAGTTTTAGAGCCAAACAATGCATCAATCATATTTTTTACTTTTTGAAACCTATAACCCTTTTATCATAACATATCCTATTGCTTCTTGCGATCGAGGATACCTGAAATGTACTGCCGTGCTTCTTCCCAGGATAACCACCGAATATACTGATTTCTCCGAAACCACGTCATTTGGCGCTTGGCTAACCGCCAATCTAGAGTTATAAACTTTTCCTTTGCCTGATCGATGCTCATTTTCCCTTCAGTAACTTGTCTCAATAAAGGATAGATGTTGCCCGTCATTGCTTCAATCTCCCAGCCATATCTTTCTGCAATTTTTAGAGCTTCTTCTACAACATTTTCTGAGAAAATTTTTTGCGCACGCTGCTCAATTCTTTTGCGCAACATCGTTTTATCCATTGATATTCCGACAACGAATATTCCCTCTTGCATTGTGTCTTTTCTCTGTCGGTTTATCCCATTCTGCTCAATCGCGCGTATAAGATGTCGTTTGTTTCTAAAATTAGTCGGTAATTCAATGTTGTTATACTTGCAATACTCAATTAATTCTTCAAGGTTTTTCTTTTCTAGCATTTCACGCATTTTACTGTCTGATTTTGATGTAAAATTATAGTCAAATAGCCAAGCATCGATGTACAATCCGGTGCCACCAACGATGAACGGAATTTTGCCACGTGCTTTGATATCTTTAACTACTTGTTTTGCGCTGGACTGAAAATCAGCTGCAGTGAAAGTTTCGTCTGGATTCCTGACATCAATTAAATGATGTCTTACTCGAGACCGCTCTTCGAGAGTCGGCTTAGCAGTTCCGATATCTAAATAACGGTATACGGTACGAGAATCAGCCGAAATAATCTCGCCGTCATATTTTTCAGCGAGCTCTAGCCCAAGAGCGGTTTTGCCGCTGGCTGTTGGACCCACAATTACAATTGTAGGGATGTTATCTCGCGCCATCGGATGTCCTCAAAATTTTCAATTTTATAGTTTATCACTTTTATGCCCTCTTGCTTAAGAAGCTGTGCATGAATCTCCATACCTCCCCAGAAACCACGAGCCATACTACCAGACCGATTAACCACTCGATGCCAGGGCAATTTGCTTGGACCAAAATGTGCTATCCGCCCAACCACCCGTGCCGCATAAGGGTGGCCGGCGACCGCAGCAATATCCCCGTAAGTCGTTACTCGGCCCTTCGGTATCCTTGCGACAATCGCATAAACCTTATCTCTAAGCAAACGATTCGGCATGATTTTATAGACTAGTTAAATAGGCCGGTAATTCAGTAAGTGCAATTGTCTCTTCTTTATCGCGTAGACGTATACTCACTTGCTCCGCACTCACGTCTCTCGGGCCCACAATAGCCAATACTGGTACTTTTTGTTGTGTTGCCTCTCGAATCTTCTTGCCAAGCGATTCATTTCTATTATCGATAGTGTATCGAAGCTCGTTATATTTCACAGGCTGGCTCAAGTAAATGTCCTTAAATAGAGTTGCTATATTGTCTACATAGTCTTTTACTTCATCGTTAAGGGTTAGCACACGAACCTGCTCTGGAGCGAGCCAGAACGGTAGCCACCCTCCCGTATGCTCAATATATACTGACATAAACCTCTCAAGCGAACCTAGTAGTGCTTTATGCATCATGACGGGTCGCTGCTCAGAACCATCCGCCGCCGTATAGGTCAATCCAAAGCGTTCAGGACCGATAAAGTCAAGCTGCTGAGTGGCGCACTGCCACTCTCGCCCTAATGCGTCAGTAACGAGGATATCAATTTTTGGGCCATAAAAAGCAGCTTCACCTTCGGCTATAAAATAATCAAGCTTAAGCTTCCTGGCAACACCTTCAACGATTTGCTGTGATTTTTGCCACAATTCTTCATCCCCCAGATAGGCGTCAGAGCTGTCGCGGAAACTGAGGCGAGCTCGAAACTTCATATCAAACTGTTTGTAGGTATTATTGATCATAGACATGATTGCTGTAAATTCATCTTCAATTTGTTCAATTGTACAAAACACATGTCCATCATCGGTCGTCGAAGCGCGAACACGACTCAGACCATGAAGCTCGCCAGCTTTTTCATCTCGATATACAACTCCATTCTCCATGTATCTGATTGGCAGCTCTTTATAACTTCGGGGCCGGCTGGCGTAGATTTGAATATGATGAGGACAGTTCATTGGCTTCATCATGAATTCATCGTCAGATTCTTCGCTGGTAACTATAAAACGCTCTGGATATTTCTCGTAATGCCCGGAGGTCTTGTAAAGCCCTATCTTGGTAATATGAGGAATTGTTACCTTTTGATAACCGTGCTGCGCCTGCATTGTTTGAGAAAAGTCTCCCAATAGATCCCTGACAATTGTTCCACGTGGGGTAAACAGCGGCAATCCAGCCCCCACTAAATCAGAGAAAGCAAACAGATCCAACTCTTTCCCTAATTTACGATGATCGCGTTTTTTAGCTTCTTCAAGGAGGCGCAAATGCTCCTCAAGCTCAGCTTTTGTTCCGAAGGCAACTCCGTACAGCCGTTGCATTTGTGGGTTAGACTCTTTACCACGCCAGTATGCGCCCGCTACCCTGAGAAGCTTAAACGCCCCCGCTTTACCCGTGCTTGATAGATGGGGTCCACGACATAAATCAACAAAGATACCGTTCTTATAGAATGAAACTTTATCAACAACACTCTTACCCTCTGCTGGTATGCCCAGCTCTTGCGAGTCTAATTCGCGAGCAATGGTGGTACCAGCTCTTTTAAGGTCATTGAGTAATTCGAGCTTATAGGGCTGATCATTGTCTTTTGCCCATTGCACCGCTTCATCAATCGGTAATTCAAAATGCTCAAAGGGCTGATTTTGCGCAATAATTTTCCGCATCTGGCTTTCAATTCGTTTAAAATCGGTTTCAGAAATTTTCTCTTCGCCTAAATCAATATCGTAATAAAATCCATTTTCAACCACAGGTCCCACACCCAGTTTAGCTTGTGGCCACATTTCAAGAACAGCCGCTGCCATTATGTGGGCCAGGCTGTGACGCATTGCATAAATTTGATCTTCCTGCATCCTTTACTCCTTCTACATTTAAAAACGTGCATGGAGCGCATTCGAATCTCGAATATACTACATGCACGTCTCGGACCCATTACGGGCGGTTCCACCGGACTTCCTGATTTCTGATCAGGCACTTATGAAATAACGTTATCGTAGTCATTACTCCCACGGAACTCAGCGGGCGGTTAATCCGCTTCGTCGTTCAAGTATAGAATAATATTTCGTATCAATTATTGCAAGACTTTCGGGTGTTTGGTATGCTATCTAAAGTTACGGGCGATTAGCTCAGTTGGCTAGAGCGTCACATTGACGTTGTGAAAGTCAGAGGTTCGAGTCCTCTATCGCCCACCAGGATATCATTCTGAAAGGGACCCATGCGGGTCTCTTTCTTTTATTCACACCCTAGTGATAGTTTTCCACACGACATATCTCCAAAATTTTATAGTTGTTACATCTTCAATGATATATGTCCTGAGATCGTATTCTCATAAATGATATAAGTATAAAATTGCTTATACTTGCATAATTATAGATAGTATGATAATATAATATTTATGAAAAAGAATATTAAGCATTCTTCTGCATCTCAGTTAGAAAAGTTTACTCTTTACTACGAATATCTTCCCCAGAAACAGACTTCCAAAAGAAAATAATCCACATTTTTTACTGGTTTTCCACTAGTATTTATTATAGCGATATGACAATATATATACATGATTTGTATAAAATGTCATCATAACACGGCGGTAATAAATTCGCGTCCGCATAAAAAGACCCCACAAGTCTGGCGACGAAGGATGTGCCAAAATTGCGGGCATAACTTTACGACATATGAACGTATTGCCGTGACGGAGGAAATCAAAATTAAATCCAAAGATAAAACACTGTCTAACTACAATCCGGGTATGCTGCTCCAAAGCATACTAAAAAGCTTTGCACATCGATCAGACGCGGCCAGCGATAGTTATTGGCTAATGCAGTCAGTTGAAGATAAGCTTGCATCGAGTCAGTTACTCGAAATAGAGATTGATGAACTGCAGCGACTAATCTTTTATACAGTTCACAATTTTGATAAGCTCGCAGGCATGCAATATGCTGCGCAACATAATGTCACCCACTTACTGAAAAAGCCGTAATTGGGTCTAGGCACGCAAATTATCTATTCTTAGATTTCTTATCGGATACAACGGCTTTATCCGTTACGTCAAACTTATCAAGGTACTTACCAAATAGCAGCCGGGTCTGTGAGTAAAACCCAGTCGCAGCCGAGTAACATATCGCAGTAATGGGCATAAGAAGCCACTGGAGCACCATGAATATCGTTCTACGGCGTTTGTAGCGCGCAGGACGCGGCGGAAGCATCCTCAGCGACCAAAACACGGTAACAAACAGGCCAATCAATGCAAACTGCTGTATGCGGCTTACGATGACTGGTAGTTCATGGGCAATAATACTCCGGGCAGCTTCGTGATTTAAGAACAACGGCACCCAAGCACCAAATGCCACGATTACAGGCACGCTCGCCCAGGTTACATGGCCATCCAGTAGCCGCATGAAACGTGCAAGGCTTGGTAGTAGCGGCGCCTTATTGTTTTTATGAAAGATTCTAGTTGCCACATATGCCACATCTGAAGCGCCATACGCCCACCTTCGAAGCTGAATAAATTGTGCTTTCAACGTTTTGGCATATGTATCAGAGAGCACAGCGTCTTGGTATATCGGAACATAGATCGGCACTACACTATAGTCACCATCAAAATAAAAGTAGCTCCGCCAGTACTGATGCCCGTCCTCTACGATTGTCCTCACACTCCAGAAATCCATTTCGACCAATGCTGCCATGCCTTGCGAATGGGCTGCAAAGTTCCGGAGTGAATGTGGTCGTAATGAACTTATTATATTCCAGAATGAGTTGCCTGCCGCCAATACGCGCATCGGTGCAGGTACGTCCCAAATATTATTCAAAAAGAGGGCGATCGGCTGAAAAGCCAGCTTTAACCTGTTTGGGTTCACTATGTATTCATAGGTCACGTATGAAAAGTAAGTCGAATGAGGGCGATTGTCACTATCGAGCGTTGTAATTATAACCTGTTCATACTTTATGTTCTCTTTTGGTAGCTGTTCTTTTAAGAACTTGCCTGCATAGGTAATATTTCCACCCTTGCCAATCACTTCACCGGGCATGTCCTTTGGATGCTTCACTAAGTAGCATTTGTAGAATTTATTACTATATTTTTTAAAGAGTTCTTCAACGGTTTTTTGAATCGCCTGACCGCCGCGCTCTTCGTAAGCCAATACAAGAATCAATCTTGAAGCATCATAGTCTGTTGCTAGCAATGATTGAACAGTTGGCTCAAGTACATCTATGCTTTCATTGTATGTTGCTATGATAACAGCGTTATATAATTCAGAGGGCTTGGGGTACCAATCCGGACTTGCCGCTAATGATTCTAAATTTCTTTTATGGATATGCGCATTCCAAGAAGTATCGTCTTTGTACTGCCCCAATGCTTGCTGGGGGTTCTCGAGATCGTCTAGACGAGCCCTCCAGTCAACTTGCTGTGCCCGCTGTAGGGTTTGATAGCCCTGAGTCGTGCGGAACGCGATTGCGATCGCTCGAACAGCCAAGGTAATAACAATCATGATTAAATAAATGGCTGCCCATAACGGGTTAAACAAACTCAATATAATAAGCAGTGCGACTGAACCATAGCTTAATAAAGCTGGCAGCATTTCAAAGAAACGATATGCCCTCGTGCGTTTTCCGAGAGGTATTTCAATATCGGTCATTGTGATAACGACACTACCTTAAATAAAGCAAAAGCAGTAAAATAGCTCGTTACAATAAAAGCCACACCCAGCCACATGAATGCAACCGCTAATTGACGGCTCTTATGGATATATAACCGCATGGCAATTAATAAATGTGCGACTAGTATTACTAATCCCAGAGCCGCAAAACCAATAAGGTAGTACCACTTATCCCTGTAGAAATTAGTCAAGCCGAACGCGGAGTATCGCACTGGCAGCTGCAAATCACTTGGGGCAATCTGGAACGCAATCGACACGACATAACCTACTGCGAGTAGGAATAAAATAACCAGCACCACAAGAAAGGCGCGATCATGAACTATTTGTTTAATTGCTTGTTGAAACATTGTATTTAGTATAACACCTATTCTGGTGCGGGTAGAGAGAATCGAACTCTCCTCTTGACCTTGGGAAGGTCACATAATAACCACTATACGACACCCGCATGGAGCCGCTGACCGGATTCGAACCGGTGACCTACGCTTTACGAAAGCGCCGCTCTACCAGCTGAGCTACAGCGGCGGAATAACATACGTATTATAGCATTCCTCACTTTCATTGAGAAATCGAACCGAAGGGATTGTCAGTAGTACAAAAACCTGCTATCATAGTCAGGTCTTAAGTATGGATAATTTGGGCTCGTAGTGAAGAGGCCTATCACGCCTCCCTGTCACGGAGGAGATCGCCGGTTCGAATCCGGTCGGGCCCGCCAAGATTGGTCCTGCCTGAGACAATATAGCAAGTAAAAGTGGGCCTGGGTGTTAGGCCACTTTTTGTTATTCAAGCTCTATTGCAACCACTGCTCTTTGTAGCATCGCTAGCACTACTCTAATTTATGCAATAATTGCCTTCTCTCGCCATAGTCGTAGTTATAGCGCGCTAAAGCCTCAATACCTTCAACCTATAGAAAAATCAATTCACCAGCGTTAGAAAAGATACTACCGCAGTAGATGACCGTACTCAGCTTTATCAAGCGACCTTAGCTTTTCAAGTGGCAAAGTAGCTATTCGCTCCTGATTATGCCTATTAAGCCAATCTTGCAGTGTTTCAAGCTTGGCACTTGGAGCAAAAATTCCTTTAATTGCTTCAAGCGGAATTATTCCTTTCACTTCAACATCATGTCGCACTCTTGAACCAGTTCCTTCCATGACTGTATTTGAGGGTATGAGGTTTGAATCAATACTATAAACAACGGGAAAGAAATCTTGTTTTTCAAATCTATGCTGATGCTGTAGATACGCTCGAGCTTCGGCAATTATACCAAGCATATGGTCTCGCATTGGCGACTCTGGAAGCGCTTCGTACACATCCGTAGAAAACCCAGCTATCTCTGCTGCATTCTCGGGAGTGACATATTCATAACTAGCATATAGATCGACTCTTTTTTCAGCATATCGGATAGTCTCACCAGCCCGAGTCCAGGGTACAATGTGCATACCTTCACGCTTTTGCGGCTGCGAGTGGTGCTCAAGGCCAACAGCGACAATGCCGAGTTGTCGATGTCTACTGGTAGGCACGAGCCCATGTTCTACCGTTCATTCAAGGCTTAATGAGGTAGCTCCATGAAGGCTATCGATATGGTGCTTTATCAATATTTCGACAACTTCTGGCGATTTCTCGGCAAATCCTTCCGCTTGCCATATTTCCCATCGATGCGCGGCTGAGTCATCTTCAGCCATAGTCATAAAAATTCTTGAACTAGTTAATTCACTTAATCCTCTAGTCAGGTATTGCTCAGGTAATGCCTTTCCAGTTTCCATAGGACTTCGATTATTGCAGCGTAGCTGATTCTTTTGCTATGCCGATGTATTCTTGGAGGTTTTTTGTTTTTTTAGTTTCAAGCAACTGTGTAAATTCTGTCAAACTTACTTTGATTCGCGCGTATCGGACCCGTTTCTCGTCTGCCTCAAGTAACTTAATAATGTAATAACCGTCAGTGCCTTTAATAATATCAGATACCTGATTGACCTTTAGCGATAGCGCCGCTTGTACAAGTCCATTCTGATCTTGGCTCGACCGAGCAACAAAACCAACATCACCGCCGTTATTTTTAGTTGGATCATCTGATGTATCTTTTGCAACTCTAGCAAAATCTTCTCCTCTCTCGAGGTGTGATCTAATTTCTTCCACCCGCTTCTTGGCGGCGGCATCAATAGCAAACGAAACTTCCCGCTTTAATAGAGTGTTTCGAACAATCGACTTATACTCATCGAGTGACCAATCGTAGAATTCGCGCAGTACGGACTGTTCATATGCTTCTTCAGAGAGAACGGTAATCTGAGCCTGTCTTTCTTTTGTAATAAAAGCGTTAATCTGCTCCGAATCAATAGTGATATTCCGTTCCCGCGCAAGTTTTTCAACAAAGGCTCCTGTAACAGCTTGGTCAAGAGATTGACGCTTCAAGTGTTCGATTTGTCGCTTTCCATCGTCGGAATTAATATTGATCATGTTCTGTTTCTGCAAAAAATGCAGAGAGCTACGAAAGCGCATTAAATAGTCGCTATACCTCACCTGTTCGCCATCAATTGTCGCTACCGGTACAGGTACGATCTGCGTAAAGCGGTAAAAGAACCCGCTCGTGTTTTGTGCTGGATACAGCTGCCACCAACAAAGAAAAATAATTATCAGTAAGCTGGTAATACTTATAACTATTGTATTTATTACAAGCTTATGACGCGCGTATTGTACTGGGTACTTAAATTTTCGTCCACCTGCTAGAATACGTTCGCGGTGTTCCGCCACCGTTTCGTTTGTTATACGCGAAGGCTTCTCTTCCTTCTTGCGTTTAATTTTAGATAGTATCTTCTTCATGTAGTTGCGCCTCCGCTGTTGTTGGCGTTGCATTATTTACTGCATCTTGCAGAGTGCTGTATATTTTGTCAGGGTGATGGATTTTATCAAGGATGAGATCTCCCACATACGTTTGCAGAACGATGGTCCCAAACCCTAGTACTTCACCAGTAAAACCAGGTATATTATAGCTGATATTTTGGACTTTTGACAATGTTACATCAATTATATTCTTACCAAATAGACCGTGTTGCACCGTTTGCCGGAGACGTTGGTCGGTGAGAATGTACACGGTAAAATACCAGCCCACCCATTGGTAAAAAAATAACATGAGCCCAAGCAGAAAACCTCCTAGGGCTATCCAAAGTGTTTCAAGGTAGCCTGGCCAGATTAATGTCGGTATTGCACTGAGCGCAAACGGAATAAGCAGCATATAGAAACCCTTTCTTAAAGCAATTGGATGCTTACGAAAGACTAATATAACCTCTTCCCCTTCGCGCTGACCTGCAAATTCTGCCATTTTTCTCCTTTTGGTACCCCGGATAGGACTCGAACCTACAACCTCTCCCTTAGGACGGGCTTGCTCTATCCAATTGAGCTACCGAGGCGTGCTATGGACTTACTATACCGCACTTTATAAGCCTAGGAAAGCTGGGTCCGTAAGATTAGGACTCACGGACCCAGCTTCGTTTCTATTTTCGCTTCCCGTGCGTGAAAGCTTCGTGAACAGAAGCGTAATCAAAAATCTCTGATTCAGAAAACCAATGAGAAATTTCTCTCTCTGCTTCTTCAGGATCGGCCGAAGCATGCATGATGTTCGGAATAGCACGGCCAATTGTGTTTGCGTGGTTGTAACTCATATGTGCATAATCTGCACGCACTGTTCCTGGTGCTGACCCTTTTGGCTCAGTTGAACCGACCATTTTTCGCACAACTTCGATCGCCTCTACCCCCTCGAGGACAGCCGCAATAACTGGCCCTTCAAGCATTGAGGTAACCGTAGCATCAAAAATCTCATCACCCTTACGCGTTTTAAGCGTTCCAATCGTTTCGTAGTGTTCGTAGTAATGCTCACGACCAGGGTACAGCATTTTCATGCCGACAATCTTTAGACCAACTTTTTCAAAACGAGTTAAAATTTCGCCAACAATACCACGTGCGACTGCATCAGGCTTAAAAATAATTAATGTCTTTTCCACTTATAAATCCTTACGTGTTAATTGCCTCTATTGTAACAGAAGAAACACTGCTAGGACGAGAGCAATTATTATTCTATAGATGCCAAACACCTTTAAGCTATTCGTCTCGAGGTACTTCATTAAAAACCCAACGGCCAATAATCCTGAAATCAGTGCTACGACATTACCCATAACAAGCTGTGGCAGATGTTGCACCGCATAGAGTCGATCTGATTCCTTTATGAGTAGTTTAGTGATAACACCAAGCATAATTGGGATTGATACTAAAAAGCTGTACTCAGCCGCTTTGCGGGCATCAAGTCCCATTAATCGGCCAGCGATAATAGTCGATCCCGAACGCGATACTCCAGGCACTAGAGCTGCTACTTGAGCGAGACCAATCACCAATGCGCGACTTTTCGGCAGGTTTTCTCCGTCTGTTATGTGTGATTTCTTTGGCAGCTTCTCAAGCACAATCATAATGGTACCTACCACAACTAAGGAAGCGATCACTACCCATACATTCGTAAAAAAGGGATGGCTTGAAATTATATCTGACAGCGTGAATCCCACAACACCTGCGGGAATAGCGGTTATTACCACGTTCCGTAGTAGTTGAAAGTTGCGCTCGATTACTACGTCTCTAATTGCAGCACTAATGCGTTTACGAAAATAGATCAACAAGGCTAAAACAGTACCGATATTTATGTATTCGATAAATAAATGGTCAGGGTTACCGCCAAACAGGTACTGTCCAATTATTAAATGCCCTGAGCTCGAAACAGGAATGAATTCTGTAAGTCCTTGGACTAAACCTAGTACTATTGCTTCAAAAATAGTCATATTGCTCCATTGTACGACGAAGCCTTAAAAAAGTCATGCTTATGTCGTAAAATAGTGACTTTAGCGGTATGATAAGAGTATGTATGTATCCGAATTAATAGTCGATTTTCTTGAGCATCTCGAGGTTGAACGTGGTCGGTCACAAAAAACAGCCGAGAACTACCACTTATACCTAATGCGCTTGGTTGAATTTGCTGGCGATATTAAAGTTTCCGAGATTAACGATGAAATGGTCAGAAAATGGCGGCTATGGCTCAATCGATATAAAAATAACAACGATGACGATCTAGCTACTATTACCCAAAGTTATCACTTAATAGCACTGAGAAGCTTCCTAAACTACTGTGCAAAAAGAAATATTACAACACTTGGACCTGAAAAAATTGAACTTCCAAAAGTTAAACGACGACAAGTCACCTTCTTGAATGAGCAAGAAGTTGAACGATTGGTAGAGGTAATCGATACGTTGTCAGAAGCGGGTCTGCGCGACCGTGCCCTGATCGAACTCTTATTTTCAGGCGGACTGCGGGTCTCTGAACTTGTGGCATTAAATCGCGAACATATAAATAGTGAGCGCCGGGAGTTTACGGTGCGAGGAAAAGGCCAGAAAGATCGACCCGTCTTTATAAGCAGCAGAGCGGCAGGATGGATCGCGCAGTACATGCAAACGCGCCATGATTCGCTGCCCCCCCTATTTATATCGTACGGCGGTCGCCACAAGGCCGACCAAACCGGCAATTATCGCCGACTGACTTCACGAAGCGTACAGCGCATTGTATCGCACTACGCTCGCTTAGCTGGCATTACGAAGCATGTTTCACCCCATACCATGCGCCATAGCTTTGCGACCGACCTTTTAATGAATGGGGCCGATTTAAGAAGTGTTCAGAGCATGCTTGGCCACAGCAGTATCAGTACCACACAGGTCTATACGCATGTCACCGACCACCATCTGCGTGAGGTGCACGAGAAATTTCACGGTCGCAACATGGCCAGCGACAGCACTACGGCTTAGATGGCTGACAGGCGCCTTGATTTAAGACTTCTGCTGAAATAACAAAACTTTTACAAATATCGCTGGTGGTTTCTAAGGCACTTTCTGGATAATTGCCCGTGGCTTCGTCAAAACGAATACGACTTTCCACCCGTCGGAAAACATCGTTTGCTCGACCTGTTGAGTCCACTAGCGGCTGCACCCCGTCAAAGTCGACATTGCCGTCGTTGAGCTTCAGCTGAAAGGTTGCCCCTTTATACAATGGTGTAATCCGTAAAAAGGCAGATTTATCATTAGTCATAGCTAAACTTCCGGTGAGGAGCAGTTTTGCAGAACAGGCATATCCGCTACTTTCGGTGGTGCAGGTAATATTAATCGGCTCGTTTGGGCTTTTGCGAGCGTATCGCGTAAATGGCACCTGATTGTCCGCCGCCCCTCCACTTTGTACCGGATACAGAAACAACGTACTTGAACCATCTTCGAGATCTTTTTGAGTAAATCCGGCCTTCTTAAATTGAATCAGCTGTACACGCATTACTGGTGGTGTTGCATTGCCCCACTGCTCGGCTGCAGGGAAACCTTCATTAGTGGCCGGAATTTCGAATGGTGTGCCAGTTGCAAGTCCGGCGTCTTTTGCGACAAACCAGTCAATAGTGACTGCATTAAAGTTCGCCACACCGTCAATCGGCACAAGATCACTGGTATTGGCTTCCAGCTTACGTGTGTAATCTTTGGTGTTTAATCGTATTTTGACACAGGTATAAGCTTGGTTAAGATCGGCGTCTTGTGCAGATGACTGCACGCTGACTGCCCCTTCGTCATCTAGTTCTAGCCCCAAGTCGGCAGCGAGCGGCCCAGCTAGTGTATCGCAGCGGTCGGCTCTAAAGGCATTTTTGTATTTGTTACATTCGGCACCCGTTGGGTCGCGTTCACAACTTCGTCGATACTGAATAAGCGCGCGCTTCGCATCTTCTACACCTGCTTCTGCTGAGTCAAAGGCGCTTTGTGAGAGGTCATTAGTAACCGCTTGCTGCTGCTCTTCCGTTGTAATTCTTACGAATCCTAACGTAATAACACTTAGCAAAAGTGCAAAGAAGATGACCAAAAAGAGAGAAACTGCCCCTGACTGTTTTCCTGTTGTTTTTTTCACTTTTTATACTCCTTTCGCGCTGGCGGTTATTGTAAAGCGATTAAGAGCACAGAACTCCTTGCCTTCCCCACTGGTACATGCACTACGTTCATCGTTAAGCAGCTCGGGGTCATTAGTGCCAATTGTAAAGCGGAAGGTGTATAGGTAGTAGCCATTCTGAGACGGGGGTGATCCCATTTCAGCGTCTTGAATACGCAGATTTGTCGTATCTCCGCCGAGTAGTTCCACCGCGCTGTCTTTCGGCACGACAGGTCGTGCGGTTGTTGTGCACATTGCTCGAGTGGCATCGCTGACTTTTGCAAAACCAACTGTTGAACCGTCGTCATATTTGTACGGATCTTGATCACCGATGCTCCAAACATAGCTATAAGCCCCCAAACATAGTCGTCCCTCCGCTACGGTTGAACTGTCGATGGGTGGCTGCGCTGTCTTAAGCGAACGCTGCAATTCAGCGCCAATTGTCCGCCCGCTTTGGTTTACTTGCTTAAGCACGAGCCCTTTACTATAGGTGCGCATAATACTAATCGAGCTGATCAGAGCTAAAATAAGCAACGCTGATAAAAAGCTCATCGCAAATAAGAGTTCGACCACAGTAAACCCGGAGAGCTTCTTTTTATGATTCATATAACCTCACGATCGTTCCGATAGTTATATTCGGTCCGCTCGTTGGCGGCTCCCAGCAGGCACGAATATGAAAATCGATATACTTTGGCTTATTCGCGGGAATATTGGGTTGCACAGCCTCTACCCAAATGCCTTGCCCAAGTTCAGCGCCAGCAAATGTTAGGGCCGGGGAATTATAGCTTTGCACGGTAACGTTATTTGTATTAATAAAGAAGGCTTTGTTAGCTTGAATATTAGCCAGTTCACACTCCTTAAAAGCGGTGGCCTGTAGTACCTTTCGAGCGACAATTGCCTCCCACTGGGTTTTGACTACTCCGCTTGGACGGCTAGTTTTTACGTAAGCATCGCGTAGATATCGCAACGATTCTGCTTGCGCATCAATTGCCTGGCGAGCCAATGTGTCTTCAACCGCGATTTGAACGCTGGCAATGCCCTTGTTCATAATCATGAACGAGAGCACAATCACAAAACTTAGAGCGGCTGTTGCAAATAATACTTCAATGATTGTGTCGCCACGCTGTTTTTCTACCTTATTTTGCCAACTTAACATTTGCCTTCTCCTGCTGGTACGTCAAAGCGCGCCTGCACCGCTTCAGGGCCGCCGCCCATAGCGATACTTACAATCGAGGTTGATGATGCAATATCTGCCGATCGAATACACACATTTACAGTAGCTCGCCGATTAGCTCGAGTTACGCCATCTTTTGCGGCCGCGCCGCCACTGGAACTTTGGTATGCATAAGTATAGAGCGCACCGCTTCGGGGCGAACGGAGAAGAAGCAGACGGTTAATTTGTTCGCCGGCATCTTTTCTGGCATTCACAACGCTCGCACCCCAAGGTATATCGAAAGCCTCGGCTTCAATTTCACGTACCAACGTGGGGTTATACTGTTGTAAGAGCTCATCTTCAGCTAAACTAGTATCTTCGGCAGCAGGTGCCCGCCCTACAACGGTATAACTCGTGAGGGTATTGCCGCGAGGAATATCTATAGCCTTGCCGAGCACTAAACAGTCGCTCGTACCACGCGCCTCGCCCGATCCATCATCTGCAGGTACGATAAAATTACTCGCGCTACAGGCTTCTTTACCGGACCGCGCATTTATAACATTCAAAGCCTCGCCGTACTGCCGCTGAAAGAAGCTTTGGGCTGAATTGACACTGTCAGAGTAGCGCTGCCGCTGAATTGTCACGGTAGTCCCGGCAAGAAGCATCACTAATAAAAGTCCTGATATTCCCAAGAAGAGCATCAGTTCGACAATAGTAAAACCGTTTTGTGTTTTTATGTTCATTTTGTTTTGATTATAGCATAAGCTCATTAGCTATCACACGAAACCAAAAGTTAGAGATAAATACCAATCGATGATACTGCCGCCCCACAAAAACGAAATTATAAATCCAACAATCAAGAAGGGGCCAAAGGGAATGCGTGAACTTCGGTGCAGCTTCCTTAAGAGCATTCCCGGAATAACGTACAGGCACCCCAAAAGATTTGCTAAGAATAAGCAAAGAAGAGCGAGAGGCCAACTACTAAGCGCCAGTCCGAGGAAGATACCTAGTTTTACATCACCAAACCCAATCCAACGACCTTTGGAAGCCATAAAGAGCCCTAAGTAGAGGCCAGACAAAATAGCGACAGCCAGAAGAATTTGTAGTACTGCCTCCATCCCTAACCCAGCTTGATATATCGAAAGCGCAGCCATTAGCACGCCGACTGCAATTAACGGAAACGTCACTTTATCTGGTAATAAAAACCAGCGGAGATCGTAAATAAATAAAATTGTGAGCAGCACAATACTTATGAGCCATAGGCCGAAGAATATCCAATCGACAGAGCCCGCTAAGTCGTAGGGCCAGGCCATGTATGATACGGCAAAAACAATAGCAACGGCCAGCTCAACTAACGGATACTGCAGGCTAATCGGCTTGCTACAGTAGCGACACTTGCCTCGCAGCCACAACCAGCTCATAACTGGAATCAGGTCATGCCAAGCAAGTTTATGATGACAATGAACACACTCCGATCGATCGGTGGTCAGATTTTTGTTGTTTTTAATACGCCATACTGCCACATTAACAAAACTACCGAAGCAGAGCCCGAGAAGAGCTAGCCCTCCAATTACCAGTGCGTTTTCCATATCTCTTATGCTAACAGTTTATGGAGTAAATAAAAACTCCTTTTCAGGAGTTTTTATTTACCAAGTAGCACTTAACTAGTTGTTTTGGCAGAAGATAGGACCACCCTCAAGTTTGACGCGAACGGCAACTTTTCTTGAACCACCGCTCTTGACGCTACCGCCTTCACCGCAAACTGAGCCAGGATGGTATGTAATTTCGCCATCAGACGGTTCACTGCTTGCTGCGCCAAGTGTAACAGTATAGTCACCCTTGTTTGGGTCAGCAAATTGTTCATCATTTGTTCTGAGATAGTTGCTGACAAAATTATTTAACTCACTATTATTACTTGGCAGTTTACCCCGATTATCGGTCTGATACTGCGTCAGCTGGCTTATCATGCGGCCAACATCCGACCGCCGCTGTTGATCGCGCTGATTACGCTGCAAGGCAGGTAGCGCAATAAACACCATCAAGAAGATCAGACCAGCGATTGCTAGCACTAACACTACCTCGATAATAGTGAACCCTTTTTGGCTATTTACTTTGTTCATTTTTATGAGCCACCCTTTCTATTCGTTTCATTGTGCTTATGAATATCGTAAATCGAAACCCTAAAATTAGCAAGTTTTTCGCTAGGTCCGGATTGTTTCAACTAGGCCATAAATTGGCAGCAAAATGGCAGCCACCATTAAACCTGCCACGATAGCGAGGACAACCATTAACACGGGCTCGATAGCAGTAGAGATTGATTTTATAGTCGAATCAAGTTCACTTTCATACACCGAGGCAGTTTTGCCCATCATTTCGTCAATACGCCCAGACTGTTCACCAATCTTAAGCATCTGTGGCACAAGCGGTAAGATATAAGCTTCATGTTGCAGTGAGTCAGCCAATCCCTTCCCGCCTTTTACCTTCTCGGATGCACGCAAGATCGAGCGTTCGATAATACTATTATTGACAGCCCGGGCCGCAATACGCAGGGCATCAAGCAGAGGTACGCCAGTCGCCAGCAGTGTTTGTCCGGTGCGCATGAAACGCGCCATGTAAAGTTTACGGAACATTTCGCCAAAAATGGGCAAATTTAATTTGGTGCTGTCTTTAAATGTTTGCCCGTTATCAGTTTCGAGATATTGCTTCAAGAAATAACCTGCTGCAATCAAAATTATCACCGCCACCCACCAAAACTGAATAACAAAATTGGCAGCACCGACGAGAATCGCTGTAATAAATGGCAACTCTTGGCTTAAGTCTTGATAGAGCTTTTCTACTTGCGGCACAATTGTAAACAACATAAAACCAAGCACAAGCATAATGACTACTAACACAATTACCGGATAGACCATTGCACCGCGAATTTTACTGATCATCTCGGCGTCTTTTTCTTGTTGGTCGGCGATTCGCTCCAGGGCTTTATCGAGCGTGCCCGACGTTTCACCTGCAGCAATCAGAGCAATGTAGACTTTATCAAAAACTTCAGGGTGCTTCCCGAAGGCATTCGATAATGAGTTCCCTGCTTCAACGGATGTTAAAATGTCTTGCGCCACCGATTTCAATCGTTTGTTAGATGTTTGATCGACAACAGTAGTCAGGCTTTGCGTTAGAGGCAATCCGGCACTAATTAGGGTCGAAAGCTGGCGCGTAAACACCACTTTGTCTTTGGTGGTTATTCTGTTAGTGAAGCTTGAAAAGAGGCCCTTTTTTTCACTTTGTTCAGTTATATTTATTGGAATGAACCCTTGTTCCATCAACAGCTTTGCCGCCGCTCGCTCTGATTCGGCCTCTACGGTTGCCCGCACATGTTTGCCAGTGCTTTGATCCTTAGCTTCGTAATCAAACTTGAGCATGAGTTAGCCTCTCATCATTCGGTCAAATTCTGTAAGATCAACAGCAAAATTCCGCGCTTCATCATAGCTGACGGCACCACCCTGAACAAGCTCAACCAGTGTTTTATCCATCGATTGCATGCCTTGATCGGCACCGGTTTGGATAACGGCATCGAGCTGATGGCTTTTACCTTCGCGAATAATATTACGGACTGCAGGGGTTGCAACCAGGATTTCTGCCGCCACCGCTCGCCCTCCGCCAATAGCGGGAACTAGTCGTTGTGAACAAATCGCCATTAAGATATTGGCGAGCTGTGCCCGAATTTGCGGCTGCTGATGGGGCGGGAAAACATCTACCATGCGGTCGATAGACTGTGAGGCGCTATTTGTATGAAGAGTTGCAAAGACCAAATGGCCAGTTTCGGCAATAGTAATAGCAGCAGAGATTGTCTCGAGGTCACGCATCTCACCAATTAAGACAACGTCCGGATCTTGCCGCAGACTTGAACGCAGAGCTGCCGAGAAACTAAAGGTATCGTAGTGAACTTCGCGCTGGACTATTACCGACTTCTTTGATTTGTGTGTAAATTCAATGGGGTCTTCAATGGTGATTATGTGCGACGCGCGCTCTGAGTTGATTTTATCAATCAGTGACGCCAGAGTTGTCGATTTACCGGAGCCCGTCGGGCCAGTAATCAGCACCAGTCCGCGAGGGTAGTTAGCAAACGAATTGACTACTGGCGGCATGCCAAGCTCGGCAACACTTTTTATTTCATTAGGTATCAGACGCAAAGCTGCAGCAAGGTTGCCCCGTTCATGAAAAGCATTCACTCGGAAGCGACCAAGATCACCGAAAGCAAAGCTGAAGTCAAACTCTTTATCCTTTAGAAGAATTTGTTGTTGATCCTGATCAAGAATTGCGAAGATCAGCCGTTCGACTTCTTCTTCATTTAAACTCGCATAGCCCGCTACCGGTACGAGCGAACCATCGACACGCAACATCGGCGGCAAACCGACTTGCAAATGAAGGTCTGATGCTCGTTTTCGGATAACTTCTTCGAGAAGGATTTCGATTCTAAGTTCTTGGTTATTCATATGCTTCTTTTATGTTGTTTTAAATACTTGCTGTGACGCGATTAACTTCTTCGAGTGTAGTCAGCCCTTGGAGTACTTTTAGATACCCGTCTTGCCGCATAGTTACCATCCCCTGCTCAACGGCCTTCTTTTCGATTTGTGCACTGGTGGCGCGCTTTGTGATGAGTTCTTGGATTTCGGTTGTCACATCCATGACCTCAAACAACCCCGTTCGCCCAAGGTACCCACCAGGCGTTTTTGATGTATCTTTACCTTTAACTAAAGTATAAGCTTTTTGATGTGCAAGTGGCAAATTTTTATAGCCTAAATCTTCAGATACTTTTGGAATATCCGCATTATTTTTTGGTAGCAGATGGCCGACCGTATCGATAATTTCCCGTGTTTCGAGTGCGGAAGATTGATAGGTGTCTCGATCTGGGGCAACGCTTCTCACGAGCCGCTGGCCAATAATCGTATTGACCGTAGAGGCTATCAGAAACGGCTCAACCCCCATATCAAGCAGACGCGGCAGCACACCAGCGGCAGAATTGGTGTGAAGGGTGCTAAACACTAAGTGGCCGGTTAGCGCCGCTTGTACGGCCAAGTTGGCTGTTTCGCGGTCGCGAATCTCTCCTACCATCACAATGTTTGGATCTTGACGTAAAATTGAACGTAACCCAGAAGCAAAGGTCAAGCCGACCTCTGTATTTACTTGAATTTGATTGACGCCGGGGATTTTATATTCTACAGGATCTTCGAGCGTCACAATATTTACCGTGTCATCTTTAATTTCTTGAATCAGCGCATAGAGCGAAGTAGACTTGCCCGAACCAGTTGGGCCTGAAGTGAGCACCATGCCATTTGGTCGGCGAATACCTTTACGAATTGCCCGTAGCGCGCGGCCAGCATAGCCCATTTCTTCAAGTTTGAAGCTTGAACCAGATTTATCGAGCAAACGAATCACGACTTGCTCGCCCCAGACCACCGGACTAATAGCAATACGAAGGTCAATCTCTTTGCCCGCGACGTGCACCGCAAACTGACCATCCTGCGGAATGCGATGTTCATCAATTTTGAGATTGCTTAAAATCTTAATGCGCGAGACCAGTGCTGGCTCGATTGTCTTAGGGAGTTGCATAATCTCCCGGAGTACACCGTCGATTCTACAACGAATCCGAAGGCTGGTTTCAAGTGGTTCAATATGGACATCTGAGGCTCGGTTGCGAGCAGCGTACTCAAGAATTTTACTTAGAGCCCGACTAATCGGCGAGTCTTGGACGATGGTTTTAATATCACCTTCTTCACGACGTTGGCGAGCAATCTCGTCTTCGTTTTGTACCGCACTGACTGCCGCATCGACACTTGAGAAGTCTGTGCGGTATTGATCCAATACGCCACGTATACCGCTCTCTGAAGCAATGTATACTCTTAGCGGTCGTCCAATCTTGCTTGCGAGATAATCAACAACCTGGACGTTATTGGCGTCAAGCATGGCGATTGCTAATCGGTTTTGCACTTCGCCAATCGGTACCGCCATGAAGCGTTCGGCAATGTCTTTTGGAAGCAGGTCAAGGATCTTAGGGTCAACTTGAACATCAAGCAAGTTGACGTACTGAGCGCCAGTAACATGAGCGACTGCCCGTGTCATTGACTCGTCATCTATGACATCGTTTTTACTAAGTAATGTCATGAGGGGTGTATTGGTTTCGGCTGCTTGTTTCTCATACTTATGCAAATCGTTAACCGAAATAAGCCCCTCGTTAACAAGGAGTTCTTTTAACTTTTCCTGAAGATCATTAGTTAAAAGCGCCAAGGAGTACCTCTTCTATTCGCCAAATGGTTGGCGATTTGATGGATTACCAATATTAATTTCGACCGTCGGGTTGATGCCATCTTTATTAAAAATAGTGCTTTCGGGTGGTGTCACCTCTGTTGTAATAGCTTCAATAGTTTTTACTTTTACGCTTTGTTGCTGTGGTTCGCCAATTACAGCCTTACCGATGAAGAAAGCAACTAGTGCGCTAATTGATGCAATGAGGATAATGATCGCTATATCGTTCTTTCTCATGGTTGTACCGTTTTATCCTTTAGTTCTACCTTCTTAGCTGGCTGGTAAAATGTTTTGGCTTCAACAGATGCGGTTAGGTTACTATCGCTACCTTCAATGGTTATTGAGGATACCTGGATCGGACGAATTGAGCGCTCGAGCGCGAGTAAAGCGTTTCTTATATTGTTGTAATCGCCTGACACAGTGAAGCTGAAGCCTATTTCTTGTGGTTGGTGTGTAGTTTGGCTGATTGATGCGTCTTCTACAACAGTATCCTCTTCTGAAGGTGCGTTTTGCTCTAATGAGGTAACGCTGAGTCGCTCGATACTCCTGACAGTTCCTGCCAGGAAGACACTCTGCAGTGATGAGCCTAAGTTCAAGCTATCGAGTTCCGCTGGGAGCGCGTCGAGTACTACGTTTAAGTTAGAGTCCGTTGGCTTTGCACGAACCGATGCTAAATCGCTGTTTGCGAGGAGGACATTTACTTCTTCTTTTAATTTATCTGCTGCTTGAAGATTTTGAGACAAAGTATGATCGGTGTGTCGTTTTTCATTTAGCACCCGTTCGTTAAAGACCATCTGTTGTAGTAAAAATTGCAATAATACTAACGAGAATGCCACAATAATAGCCGCCACAGCGGTCCATACAAACACGCTGCGATTAGCTGCGGCAATCTGCTGGCGTTTCTTTAGCGCTGTCACCTTTGTTGCCATCAGTTCTCTCCTTCCTCCGCGGTCTGCTCGCCAAACACTTCTTGCCCAACATTAGTAGTTGTCCTAGTCGGAACGGTGACTTTTGCATTGGATACTTTACGATCGAAAGCAGCCTCGGCGTATTCAAGCGTCGCGGTAAAGGTTACTACCCTATTGCCTCCGGCGTCTTCTCCGAGTCCAACCTGTGACATTGTCAGGGTTTTCAGGAATGGCTCTTGTTTGTTCTCGCCATCTTGCTGGTAGCTTAGCTGAGCATTTTTTAAGGTATCTTCAAAAATTGTTACTGCTTTATAGTCGCGTCCGTAGCCATTGATTGTGATAAGTCCTTGCGTCTCATCAGTACTAAGGCGTGTTACGCGGATATTATTGGGGGCAGCCGGGTTTACGACTGGCAAGTAATCAAAGAGTCGTGAATACATGAGTTTGCCATCATGAAGCTCCGGTAGCGCTGCCAGTTGGTTTTGAATAGTAAGCTGTTGGTTTATCCCTTGCTTTTCAGATAGCTCTTTGGCTTTTTGCTCAATAGTGCCGTTAAGAATATTACCAAGCGCCAGTTGCCCGCCATAGACATACAATGCCAGAAGCACCACAGCACCTACCGAGATGATTGACACTAAAATCATGATGGCAATGGTACGGCGCCGCACTTGGTATGCGCGCACAAGTTCTCTTTTGACGTCGGGGAGTAAGTTTAATTCAATCATCCGACTTCCTTTCGCTGCGCAAGGCCCACGACAACACCAAACTGCATGGCCACCGCCTGGAGCTTCTCTTGATCAGTGGCGCTCACTTTTACCCTTTGCCATGGATTTGCAATACTAGCAGATATGTTGGTTTTGGCGGCTAAGTAATCGGCAAAAGCCGGCACCACCGCACCGTATCCCGAAAGCAACATCCCGCCGACTCCAACGTCAGGGTAGCGAGTTTGAAAAAACTTTACTGACTTATTGACTTCAACCGTGAACTGTTCAAGTGTACTTTCAATGGCTCGAACAACTTGCCCCTCAAGCCGATCCGGAGCTAGGCCAAATTTCAGAATAAACTGTTGCGCTTGGTTTTCTTGGACGTTAAGATTCTGTACCGCTGCCTTCACTAATGACTGTAAGCCAGTAGGAATTGATCGAACCAGGCGGGGCGAGTCGTTATAGGTCATGACGAGATCCGTTGATACATCGCCGACATCAATAAGCAGCCGTGCATCGGGTGTTTTAGGCGGTAGCAACGAACGAACCATAGCAATAGAATCGGGTTCAGCAGCAACGACATTTAACCCGAGCCCTTCAATAAGCTCGAGCCGGCTCTCGATGTAATTATTAGCTACGCTTGCAAGCAGCACTTCAATCTTTTGTGGGTCATGCAGAGATTGCCCAAGAATCGCCCAGTCAACCTTTGCTTCGTCGGTCGACATAGGAATGTATTGCTCAGCCTGATACTTAATAGTGCCTTTTAGCTCTTGCTCGGACATATTTGGGATATCAACGACTGTTGTAAAAGATTTATTAGAAGGAATTCCAATTACAACATCCCGGGTTTTAATACCACTTTGCCCGATAGCTGTGGAAATAACCTCCCCTAGTCTTTGTAGAGCTTGGGGAGAATCGCTTGTACTAAGCTTAATATCTACGGGAACATGAGCGTACTTTTGCAGCGTCCAGTTATCGGCTCCGTCACGTGTCAGTTGTACGACACGGATGGCCGTGGTGCCAATGTCGAGTGCAAAGTAATCGCCCACCGATTTTAGTAATGCCATACTGCCTCCATTATACGTAAGCGTTATGCAAAATAGCAAGTCTGTTATTAGTAGCGCGGTGGTAATTCTATCTGATACACCGTTTGTGCTCGTTCGTCTTGGCGAGCACTTTCGTAAGCCCTCAGGAGTGCGTCAGGGCGAAGGTTGAACGTTTCGGCTGCTGTATCACGACCACCATGACCTGCCTCTGCCCCAAAGGTCCGCCGAAGGCTCGTATCTTTAGCGACAACCGGACCATTAAAGTCTAATTTTTCTTTACACACTTCTGTGGTCAAATCCTTCGGGTCAGTACAAGTGAACAACTGCCCTTTGGTAATTATCCAGGCATCAATTCGTTTGACATTTGGTGTAATTCGCACATCACCATCAGCAATAATTATGATGCGCGGAATATCACCCAATATACGGTAAGAGTCTTGAAAACTAATATCGCTGTTAATCGTTACCGTCCTAGCTCGAATGACGATGTCCTTTCGCAATGGGATATTCCCGCTTGTTGAAACAGTAACGTTATTTTCTGAAATGTATCGCCCGTCTGCAGCGCTCGTGAGATTAAGTGTTGGCCCAACAGCCGTACCGCCAGCGGGATTATAGATTGAGATGTAATCAGGAATGCGAACTGGTGCTGAGGTAAAGCCGCCAAAGGTTGGCTTATTGGCAAAGGTTAGTTTATGCAGTTCGGCCGTCAGCCTGTTCTGAGGCGCGCCTCCCGCCAAGCCAGCACCCGAGCTCATCCCCGTAACACTGCCTGTTGCCAAAATACCGTATTCTGCCCAGCTGCCATAGAGCCGACCACCTGCATTACTGGTACTGGTAATAATGTCGGCTGGCGCGCGTGGGTTAGTGTCATCAATAAATTGTCGTCCCACCCAAAGATCACCACCATGCACCTGCAACTTTGGTTTTTTCACTACAACAATACAGGCAGGCTGACTATGTCCCCAGCTCGGGTTATTCACTTGAGTTGGCCAGCTAACAGAGAGGACGAAGCAAATTCGTGTCCCAACTGGCACGTCACCAGTGTCATGCACCAATTGCCCCAAGTCAGTGTTGCCGACTTCAAATACGCGATTCGTACCATCGCGCACAACATCGCAGTTCGTCACGCCGGGACGAGCGTTGTGTGTAGTGCAACCATCGCTGTTATTATTCGGGCTTCTTTGAGTGGCGGAAGAGCCCGGTGAACCTGGCCGCACATCAAAGCGGATTAACTGCCAGCGAGATGGGCGGCTCTGAGTCGGACCGTCATTATCAACCTGGAAATCAACATTAGTACCTCGAGAGCCCTGCTCGACACTAGTCCCTGAATCGCCACCGGTAGAAACTCTTGGAGTTAGCGCGTAGCTGAATGGCACATTGACGCACAATTCTGGCCCCCCTCCAATGCTCGGGTTGTTGTATGCAGCCGGCGAAAAGTATGCCCGACTACAGTAGCGTTCACCACCGGCATTAGCCGGAATTACTGGTGTTTCGTGCCAAATATCACGAATTGTTTGGCCTGAGCCGACGCCAAAGCCTAGCGTGCGCTGATCAACCCGACTCACAACACTCCCAGGGTAGGCGTAGTCGTACCAGGTGTCGATGTTTCGATCTAAGGCTTCTGGTCCTTGGTTAAATATACGGTGATTAAAACGATATCGCTCCCCCGGACGGGCATTGTTCACCCCAGTACCAAGATTACCGCCAAAGTTGCCTGCTCCGTCATCCTTTTGAATGAACCCCGATCCGCCAGCGTGCCATTGCGGTACATAAGGTAATCCGACTGATGCGCCCATGGGGTTGGCACAGGCATGAAGAATTTCATACAACACTCCGCCGTTGCGTCGATCGACTATAAGAATACCTGATTCGCTTTTGTTGTGACGATAAAAGGCTGTATCGTTGTGGTTATTACTATAATAACTGTTTATCGAATGTGTCACGATAGTATTCCAATGAATTATCAGGTGGGGCGAACGTAGCCGTCGGTCAAGGTCAGCAAAATCTGCACCCGAGACATCTCGGCCAACGCTACCGCCGCTTCGGCCTAGCATGGTATGCACAATAAAGGCCACCCCAGTTCGTCGATGTGCACAACCATTGTATTCAGAACGCAAATAATTCATAAACTCATCAACGCTATCGATAAACCGCGGAATGGCATCACCGGCGCGTACATATTGATCTGTTCTTAAGTTACACGGCGCGCCATAACTCGGAAGCACGTTCGTTGCCCCGGCTCGAACATAACCGCCAGTAAAATAGCCGCTGTGCTCTCCTCTGCCAAAGATTGGGAATGCGCCGGCCGACATGCCGCTGCCGATCATAAAAAAGCCAGATCCGACCAATACCAGTAGTAGCCATTGCTTTATACTAAACTTTATACTAAACTTCATACTACTGCGCCAATTCTCTTGCTTTTGTATTGAATTTTTCTAAGTCAGCTTCGTAAAACGGAAGGTCTTTTGCTTCTGTTTTATATCGTTCAGCGGTTGTTTTGTAGTGTTGTGCAGCCGCTATTTTATCACCCTTGGCCTCTGTTGCTTGCGCCATCGCAAGGCTCGTAGAGTAGCTCGGCGCCAAAGCTTCGGCTTGACGCGCGAAATTAACCGCATCGTCGTATTTTTTGCCATTTATAGCCGCGGTGGCCTTATTAACAAGTAACCACGCTTGGAGTTTTTTATCAGAGGTTTTGGCAATCTCTTCGTCGTAAGTTTTATACGCACCAGCAATATTACCAGTCGCTGCTTGACCTTGAGCCTTGTTGGATACTTCATCCACACGTTGCTCGGGCGTCTTTTCTTTAGCGGGTGGTTGATTTTGCTGGCTATTCCTTTGCGATTGCAGATAATAAAACAACCCGCCGGCGCCCGCGGCTAAAACAGCCACGATAACGACCGCTATAATAAAGAGGTGTGATTGTTTCTTAGGTTTTTTCTTTTTTTTGTGATACGCCATAGCATTACTTAATTAAGCATTATCTTTATACAAAGCTTAACTTGGCATCGCAATAAAAGCAAGCGGGACTCGTGGGTGATATAAAGCGACAGGTCTACTGGCACCTGAATTAACTGCGGGCAGCCTTAAGTGTGATTTTCGCAATAAACTTCTTGCTTTGCGCCGATAGCCTTACTGTTCCTTCGTGCTTCTCAATGATAGTTCGAGTAATGGCTAGACCTAAGCCGAAACCACGACTTCTGGCAGTATTTAATCTATAAAATCTTTCAGAAAGACGCTGCAATTCACGGCTGGACGGAGCGTAGTCAGTTTGGTTGCTTATAACAATTTGGACCATAGAATCAAAACTCACACTAACCTTCACTGTACTGCCTGGGGATGCATACTTTATGGCGTTATCCAACAAATTCATGACGGCAATGCTGAATAAATCAGTGTTTAGACTCACGGGTACATCGGAATGGATAGACAGCTCTATTTGTAAGTTTTTAGACTCAAATACAGTTGCCTTATCGTTTACTAACTTTTGAATTAATGATGAGATAGCAACCTTTTCTCTCTTTACTTCTTTTATCTCGTCGAGTTGACCCAGGAGTAAAAGCTGGTCGGTAAGACGGTTTATTTCTAATATTTCGTTTCGACTATTCTCTATCGCCACCCGATACTCTTCTGTTGAGCGAGATTGTCTTAGGGCAAGATCAAGCTCGCCTGTAACTAGTGCGAGCGGTGTACGAAGCTCATGAGCTGCGTTGCTTATAAATTGTCGCTGCCTTTCTTGAGCACGTATTGCCGGCTCTGTATATTTTCGTGCCAAATAATAGGCCACAAAAGGTGCAATTACTGCCGCTATGCCACTAAAAATAAGTATATAGCTGCGCAAGCGGTCGAGCTCTCTATCGATCAATACATCTGCAACACGCCTGACTGCTTCAGGACCATTCTCTAAAGTGTCCGTTTTCACAGTTTCTTGGTACATGCGCGCACCATAGGCTTCTAGAGAAAAATTTACAATAACGTACGTCATCATACCTACAAAAAGAATAACCAGGCACAGTACCGTTATATAAACTATGGTGAGCTTTCCTATGGGCGTATTTGGATTTTTCATGCCTGAAGCAGGTAGCCTTGTCCTTTGATTGTCTTAATCTGTTCTGCATCACCACCGATATTCTTTATTTTTTGGCGGAGATAGCGTATATACGTCTCAACCACATTCGAAAGACCCTCATAGTTCATATCCCACACATGTTCGAGTAGTTCCGTTTTCGACACAACCTGGTTTTGTTTTCTGATTAGATATTGAAGGAGGGTATATTCCTTAGCTGAAAGCCCAAGCGCTTTATCATTGCAGTACACGGTGCGCAGCGCCGCATCAAGACGCAACTGTCCTGCCTCGATAACCACTCGATCCGGCGTTGCACGACGTCGTAATACTGCCCGTATGCGTGCCAGCAATTCATCGAATGTAAATGGCTTAACAAGATAATCATCGGCGCCGCTATCTAGGCCTGCAACACGATCAAAGGTGCTTTCCCGCGCGGTCAACATAATAATCGGCATCTTGTGCAAATTTCGGATTGTTTTGCATACTTCAATTCCATCAATATCGGGCAGTGTTAAATCAAGAACAACGAGATCGTATTCATAAATATCCACTAGATCGAGACTGCTTTGGCCATTCTCGGCGATATCAACTGCATATCCCTCCTCTTTTAGGGCCCGTTTCGTTAACGAAGCTAACCGCACGTTATCTTCTACTAGAAGAACTCTCATACTTCTACTATACCGGATCGGTAGTGCCCAAGTAGACAATTCGCTTAGGAAGTCTTGCTACAATCCAGTGAGCAGCAAATACTGATATCGCCACGATTAAAGCCGATGCGAGAATATCAGTCCATGAATGCACATATGCTAACACTCGGCTGGTGCCAATGGCCGCAGCGCATATCATCATCACTATTCCAAATTTACGAGAGGATAGATACGTTACTCCCGCGATAAGAGAAGCCGCTAACATGTGCGTTGATGGAAAGCCGTTATCTGCTTCGTGATAAAAAATAGGCTCAATGTTGAGCGTGACAAACGGGCGAGGGTTATAGACCAGTTCGCCCGCGATAAAAGCAATTAAAAAACCTAGCCCTACTGCTATCATTCCATGCCAAGCCATTCTAAATTTTCGTTGCTTTGGAAGCACCAGCCAAGCAGCAAGACCAATGAAGGGCAACAAATAAATGAGGTATTCACCTGCAATTGAGATTATTTCTTCGTACATATATTTCTCCTTACGTGATTCAGTATGTCAAAGTTTAGATGAGAACATCGTGAGAATCGTAGATTCGAATAGGATGTCTTGGTGTCGCAGCAACTAATATAAAAGATTAGCTTCTTACCTCTGTTATGATATGATTATCGTATGAGTCTCTCTATTGGCATCGTGGGCCTTCCAAATGTTGGGAAGTCAACCCTGTTTAACGCCTTAACTAATAACAACATTCTTGCGGCTAATTATCCATTTGCTACCATTGAACCCAATACTGGAATTGTACCTGTTCCCGACCCCCGGCTACAAAAATTAGCTGATATGTACAACGCCAAAAAAATCGTCCCCGCTACCGTCACTTTTGTTGATATCGCTGGATTAGTTCGGGGAGCAAGCAAGGGCGAGGGTTTAGGGAATCAGTTCTTAGCGCATATTCGCGAGGTCGATGCAATATGCCAAGTAGTCCGCGCCTTCCATAACGATGATATCGTGCATGTTCACGACCGAATTCATCCACAGGAAGATATCGAGATTATCAATACCGAGCTTATCCTTGCTGACATCCAAACCCTTGAAAAGCGAATTACCAGCCTGGCAAAACAAGCCAAGTCCGATCCAAAAGCGCGCCAAGCTGTTGAAACTATGCAAAAAGCCCTGAATTACTTAAATGAGGGGAAGCTTATTAGCGCCTGTAGCGACATTAACCCTGATGATCTTCGCGGCTTAAGCCTTTTGACTGCCAAGCCGTTCATTTACATTTTTAATATCGATGAGCAAGACCTGAGTAATAATGCAAAACAAGCTGAGCTAGCCGCCCTGGTTGCACCGGCTACCGCGCTGTTTGTAAATGCCCAGCTTGAACATGAACTTCAAGGGCTTAGCCAAGAAGACGCCGCCGAGCTACTGGCGAGTTATGGCCAAGAGCAACCCGGTCTTTTCCAGGTGATCACTACGGCCTACAATATTCTTGGGCTTCAAAGCTATCTGACCGCTGGCGAGAAAGAAGTCCGGGCTTGGACAATTAAGAAAGGCAGCACTGCCCCGCAAGCCGCCGGTGTGATTCATGGTGACTTTGAACGTGGCTTTATTGCGGCGCAGATTGTTGATTATGACGACCTCATAGCGGCAGGTTCAGAGGCTGCCGCGAAAGCTGCTGGCAAGGTGCGGACCGAGGGGCGAGACTATATTATGCAACCAAATGATGTAGTAGAGTTTCGCTTTAATGTTTAGCTAGCGTTGCATAACTGCATCCACGCGGCGAGCTACATCGGCAATTTGCCACCACGATCCGCCATAGGTCATGACAGCCAAAATATATGTCCCTTTTGGTGAATAGACAATGGCGACATCGTGCAGAAAACCTTCTAGAAAGCCGATTTTGTTAGCCACCGGCCAGGACACACCACTTGGGATACCGCTTCTATAAATTTGTTCACGGAATAGCCGCAGCAAGAACTGTCGACTTTGACCAGTGAGCGAGGTTCCTTCCTCGAGACGTTTTAAGAATAAAGCTTCGTCATTAGAAGTTGAGCGCAAATTATTCTGCACTAAATATGTGTTCGTTAACCCTAAACTTCTCATCTGCGCCTCAATTCTGGCCCAACCACCGACCATGTCTTTAAACGTCCAGGAACAGGGGTTGAGTGAATAGCGAATCATCTCGTCAAAACAAGCAATCGTGTCCATGCCACCTCTGATTGGTTGGTGCCATTTAATAAGACCAGCTTCAATTTGCTTCAATACCGAATAAGCGACGAACATTTTATAGGTGCTGGCGGTGGTAAAAATATAATCTCCATTTGCATGAGCCTGACGACGCTTGCCTGCAAGTTCGACAACAGTAATACCGTACTGTCCTTTCTCAGCTACTAAATCTTGCAGTAACAAGCTTAATCCAGCCTGCGAGCCGCTGTAATCGCGAATATATTCAGTGCGTGGCGTCACTCGGCTGATGATTGCCGTAATACTTACTGACCCACCCGGCGCAGTAAGGCTGTTCGATATCGCCGCAGCTGTTTGTGTGATATTGAGCGTTCTCCCCTCTTTGCCCTCGACCCGCCGCTCTGGCTTACCATCGATAATAAATACTTGATGCGCTATAGCGTCTTTATGAATTGTACTATTTAACTGTGCCAGGTACTGCGATAGCTTGGCTTGGTGCACACCTAATTTAATCTGCTTTGTTTGGGGTTCTTCCTGAAACACAAACCAGCTTGCCAGTACTGGCTTAGGTATTACCGTTGGCCGCCCCTCTACTATAATCGTCATTCCCTGCGTAATTTTTTCTCGTGCCTTGGCGACCTGTGGCTCAAACATTGCCCTGTCACGCGTCGGCAGCAATACCTTCGACGGTAAAGCGATTTCTGGCTTTAGTGCCGACTGTCGAATTGCGGCTACTACTTCCGATTCACGACATTCTCGGCCTTTACTGCCTCCTTTTACGGTTATTTCGTCGGCTACAATATGCAGCGAGGCGTCGATGGGCTTTTTATTACATATAGGAAGGAGGGTATTCTTGACAAATTGCTGCAACTTTACCATATCAAGCCGGTAGCGCAGAGTGGCTTCGGGCTGTAAAACATTCTTCAAAAATAATGAAAATGGCAGCAACCGCTCGCCCGGGGTATAGCGAACCGTATCTTGGGTAGTTTCTTTCAGGCGTAACGCAACACCGATGTCCGCCAGACTAACCGCAGCAACTTGCTGGCCTTCTGCTGTAAAAACGACCTTCCGCTGAAATTGGCGCTCTAAGATTCCAGTTATTTCACTGGCTGATTTGCCGCCGACATCAACACCAGAAACCCGCGTAAATGGAAGAGCACGTTCAGTCGGATAAAGAAATTGTCCAAGAATCACCACTCCAAACAACACCCCGGCAATGAATACTGCAGTCTGCCACCAAGGTCGCGTTGAAGCTTTTTTATGTATATTTTTATTTTTCATTTACCTAGCTTGTGGTAGGTATTATAGCACTAATTCATAAAAACGCTCGCGGTTACCTTTTGCGCCACTAACTTCGCTATCGGCTTTATTTTTTATAAGGAACCACTGCCTTACCCAAGTCTCGAAATCTTTAAGAATTTTCCTGCGAATAGTGTCGTTTTTTATCACCCCTTTATTCACTTGCTGTTTACCGGCTTCGAATTGGGGTTTTACCATGGCGATTACTTGCGTATGCTTCCCCGCAATATGGGTTGCCAGATGTGGCAAAATTTCACGAATACTAATGAACGAGACGTCGATAAGAATAATATCTGGTACCTCGCCCAACTTTGGAGCATTAGGCAAGGTCGTGTTCACCGTGCGGATATCAGTTTTTTCGTACAATTCAATTCTGGGATGCGGCCGCAATGAAGCATGTAGTTGGTCGGTGCCAACATCAACTGCATATACTTTAGCTGCACCGTGCTGCAGGGCGTAATCAGTGAACCCTCCGGTACTACTTCCAACATCCAAAATAATCTTGCCAGCAAAATCAAGCCCAAGTGTCGTCGCGACACTCGCTAGCTTCAGCCCGGCCCGCGATACATATCGCTCTTCAGCGGCTAAAAGTATCGCCGTATCGTTGGTCACCGCAAAGCCACTTTTTTTCACTACTCGCCCATTTACCACTACTTTTCCAAGCCGAATAAAATTCTCAGCTTGCGAGCGACTTTGCACTAGTTTGCGACGAACCAGTTCTTGGTCGAGCCGCTGGCGGGTCATGCTATTAGGCGTCCTTTTTGCGTTCGAGGTATTCGCCAGTTCGAGTATCAACCTTAATCACATCGCCAGTCTTAATAAAAGCAGGTACTTTCGCGACTAGTCCGGTTTCAAGCGTTGCGTCTTTCAGTACGCTACTGGTAGTGTCGCCTTTGACTACGTTCTCGGCGTAAGTTACTTTTAGGAAAAGGTTCTTTGGTAGCTCAAGGTTGATTACTTTGCCATCGAAAAATTGCAGAGACATCATGTCGCCCTCTTTTAGGTAAGGAAGAGCTTCTTCGATTGTATCTTTTGCCAGCTGGAATTGTTCGAAGGTTTCCGGATCCATGAAGTAATAGTCATCGCCGTCAGTATATAGGTACTGGACGCTTTGCATAGTTACTTCAGCCGGTTCGATTTTCTCGGCACCTTTAAAGGTTTTTGGTAAAACTGAACCATCAATCAGGTTTTTTAGTTTTACGTTCACAATACTCCCACCGCGTCCCATTACCTTTTGAGAATACTCAATTACCTTGAATGGTCGCCCATCTAATTGAATGACGGTACCTTTTTTGAGATCCGTTACTGAATACATGGTCAGTTTCTCTAATTGCTAGTAATGAATGGCAACAGAGCAAGGTGACGTGCTCGCTTAATGGCGGTCGTCAATTGGCGCTGTTGTTTAGCAGTTAAACCAGTTTTGGTTGCTGGTTCGATCTGGCCGTATGGATTGATATAACGCAAAAGTGTTTTTGGATCTTTGTAATCAAAGTATGCGGGTGCATCCTTCTTAAAACGTCGTGGTTTCATATATTACTCCTTAGAATGGAATCTCACTTAAATCAATTGGTTTGTTGTCGATGTCTTCAATAACGACATCGTTGTTCTTTTTGGGAGCACTCGAGCTCTGGTTCCCAGGCGAACCGGCGCCATCATTTGGGCCATCTAGGAAGGTAACGTCTTCAGCGATTACCTCAACCTTACTTCGCTTCTGGCCATCTTGTTCCCAGGCACGGTAGCTTAACCGGCCCTGTACCAGGCAGCGGCGACCTTTTTTAAGGTATTGGTTGACCAGTTCACCTAATTTGTCCCAGGCAGTGATATCAAAGAAATCAGCCGAATCATCTTGTCCGTATGCACGATCGACAGCGAGTGAAAAGCTGCATACATTCTTTCCGTTTGGTGTCGTTCGCAGCTCAGGGTCGCGAGTTAAGCGCCCCATTAGAATGACTTGGTTGATACTCTTTGCCATAACCCCTACTCCTCTTCTTTTTCTTTGTCGTTTTTCGCTTCTCTAGCTTCCTTGGCCTCTTGTGCAAGCTTGGCCTTTGGATCGCTTGCTACGAGTAAATAGCGTAACACTTCGTCGGTAATATTTAAAGTATTACTTATTTTTAGTAATGCTTCTGGGGGTAATTTTAGCTCGAAGTACATGTAGACGGCAAAGTCTTCACGCGCGATTCGGTAAGCGAGTCGCTTTTTACCCCAATTGTCTTCTTTGGCAATCTCACCACCATTGTTGGTGATAATTTTGCGCACCTTTTCAAGTGGTGCGTCCAGATTTAGTTCTAAATCTGGGTGTAACAGTACGGTTAATTCGTACTCTCTCATAGGTCCTCCTTTGGAATCCGTCTGGATGCTCAAGCTATATCTTGAGCTGAGTTGATAACTTCTTAATTATACCGTGAAATGGGTGGATCATCAAGTATGAAAAATGCCGCAGCTTTCGCTACGGCCGAAGCAGTTACAAGCTAACCTTCTCTGTGGCTCAACCTAGAGACCGCTCATTAACGTCTCGGGAGGTTAAGGTTATAATCCCAGGCTCGACCCCTCATGAAATTACTGTCGATAATTTTTTGCACGGTCTCATCTGTGGCTCTGTCGGGCTTAAAAACCACGTATAGTGAAGGCAACTTGTTTTTTTGAACGTACGCTTGCACTTCTTTAAGCGTAAAGTTCCCCTGTTCTCGAACGATTCGCAAGAAAATATTATGCCGCAGGACTGCTACGTCATAAATATACCCATTCAGTGACCCTAGCAGTAGGATGGTCTCTTTTTTATTTCCGATTTCTTCACATTGCCTGATAAAGTCCGGAGTCATACTTTGTGGCATAAATCGACAAAGCTGTTCTTTTGCTTGACGATTCACGCCTACAATAAGTCTGCCAAAAGAAAGTTCCATACTTGCCGCCTATCGAGTCGCGCAACCACCTTGATAGTAAGCTATTAGGCTTCCGCTGTCGAGAGGTCGTCGAGACTGCTGATTAATACCTCACGCGGCCGGGCGCCATCAGCCGGGCCAATGATCCCCTGTTCTTCCATGGTTTCGATTAAGCGAGCAGCCCGGGCATAGCCAACCCGTAAGCGCCGCTGTAATAAACTGGCGCTAGCCTTCCCGCTTTCAACGACTACCCGCACCGCTTCTTTATACATATCGTCATCGTTGCCGCCGTCGAAGTCCATTACGACGCCACCCTTACCGTTCAGCTGAACCGGCTGGGCAATAATTTCATCGTCGTATTGCGGTGCTTGCTGCATGCGGAGGTGATCGGTTATTTTTACGACTTCTTCATCCATTACCCAAGCACCTTGAATACGCTTGGGTTTGCTCATGCCTGGGGTTAACAGCAACATATCACCTTGACCGAGCAGTTTTTCGGCACCAATTTGATCAAGAATCGTTCGACTATCGACCTGGCTAGCAACGGTAAAGGCAATTCGGGCCGGCACATTGGCTTTGATCAAACCAGTAATAACATCGACACTCGGGCGCTGCGTCGCGAGCACTAAGTGAATACCAACGGCTCGGGCTTTTTGCGCCAAACGAACAATCAACGCTTCGACGTCGCGCGCCGCCAGCATCATAAGATCGGCTAACTCATCGATTACCACAACGATGTAGGGCATGCTTTCTTCGCGTTTGCGCTGGTTGTAGCTTTTAATATCGCGCAGTTTTTCGCCCGCAAGCAAGCTGTAACGTCGCTCCATTTCATTGACTGCCCATTTTAGGGCACTGATGCATTTTTCGGGATCGGTAATAATTGGCGTCAAAAGATGCGGGATATCTTCGTAAGGGGCCATTTCTACTTGCTTTGGGTCGACTAAAATAAGCTTCATGTCGGCCGGGCTATTGCGGTACAGCAGGCTGGTGAGCAGCGTGTTGATCATGACCGACTTACCCGAACCAGTTTGCCCAGCAATCAGTAAGTGCGGCATTTTATTAAGTTCGCCTACCACCGCATCGCCAGCAATATCTTTACCGACCGCGAATGCTAAGGGCTCCTTTGACGTATTCCACTGCTTGGCGCTAAGAATACCGTGCAAACGAACGTCGGCCGCTTTACGGTTTGGCACCTCAATACCAACCGCTCGCTGCCCAGGAATCGGCGCTTCAATACGCAAGCTTTGTGCCGCTAGATTAAGTGCGATGTTGGTCTCGAGCGCAGTGATGCGGGTAAGTTTTACGCCACTCGGTGGCTTTAGGGTATACTGGGTTACTTTTGGCCCGATATTTGCCCCTTCCATCTCAACATCAATGTTAAATTCTGCCAAAGTATCTTTAATAGTCTGGGCATTATGCTTTACATCACCAGCGTCGGCCGGGCTTTGTTTCTTTTCAAGCAGTTCAAGGCTTGGCGGTTGCCAATTGGGGTCGCTGGCGGTGGTGAGAGCGGATTGTTCCTCGGCCGCCTTATCGCGTTCAACACTGCCGCGCAAGGTAGAAAGTCGCGATGGCTTGGTTTTTTCGGGCTCATCGTGGCTGCTCGACAGTGTCGGCACACCTTCGTTTAATTTTAGCTCACCAATCGGCGCAGCTTTTCTGGTTTCGGCTTCTGCTATTCGGCGAGCTGTGAGCGCATTTTTAACTTCAATGGAATTTTCGTCCTGCTTAAAGGCATCGGCAATAGCCCGAATCACGCTAATCGGTGAGATACGAAGCACGAACAGGCTAGTAATGAAGATGAGTATTACCAGCACAAACCCGGCGGTGGTTGTGTTGAGCAGCGCCAGTAAACCTTGGTCGACCAACCAGCCAGCAAAGCCACCGCCCTGGAGTGCCAACGAAGTATCAAGGCTCTTGGGGTCGTTTATAAATAAGTTCAGAAAACCAGCAATCCAGACCAGCAGCAAACCCGTCGCAAATTGCATAATACCCGGCAGGCGATTGTTCTCTGCCTGAAATATTTTCACCGCCACAAACACAAATAGCACCGGCACCACGTAAATCGCCCACCCAACGGTTTTCAGGCCAGCTTCATACAACCACGCAACAATTGGTCCGCCAGCTTGGAACATCCCAATAACCAACAGCACCGCAATGGCGATCAAGAGTATTGCTCCAACTTGCGACCAGAAACCCGAAGGCAAGCTGTGATGAGCAGATTTAGCGGTTTTTTTCGATGTTTTTTTCTTTTTTGGCATAGATATCTTTATTATACGCCCTACCCCTGTTTATGTCGAGGTAGTTCTTATGCTTATTATAGTACTAATTACAATAAAAAGCAATACATATCATATAATAAATCTTCGATATTGATATTAGTATAAATAAGAATTTATGATATGATATAAATAGGCTTCGAAAGGTCTTAGTCGCGAGGAGGAGTTATGCGTATGCGCTGGCTCGTGTTGGGCTTGCTCGCTTTGCTTGGCTTGACTGGAGTTGTCCTGTGGTTGGGTTTCTCCTACGTAACAAGCGCCGGTGATGAAACCACTATCGGTGCGCGAGCGGCACGTAAGCTCGGAATCAAGCCTTACGATCCCTATTGCCACCGTATAGGGCCAGCATTTCTACCAAGGAGGCTGCAAGTGCAAAAAACCCCGAGAACGATAGACCCTATCGGTCTCGGGGCTCTTTTATTTATACACCTATTAGTGGCTTTATCTTAGGCACCTACTTCATCCGTAACCACTGGCTTTTCGTGCTTCTGGTAAAGCGGTTTCTTTGGCAGCCGAACTGGCTTTTGGGCATCGCGCGGTGGCTGGGGTGCTGTAGCCTGTTGTGGGTTGATTTCGTTAATAACTGGGATCACAATTGGTGTGCGGTGCGTTTGGTCGTACAAAATATGGGTGATCTCATCTTTGAGTTCTTTTTTCAAGACATCGAGATCTGGCTTGCGCCCCCCAAAGCTACGGGCAACCTTCTGCTTCAAATACTGCCGAATAAGATTCATCAACTCTTCACTATCGCGGAGGTAAATAAATCCGCGCGAAATGATATCTGGGCTGGTAAGCAGTCGGCCGTTTTGGCGACTAACAGTCAGCACCACCACAAACATCCCCTCATTTGCCATGTGAAGACGGTCTTTGAGGACAATCTCACTTACCTCGGCGCCGCTATCATCATACATAACACCACCCACAGGTATACGGCCGCTCTTTTTAGCTGTTTTTTCGTGGGTAATTTCCAAAACGTCACCCGAATCGCACACAAAGATGTTTTCCTTCGGAATGCCGCATTCTTTTTCGGCTAACTCGGCGTTATGTACAAGCATGTGGAACTCGCCGTGAATTGGTAGGTAGAATTTCGGATTAAGCGCATTGATGAACTTGACGTGGTCGTCGTAATAGCCGTGACCCGAAAGGTGCAATGGGCCGGTGTTATCAAGATGTGACTTGCCATTTTGGAAGACATCCGAACCTTCGCGCATCAGGCCATCAACGGTGCGGACCACGTACTTTTCGTTACCCGGAATTGGGTTTGAGCTCAGCACGATTAAATCGGTGCTTTTTACCTTGATGTGCTTGTGAGCGCCGCTAGCCATGCGGTTGAGCACGGCATTAAACTCACCCTGCGAGCCGGTACAGACAATCGTCACTTTGCCATCGGGCATCTTAATGATATCTTCCATTTTCATGATGGTATCTTTTGGTACTTTTATGACCCCTGAGCGCAAGGCAACTTCGAGGTTTTGGATCATACTATACCCCGCAAACGCAACTTTGCGCCCGTGTGCATGCGCCGCCTCCAGAATCATCTGGATACGGTGGATTTGACTGGAGAAGCTGGAAATAATCAAGCGGTTATTCGGATGCCGATCCATAATCTCTTGGAAACTCTGTTTAATATCAAATTCCCCATGAGTATGAGTACCTTCCGATTCACAGTTAGTGCTTTCGTTCATCAGCAGAAGAATGCCTTCTTTCGAAGCAATCTCGGTGAGACGAGCTAAATCAAACACGTGACCGTCAACCGGCTTGTCTTCAAAGCGCCAGTCGCCAGTATGCACCAAAACGCCAACGGGGGTACGGATAACAACTGCGGTTGCATCTGGGATCGAGTGATTCACACGCACAAGCTCGATCGAGAAGCTATCACCAAGCTGCACTTTTTCATGAATATCCGGATTCATGACATTCATGTCGGGCGTAAAGCCGCTGGTCGCTTCTTCCATAGTTTTTTCAAGCATGCCCATGGTAAATTTTGATGCATACACAGGAGCCGGGATGCGATGGATTAAATGGCGGAAAGCCCCAATGTGGTCGAGGTGGCCGTGGGTAAATACATGGCCGCGAATCTTGTGCTTGCGCTCTTCAAGATAGGCGATGTCTGGTACGATGTAGTTAATACCCGGGTAATCGGCACCGGGAAAAAGAAACCCCATATCGATAACAATAATGTCATTATCGTATTCGAGTGCCATCATGTTTTTCCCGATACCCATTTCGCCCAGGCCACCGATCGGGATAACTTTTAGAGTTGGGGCGCCGTTCGGTCGTGGCTTTCGTTGATCGGCCATACTAAATTGGCGGCCGCCATAGCCATTATAGACCGATTTGTTTACCGGAATATTAATCACGTGCTGTGAGGCAATCGTATTAACATTCTCGCTGGTGCGGCGCTGCGCCCGTTGCGCTTCGCCGCGGCGAGTGCTGGTTTTTGCTAGTACGGTATTTTGTTGTTGCGGGCGTTGTTTTTGCTGCCCATTATGTCGTTTGCGGAGATCGTCACCTTGTGGCTCTCCTAGTCGTCGTTGTCCCATAAGTTAGTTATTCCTTTCACTTTCTATAAGGGTTATTATTTTTGGAATGCGTGAAAAATCATCAAGAAGCGTTTGGCGAAGACTGCCGTTATAAAGTGCAGCTGCCGGATGAAAAAGCGGCACAATGACCGTTTTTCGCTTCCCTATAGTGATGCGCTTTGGTTCGCCATGGATCTGACTTATCTTCATGCCAGGTAAAAAGTACTCCATACTATGGCGACCGAGCGTCACAATGATTTCAGGCTCAATCACGTCGAGCTGTCGGACGAGAAATGGCCAAAAAGCCTTTTTCTCATCTGGCAGCGGGTCGCGATTGTTTGGTGGTCGGTATTTTACAATATTTGTAATGTAAATGTCTTGGCGCTCAAGCTGTATGCTTGCCAGCATTTCGTTTAAGAACTTTCCGGCCGCGCCTACAAATGGCAGGCCTTGTTGGTCTTCGTTCTTGCCAGGCGCTTCACCGATAAAAACGATCTTGGCATTGACGTTACCATCGCCCATTACTAAGTTAGTAGCTGTCTTGGCCAAATCTGGGCAGATATTCTGGTTGAGAATATCTGCCTTAATTTGATCAAGAAGAGTTTGTTTTTTGATGGTCATTTTTTCGTTACCAATCTTTCAAGCGCGTACACCGCCGCCGCTGCCGTGACGGCATTGATAAGCGTGACGCCGACTATCGCTCCTAGATCTTGTCGCTTGAGAATGACAATCTCAACGAATGGCCGCAGTATGACTATGACTCCAAAAATCAAATATGCGTTTTTCGCCGCCCTATCGGTAAATCGTGACATTATCTTTATCATTCATGTTACAAGTAAAGGAGAGCAGAAGTGAATTGCCGCTTGCAGCACCTCTTTCTAGCTACCCTCTATTGTAGCACAGACGGAAAGCTTTTACTAGCTACGCCTGGTCAACGTCTTTCATTGAAAGATTTAAGCGACCTTTTTCGTCGATAGCCATCAATTTGACGGTAACGGTTTGCCCTTCGCGCAAGATATCAGTCACCTTCTCAACTCGGTGGTCGGCGAGCTGTGAAATGTGCACCATGCCATCGATACCAGGCATGATGTTTACGAAGGCACCAAAGTCCATGATTTTTACCACTTCCCCCTTATAAATCTTTCCGACCTCAGGCTCCTCGGTGAGTGCCCTTACCCAATCAAGGGCTTTTTCAATCGAGGCGGTGTCGACAGCTGAGATTGTTACCAAGCCGTCATCTTTGATGTCAATTTCAGCGCCAGTTTCTGATGTAATCTTGTTGATTACCTCACCGCCTTTACCAATAACCGCCCCGATTTTCTCTGGATTGATGATAAGTTTCTCAATACGGGGCGCGTACTGGCTGATGGTTTTGCGGGGTTCGGCGATTGTGGTGAGCATGTGCTCGAGAATGTGCAACCGGCCCTTCTTAGCTTGTTCAAGCGCCCGGGCCATGAGCTCGGGGGTAATACCCTTAATTTTGATGTCCATCTGTAATGCGGTAATGCCCTGGTTGGTACCAACTACCTTGAAGTCCATATCACCGGCAAAATCTTCGGTGCCTTGAATGTCGCTTAGAATAATTGACTTGTCCTTACCATCAGTGACGAGGCCCATGGCAATACCGCTAACTGGCGCTTTAATTGGCACGCCGGCATCCATTAAGCTAAGACAGCTCGAACAGACACTGGCCATACTGGTAGAACCGTTGGAACTTAGGATCTCTGAAACCGTCCGGATGGTATAAGGAAATTCTTCCTCGCTTGGAATAACCGCGCGTAACCCTCGTTCGGCAAGAGCACCGTGGCCAATTTCGCGACGACCAGGGCTACCAAGACGACGAACTTCACCTACAGTATAGCCGGGCATGTTGTAGTGGTGAATAAAGCGGCGCTCGGTGTCGAGTTCCATGGTGTCGACCATCTGGGCGTAACTGAGTGGAGCCAGCGTGGTGATGTTCAGCGCCTGAGTGGTACCCCGCGTAAAAATACTCGAACCATGGGTTCGTGGTAATACGCCAACCTCGCTGGAAAGCGGGCGGATTTCTTCTGGCTTGCGACCATCGGGCCGAACGCCATCTTCAAGTATGCCGCGGCGTACTTCTTTTTTAATAAGAGCATCAAAAGCTTCGTGCCAGGCAAATTTTTCAGCGTGGTCAGCATCGCTGGGGACAAATTCTTCAAATAGCGCATCCTCGAGCGCCTTAAGTGCAGCCCGTCGCTCTTGAAAACCACCACGGACGTTCTCGCCAAGCTTGCCTTTAAGAAAAGCTTTGACTTTTTCTTCGCGGCTTTCATCGGGCAGATATAATTCGTATTCTTTTTTGGTAACACCAACTTTTTCAGCTAAAGCTTCTTGTAGAGCAAGCACGGGCTGGATGGTTTCATGAGCCAAGCGAATGGCTTCTACCATTGTGGCTTCATCAACCTGATTAGCGCCGGCTTCAACCATCATAACGGCGTCTTTGGTGCCCGCTACAACAAGGTCAAGGTCGCTGGTTGCTAAAACATCGGTTTGCGGCTGAGCAATGAGCTTACCGTTAACCAAGCCGATGCGCGCACCGGCTACTGGGCCATCGAACGGCACGCCAGCCAGCAGCATCGCGCTTGAAACAGCGATCATCGCCACCATGTCGGGCCTAATTTGCGGGTCAAGGCTTAAAACTGTTGCAATACCCTGTAATTCATTGCGGTAGCCTTTTGGAAACAGCGGTCGAATAGGGCGATCGATTAAACGACCGGCTAAAATAGCTTCTTCGCTAGGGCGGCCCTCGCGCTTAATAAATCGACTGCCGCTAATTTTGCCGGCGGCGTACATTTTTTCTTCGTAATCGATACTCAAGGGGAAGTAATCGAGGTTCGGGTTGACTGGGCCAGAAGTAACGATACCGAGCACAACGGTATCACCCATGGTTACCGTGACGGCACCATCAGCCTGAAAGGCCAATCGGTTTGCTTCAAGCGTAATAGTTTGTCCAGCAAATTCGCCGACAACCTTAACAATGTCTTTTCCGAATGGATTAATAGTTGCCATTTTTCGTCTCCTTTGTAGCGGCGCTATAAGTAACGGGTGTAGGATCTGCTTTGTTAGATTCTGCATCCACCACTTATCAGCCGCCGCTTGGTTTAGTTACGCTACTAGTATAGCGAATTATATGTAATATGGCCATTAAACTAAAGACCCCGCTATTATTTGCGGAGTCCTAGTTTTGCGACAATCGCGCGGTATGCTTCGAAGTCTTTTTGCTCAAGATACTTTAGGAGTCGTTTGCGACGACCGACCATCTGCAGAAGGCCTCGACGAGCCATAAAATCATGCTTGTGTACCTTGAGGTGTTCAGTTACTTCGTTAATACGCTTCGTCAAAACCGACGCCTGCACCTGAGGTGACCCGACATCGCCCTTGTGAAGCTGCGCGTTGGCAATTGCTGTAACTTTGTTCTCACGAGTAATCATATCTTTACAATGCTATCAGATTATTGGTTGTTTTACAAGGAGTTCAACTTCCTAATTATCGAAACGTCTCAATATAGATGGATTGGGACATAAGGTTCTTTAGTTATAACAGAACCTTATGTCCATCAGCGTTAGCCTCTGATCAATTGTGAAACGGGCAAAGGCTTCCCCTCACCATAGGCTATGACAACACCATCCCTGGGGGATGCTCACTAATGAACACGCGAACTTTTTGATCAAAGTCTTCCTGTGTCATGTATGGCTGCGCCAAGCAAGTTGCGCCGTTGCACTCATCGCTATAGCAGGTCAGCCGAGGGTGACTTGCAAAGAATCCGGCAAATCGTAGCGGACATCGTGCTGGCTAGGTGCGTCGGTCATTAGAACCCCTTTGTGTGGACTTCAGCAAGTACTATACCTTATTCGCAAAAAATAATTAAACGAGGCTATTCTAAGGCACGCAAAGACTGAGCGGCAGCCTCTATCTCTACCGCCTCTGAAAGATGCCACTTCCCTACTGCTGTACGGCGGAGCTGATGACAGTAGGCGCCGGTGTGTAGCCGTTCACCAATATCTTGGGCTAGGGTGCGGATGTAGGTGCCGCTGGAAACGTGGGCTCGAATTTTTAGCATTGGATAAGCGTAATCGATGAGTTCGAGCTGGTAAATGGTGACTTTTCGGGCCGGAATTTCAACAGTTTCACCTTGCCGCGCAAGTTTATAGGCACGTTGACCATTGATTTTGATTGCCGAAAACATCGGTGGAACTTGCATAATTTCGCCTGTAAAGGCTTGAAGCGCTGCCTCGACTTCCTGTTTTGTGGGAACCGGTGCATCAGTAACTTCGGTTATTTCGCCTTCTGGGTCGCCAGTGGTGCTTGTTTTCCCAAGCGTAATAGCAGCCTCATAAACTTTATCAAGCTTACTTAACTCGCCAGCCCGCTTGCAAGCCGGACCCACTAGAAGCACCATTAAACCAGTTGCGAAAGGGTCGAGTGTGCCGGTATGGCCAACCTTGATCTTTTTGTTGGCAACTTCAGAAAGTCGACGGCGCACCCGTGCCACCACGCCAAAACTCGTCATCTGGCTTGGTTTATCGATAAGCAGCATGCCATCCATTACCGGATCGGCAGTATTAGTCGCGCTAATTGGCAAGATTACATCCCGGGAATCTTAAATTCTGATGGGTCGTCGCTTTTTTTGGGCGGTGCTTGTTCTGGTAGCGAAGGGGCCGCTGGTGCTGATGGCGTACTCGGTGCTGGTGCAGCTGGCACACTAGGCGCCTGTGGCGTTATCTCTGGAAGAGGAGGCAACACGGGCGGCTGAGCCACTGGCGTGGCAGCGGGCACTTCGGGCAGCGGCGGGAGTGGCGGTAGGGTCGAGAAATCAGGCAGTGGTGGCGGAGGCGGCAACATTAAGTCATCTGCTTGCGCTGCTGATTGCGCTTGGGGTACGCCAGGCATAGCAGATGCAGGTGCTGGAACTTCTACTTTAGGTGCAGGCGCTGGCTCGGGAGTCATCACTGGAGCTGGTTCTGCTGCAGCGGTTTTCTCAACTACTGGCAATTCTTGGGCGCCTAAGCTTTCAACGGGTTGATGGGCCGGATTAAATGGTGCTTCATTGAGCGCCTTCTCGATGTCAGCGCGTACGTCATTGGTTTTTTCTTCCTTTGCGGGGGCGTGAGCATGCGCTTCGGCTTCTAGATCTGCGATTGATGGTGCTTTTTTCTTTTCAGGAGCTTTTTGCTTCGGTGATTGCGCAAACGGATCAACGGTTGGTGGTTCAAACTCTTGTGCACCGGGGGCATAGGCATTAATTGGGGCTTGCTGTTGTATTGTTTCGGTCAGGCTTGGTTTGTCATGCGACAAGATAATATTGTTGCGTTCGTCTTCTTCGGTGCGGCGCTTTTCTTCAGCTGCCTCTTCGGTAGTGGCGTTTAACGTACCGCCAAGCGCCGGCTGGGTGACTTCTTGGTCGCGCCACGAAGCTGATTGAGCGGGCGAAATAGAATGCTTATTCTTAGGAGGACGAGGCTTTTGTTTTTGCGCTTGGTCCTTTGGCTTTTCGGTTTGCGCTTTTGCGCCCGCTTCTAGATCGGCGATTGTTGGAACCGGGGCAGCTGTCTCGGGCTTAAGTTCAGCCTCAGGTTGAACCGGTGTCGTAGGAGCCGCTTCTTTAGTGTCTGACTTTTCAGCTAGCTCATGCGCCACACGTATTTCCCCATCAGGTGACTTTGACTGCTCTTCTTTTTTAAGCTTTTTTGAGGCGCCTTCAGGCAAGCTAGTTGAGCCGTCTTTTTCGACTTTTTCTTGCTCGGGGATTTCGTGGGCTTCTTCAAGCCGAGCGGCAATCAATTGCTGGTTGGCGCCAGCGCCCATAAGCTGAGCGGCCATGGTCATGACCTTTGGTGTGGTGCGGGTGTTGCTAAAGCGCTGGGTAGCAGCCACAATACCCGTTAGCAGTGCCGTAGCGATCTGTTCGTCAATGATGTTTTTCTGAAGATCTTCGGTGAGGCTCATCAGCATTTCACTTAAGCTGCTGGCAGTTGGATCGTGCCAGTCAATGGCACCGAGGTCGTTTTTTTGACCGCTGTCGTTGATGGTAATGATTGTCGCATCGTGAAGAATACGACCGTGAGCGGTGATGGCCGTGTCAAGATCGTCGCGTTTTTCGACACCAAGCGCGATAATGACTTCAACATTAAAATCACCCTGGCTAAACTGCAGGTCTTTGTTGGTAATGGTGGCTTTATAAGGAGTAATAAAGATGCGTACGACGTCGTCTTCCACTTTGTAGCGCAAGCGATCAGCTTTTTCTTTATTGAGGGCAATAATAAAATCTCGAAGGCTATCAACTGTACTCTCGAAGGTCTTTTTGGGCTCAAGGAAAGTAATGGCCGGTGGAATTTGGCCACTAAAGACTGCCGTGGCATGCTTGTCCAGCTTATTAAGCACAAACGAGAGCGCTAAAGCGGCCGACAATTCATCGACGGTGGGGTTTCGGCTCACCGTTACGAGAATATTCGTCGCGCCCTTGATACGTTCTACGATTTGCTGCTTGGCATTACCGTCCATACATTACCTTAAATTACTGTTTATTTGTTCGTATTTTGTCTTACCTTATCATAAAATCTTATAGGTTGTCAATTACAGCTTTTGCCTAGACTTTGCTACAGTGGCTGAGTAACCTTGAGAGTTTTATCTAAGAAAGGCTCACAGGATGAACGCACGTCCGCGGGATGTAGTGACCACAGGTAGCGGAGCCGCTCAACTAAGGAAATACCTTGAGTATTTTGGCAGCGAATGACCAGAAAAACTGCCGCTCGACCAAAGCAAATGGGTAGATGACGCCAGTTACGACGCACCTCAGGGAATATTGACGGTGTGGGCAGATGGCGAGTGGCAAGCAACATTTAGCGTCAACTCGTTGACTGAAGATATCAAGCGCAAAGTTACAGGCACCACTGTGACGCTTGAGTAGTATTCGGCCAGTCTGCAAGAACTGTAGACTGGCCGCTCAAAAATTTATCAATACTTTACATTTTATCAGTTCTCCGCTATAGTAGCCCTGATTATAGTCATTACTTTTTAAAGGTAGTAAAGGAAATAACAACCACATATGCCACTTATTAAATCAGCCATTAAGCGAATGAAACAGACGGCGAAACGACGCGCGCGTAACGTCGCGATTAAGCGTGACATTAAAGGTGCCGTGAAGGCTTTTTTCGCTAACCCGAGCGCCGAAACTTTGAGTGCCGCACAAAGCGAACTTGACACCGCCGTTAAGAAGAAGCTTTTGAAAAAGAATACCGTCTCGCGCCGCAAGGCACAGCTAGCGAAAGCCGCCAAAGAAGCTGGCGTGAAGCTTGGAAGCAGCAAAAAGAAGACCGCAGACGAAGCACCTGCTAAAAAACCTGCTGCCAAGAAGACCACTACTGCAAAAGCTGACACCAAGAAAAAGACCGCTGAAACTAAAAAGCCAAAGAAAACTGAAGAAAAATAATCTTCTCTTCCAAAAAATACTCCATCTCTCCCCAGTGGAGTATTTTTTATGGCATCATTTTATAAAGCGCTTTTTCAATCAGGAGCCAGGGCTCGCCTGAAGAAGTTTTTAATTGATCGTCGAGCCGCACGAGTTCGTGGAGCATTTGTTTTATCTCTTGGGGCGACAGACGTTTGGCACTTGCCTGCATTTTTTTGATCGGATATGGATGTGCATCTATCGCTTTAGCTATTTCGTCTGCACTTTTTTGTGGCGCTTCACCCACAAGCGCCAATTGAAAGAGCTGTTGGGCGAGCAAGCCAAAAAAACGATACGGATCTTCGCTGGTTTTTAGTACAGCGAGCACGTCAGTAAGCTCGGAAGATTTTTTGGCGAGTAAAGCGTCGAGGACAGCAAAAGCATTCGCCTGTGGTACCGCCTCAATGATTTTTTTAATAGTTTCCTCATCAAAAGCATCACTGAGAAGCAGCTTTTCAAAGGCGTGCCGCAGCTGCCATTGGTCTGTGCCTACCCTTTCAACTAATAACCGTGCAGCTTTGCTACTAAGTTTCTTGCCGGCGGCTTCTGCGAGTTTTGCCACCCATTCGATTGCTTGCTGCTCGGTAAGTTCGTTAGCTTCGATTTTGTGCGCCTTCTTTAGGAGGGCTTTATGGGTTTTGGTGCGCTTATCGGGGTGAGGTGCGACAATAACAATATGGGTATCCTCTGGGATGCGGTCGATCCACTGCTCTAAGGCTTGCCATAACTTGGCGTTGGCGTTTACGCTCTTTAAAATTACTAGCCGATGCTGAGCAAATAAGGATTGGCCTTGAAAAACTTCTGGTAGCCCGCTTGGTTCGAGTGTTTCGCCATCAAGTTTTACCAGCTCGCCTGCTGGATGTGACTGAATTAACTGTTCGATTGCTGAGTGAATAATAAATGTGTTCGGACCAAAAATATAACTAAGCATGCTGTGGCTCCGGCTGGCAGTGCAAGCAAATATGCGTCCCTCGCCCGGCTACGCGAGTTTTCATGATGGTCATGCCGCAGCGCGGGCAAGGCGTATTCTCTTTTCTGAATACCCGAGCGAAATCCATGTAACTCCCCTTTTTTCCTTCGGCGTTAACGTAATTTCTATCGGTTGAACCGCCTTTTTCGATAGCGAGCTTTAAAACGGTTTGTAATTCAGTTCTTAACTCGCGCAACTGCTTATCGGTCACATCGCGGACTAAGGTAGAAGGATGGATTTTTGCACCCCAAAGGCCTTCGTCCGCATAAATATTACCGATGCCAGCAAGCACCGATTGGTCGAGAAGGGCGGCTTTAATCGGCGAGTTTTTTCGGCGACGCACCCGGCTTATAAACACTTCGTCTGTAAAAGTTGCTTCAAGCGGCTCTGGGCCGACTTTTTGCATGAATGGTGTTTCCATAATTAACTCAGTAGGTAAAAGCTTCATCCAACCAAACTTACGCTGGTCGTTAAAAAAGAGCTTGCCACCTTCTTTAAGGGTTAACGTGACGCGAGTAGAACGATCGGGAAGTTCGTGAATTAAGCTATCGTTTGGGTGCCCGGCGCCAAAGCGAGCGGCGTCATCAACGTAGACCATCTGGCCGGTCATTTTGAGGTGCACCAACAAACTATAGCCAGTTGATAAATCGATTAAGAGTACTTTGGCCCGTCGGCGAACAGCGGTAATCGTCGCCCCAATTAAAAATTGGGCCACTTCTTCAGGATTATTCGGGAAACCTTTTTGGGTATCGTGCTCTTCTGCTTTGATAGTTTTGTTAACGATCAATCGTTCAAGACCACGCCGGACAGTTTCGACTTCGGGTAGTTCAGGCATCTCGACTCCATTTCTAGTTAGGCCGTCATTCCAAATCTGTTTTTTAATAGCACGGTATAGCTCGCGTGCGCATCGCTCATACGGCAAATGTCTATAGCTGCCAGTGGCAACCACATCGCACTCTTCGCGTCATCGGCCGGGCGAGGAACGAGTAGCTGCCCCTCTTTTCCAACATGAGCATAATGCGCGGCTGTTTCGATCCAGGCATTATCAGTGTTCCGTAGTGAAGTTGCCGCCACGCCAACAAACAACGGTTCAGATTGTAGCATATTATAGGAAATTCTTGCTTCTTCAAACAGCTCTCTTTCGGCAGACTGGCGCGAATCTTGACCTTCATCAAACCCGCCCGGAAATGCTAGCTGACCTGTATCTTGCCGTTCAATAACCAGCGCCTCAATCTGACTATCGATCTCGCGCGTTAGAATGGCGTCGCTAGCGAAATTTGGTCCCCACTTCCATAACTTTCCACGACCTTCAATACCGGTCCGTCCTGCAGGGTTAAGCGGACGGCCAAGAGCATCGCGCTGTACCTCACCTTCATAGCTTCGGAATGTTAATGCGTGCCAGTTAGGAGTTTCAGGCTGGCTGGCGTGTTGTTGCACCTTCTCGGCAGTGTAATAAGTCGGCCGATACTGTGGTAGATCGATATTCCAATCACGGATCCCGGGCATTGGCACGTCTGGATAACCGATCTTTTTGCGCAGTTCAACAAACGACGGCATTGGCTCTTGAAATGGGCGCTCCATTTATAGCTCACCCCAGTTATTACCAATCGAAACGTCAACCTTCAGCTGTACCGGCAGTGGATAAATGTTCTCCATGGTTTGCTTAAGGATTTGAGCTACTTTTTCGGCATTTTGGCGTGGCGTTTCAACCAGGATTGAGTCGTGGATTTGAAGCAACTGCTGGCCTAAACCGTCTAACTCCTCTTCAAGCTTGAGCATAGCAAGCTTCATAAGATCGGCCTCGGTGCCCTGAATTGGCATATTGGCTGCTGCCCGTTTGGCAGCTTCGCGAACAACAAAGTTGCTCGACTTTAAATCAGGAGCTGGACGACGGCGACCAAGCAGGGTTTCAACATAACCGTCTTGCATAGCTTTTTGGATCGTCTGATCGATGTAGGCGCGAATTGGCGCACGGAGTTCAAAGTATTTATCAATGAAGGCTTTGGCTTCGTCCCGGGTCATGCCGGTGGCCACGCTTAAGCCATGCGGGCTCATGCCGTACAACACCCCGAAGTTGACCACCTTGGCGTTACGGCGCTGGGCTTTCGTTACTTCTGTTATTGGTACGCCGTAGACTTCGGCGGCCGTAGTTGTGTGGATATCTTGACCGTTGTTGAAGTCTTTTTGTAGCTCGGTGTCGTTGGCCATTACCGCGGCGAGGCGTAGCTCAAATTGTGAATAGTCGGCGCTAACGAACACATTACCCTCGGCTGGCAGGAAGGCGCTGCGGATTGCCTGACCAATATCGGTGCGGGTGGGGATGTTTTGCAGGTTTGGATCGCGCGAACTAAGGCGCCCGGTGGCGGCAACATCGAGCGCAAAAGTAGTATGCAATCGATTATTTTCATCAACCAGTTTCGGCAGGGCGTCGATATAGGTGCTTTTAAGTTTAGTGTATTCGCGGTACTGCGTAATAAGGTCGATAATTGGGTGCAATGCCCGTAGTTTATCGAGCTCATTTGCCCCGGTAGAATAGCCAGTTTTGCCTTTTTTTACGCCCTGAGTGGGCAGGCCAAGCACTTCAAATAAAATGTGGCCGAGCTGCGTGGGCGAACCGATATTGAATGCTTGACCCGCCAGCTCGTGGATCTTAGCCTCGAACTCTTTTATGCGAACCGCAAATTTTTCACTCATATCCTTCAGATACGGCACATCAAGCAGAATTCCTCGAGCTTCAATTTTTGCAAGTAGCGCAATCGTTGGAAATTCGATTTCAGTTGCGAGCTTAGAAAGTGCCGGCAGCTCATCAAGTTGGACTTTTTGATCGGTGTAGGCCTCCCAGATTGCTGGAATTACTTGTTCGGGCGCTGCCATATCGATTGTTTGGCCGGCTAGGTCGCTCAGTTCCCGGCTTCTTTCGAGGCTATTCAGCAAGAAAGCCCCAATTTTAGTATCGTGTATGGGATTAGCGGGAAGATCGTAGCCTTTATCAAGTAGCGCGTGGAAAAGACGGTTCAAATCGTGGCCGACTAACTGCCCGTTTTGGAGCACTGACGCTATTTCGCGATATTCTAATTGGCCGGCGGCATCCAGGGGTGTTTGCTCGTCGGCAGCTAATAACGTCACCACTGAGAAGCTGCTTTTTCCACTGCTTACCCACAGCCGAGAGGCATCGGGGCTGAGGGCAACTACTCGTGGCTGACCAGAGGCAAAATCAGTCTCAATAAATGGTACAGCTTGTGCGGACTCAAGCGTTGACACTTTAGCTTCGGCAGCCTGAATAGCCCCCGGGGCAAACTGGGCCTCTACTCGCGTGAGTAAAGCCTTAAACTCAAGCTTACGAAGCATCGCTACGAACTCTGGGGTAATATCGCCGCTAAATTTGCAGTCTTCGAGCCCAATTTGGAGCGGCATATCGGTAATAAGGGTGACCAATTTTTTACTCAAAAAAGCCATATCCTTGCCGGCTTCTAACTTGGTCTTTAGCGCCGGTTTTAGTTCATCGAGGTGCTCATATACCCCATCAAGGCTGTGGTAGGTCTTGATTAATTCTAGAGCGGTTTTTTCGCCAATCCCCGCCACCCCTGGGATATTATCACTACTATCGCCTTTTAGGGCTTTTACATCCACCCATCGCTGAGCGCTCACCCCATATTTTTGTTCAAAAGATGCAACATTAAAGAGCTCAATGTTGCTGAGGCCTTTTTTGAGTGTATAAATGTGCGTGTGTTCATTAACCAGCTGCAGCACATCGAGATCACTGGTTACTAGGTAGCTTTCGATACCCTGCTGGCCGGCTTGCTTGGCAAAAGCGCCCATAATGTCGTCGGCTTCGACATCGTCGGCTTCATACAGAGGCCAACCAAGTGCCTTAAGGAGATCTTGCAAAATAGGAATTTGCTCGTAAAAATCTGGCGGTGCCGGCTTACGGTTGGCTTTATACGCCGGATACAGCTCGCGACGAGCCCGGATATTGGTTTTGGATTTGTCCCAGGCAACACACACGTAATCGGGTTTTAGTTTCTTTACTACCTCGAGCGCCATCACCGCAAAGCCATACACACCGCCAGTCGGGGTGCCGTCTTTGGTAGCAAGGGTGGGCATTGCGTAATAGCCACGGTAAAATACCGATTTGCCGTCTATAATTACTAGCCGTTTTGAATAAGTCATGCTACTAGTATAGCTTAGGACTGCAAACACCGGTATAATAAACCGTAATGCAACAGATTTCAAAAAAACATCCCCTGGTTATCGCTTTTGTCGGTATGCCTGGCGCCGGAAAAAGCTCGTGCGTTGAATTTTTAAAAGAAAAGGGCTATCCTTCAGTCTATTTTGGTGGCATTACCCTTGACGAAGTAAAGCGCCGCGGCCTAGAACCAACTCAGGCGAATGAACGAATTGTTCGCGAAGATTTGCGGATTATGGGTGGTAACGACATTTACGCTAAAATGATGGCCGAACAGATTGAACACCTAGCCGACGCTGGCCAGCTACGCATTGTAGCAGATGGATTGTATACTTGGCCGGAATATAAATACTTCAAGAAGCATTTTGGCCATAATGCAATTATTATCGCTGTTACCGCTCCGCGCTGGCTACGCCACGAACGCTTAGCCAAACGGCCAGTTCGCCCACTGGCTCCTCAAGAAGCAGCCCTGCGCGACTACACCGAAATTGAGACCCTTGAAAAAGGTGGTCCGATTGCGAATGCTGATTACACCCTGAGTAACGATGGCAGCGTTGAAGAAATACATAAACAGCTCGACGCATTGCTGCGTAAAATAAAGTTTTACGAACAGTAACACGCTATCAATACAAAAATCTCTCTGAATGAGAGATTTTTGTATTGTCGTTGCCTGGCTAGGGTTGACTTGTCTTACTGCAAGTATTCGTGCAGCTTCTTGGCGTCTTTGTGTTTACGCAGTTTAGCTAAAGCTTTCGCTTCAATCTGGCGGATGCGCTCGCGGGTAACGCTAAATTCCTGACCAACTTCTTCGAGAGTGTGGCTTTTGTCGTCATCGAGGCCAAACCGCATTTTGATGATCTTTTGTTCGCGCTCGGTAAGGGTGCTTAGGATAGACTGAACTTGTTCCCGGAGCAACTGGCTCGTAGCAACATCTACCGGGCTCTTCCCTTCTTCATCTTCAACAAAGTCACCAAGCGATGTCTCTTCTTCTTCGCCGTCGCGGCCGACACCGGCATCAAGGCTGGTGATGTCCTGCTTAATTTTCATGACATACTCTACCTTGTCTGGTTCCATCTCGAGCTCTTTGGCAAGTTCCTCAATAGTCGGCTCGCGGTTCAGCTCCTGAGTCAGACGACGCTGTGTTCGGAGTAGCTTGTTAATTGTTTCAACCATATGCACCGGAATACGGATGGTCCGGGCTTGGTCGGCAATAGCGCGAGTGATAGCCTGGCGGATCCACCAAGTAGCGTAGGTCGAGAATTTAAAACCCTTATCTGGATCAAACTTTTCGACCGCACGCAGCAAGCCGGTATTACCCTCTTGAATCAAATCAAGAAAGTCGAGGCCACGGCCACTGTATCGCTTAGCAATCGATACCACCAATCGCATGTTTGCTTCGGCCATTTTATCTTTGGCACGTTTGTCTCCCTGGACTACTTTTTGCGCTAGTTCAAGCTCTTCTTCCGGGTTTAATAGGGGGATTTTACCAATTTCGCGCAGATAAAGACGGACCGAGTCGTCGGAAATATCATCGAGATACGAACCGCCTGCCGTAGGATCGTCTTCCCAACCCTCTTCTTCAAGTTCGTCACCTATCGGTTCGATATCGTCATCGAGCGCTGGAATTGCATCATCTGTTACCGCAAAATCGTCAACGGGGAGGTCCTTGGTTTCATCACTTTTTGGCATTCACTTGCTCCTTAATTAATTTGTTCAATTCTGTGCGCAACTTAACGGCTGCAGCTTCGTCGTGCTGAATCTCAGCCTCTTGAAGTGCCTGCATAAGTTGCTGTTTTGTTTGTTTAAGGTGTTCGGTTTGTACTTGTCTGACGAGTTTTGCTGCTTCGTGGTAGCGCTCTTGGGCGCTCCAGACAGCGTATCGGGCGTCGACTTTCAATAGTAACATTTTCACATAATCTGACATTTCTTGCAAGTCTTCGGGGATTTCTGAGGTAAAAATAGCTTGCGATGCGGTTAAAAATGCGGCTAGTTTTTGTCGATGTGAGCCATTAAAGCACTCACTACTGGTTTTTTTTAGGGTTTCGCGGGCTGCAGTATCAGATAATAACACGGCCAGTAAGTTGTCCTGATAGGCATAAGGGTCTGGGCCAGTTGGTGAAGTTTTTACCACTTTAAGGGTAGTTGCTGCTGCAGGACTTGCCGTTCGTTTAGCCTTTTCTGCCAACGCCTCAATCGAAGCGCCGGTGAGCTGCGCTACTTGCTGCATGTAATGCTCTTTTTCAACTTCATCACTTAGCTTTGTAATGAGAGCGAGGGCATCAGAGCTAAACTTGCGCTTACCTTCGGCGGTTGAAGTATCGTAGCGAGCTTGGTACTGCTTTAATACCCAATCAATCGCTGGTTCGGCAGCCTCAATTGTTCGCTGCCAGACATCAGGACCATTTTGAATGAGCTCGTCCGGATCTTTGGCGCCATCTGGTAGGGTTATGATTGCCAGTTGCACGCCAATCGTTTGCGCAATTGGGATGGCGCGTTCGGTGGCTGCCACCCCAGCACGATCGGCATCAAACGCCAGCCGGATGTTACCACTAAGGCGACTGAGTACTTTTAAATGGTATTCGGTAAGTGCGGTGCCGGCAGTGGCCACCACTTGCCGCACTCCAACTTGGTGGCTGCTGACTACATCGAGGTTTCCTTCAACAATCACTGCATAATCGGCTTGCCGGATGGCTTCTTTTGCTAGGTGCAGGCCAAAAACATGACGACTTTTATCATATAGAATGGTTTGGGGCGTGTTGATATACTTCGGCGCCTTCGGATCGTCGGCAATGAGCCGCGCCGTAAACCCGATCACCTCCCCTTGGCCGTCCATTAGCGGCACCGTCATGCGGCCGCGGAACATGTCGCCACTGCGTGAGGAAAGCAGTCCCGCGTCTTTTAGCTCATCAGTACGAAAACCTTTTTTTAGAAGGAACTGTTTCAGCGCATCACCGGTGCTTGGTGCGTAGCCAATTTTAAAATCTTGCACCATTTCCTTACTGAGGTGACGTTTTTTGAAGACATACTCTAAGGCGTGCTGGTTTTTAAGCAGGGAATGCTGGTAGTAATTAGCGGCTAGATTCAGCGCTTCTTGCACCCGACGTTTCTTTTTGGCAAGCCCTTGATGTGCACTCGATTGATACAAACTTAAATCGACTCCGGCTTTACGCGCCAGATGCTCGAGCGCCCCGCGGAAATCTAACCCTTCTACCTCCATGACAAAGCTAAAGATATCACCACCCTTGTTGCTGGAAAAATCGTGCCAGATATGTTTTTCGGGACTGACAAAAAAACTGGGTGTTTTTTCTTGCGAAAATGGACTAAGTCCCTTAAAGTTTCGGCCGGCACGCTTAAGTTGGACGTATTCACCAATAACGTCCTCGATGTTAAGTCGGCTCCTCACCTCTTCTTTTGCATCTTGCATAGATGCTTTTATTGTAACACCTCTAAAGAATTACACGATTACCCGGCATCACCACAACTGGCACCTTAAATGGCAATGGCACGCTCTTGTTTATTCTATCGCCTACCCCGAGCTGACCGTTGTCGTTCAGACCAGTTGCATATAGCCGATCGTCAGACCCAATAAAGTAAGCGCTGATGTGCTCAATTAATACATCCTTGGCGGTAAGTAGAGCACCTTTACTATCTTTGAGCTGCACCCTTTGGGGTAGGCTTATGCCCGTAGTGGAATTTATACCTAACTGCCCATAGTCGTTGCGACCTACCGCATACACATAATTATCTGAGGCAATAACAAAGGCAGCTCCAGCAACACCAAATGAGGCCACTTTTATGGCAGTGAGGGGTGTGCCGCTAGGATTGCGCAAGTTCATACGGACTGGCGTATAACGTTGCGCTGTATCCCCTACACCCAGTTGCCCACGATCATTATAGCCCGTAACATAGACATAGTTGTCTGAAGCGATCACGAAGGTCGCATATCCTTCGGTAATAACACTCCGTGCAGTTAGCACTGTATTGCTTGGGTCACGTAGGATCATTAGCGTTGGCGTTGAAACGTTAGCACCAGTGCCAGTACCAAGTGTGCCGTTATTTAGCCCCGTACCGTACACTTGATTATCCGAGGCAATAACAAATGCCGAGTGATCATCCGCAACGACATCGACAGCGGTCAGTGCGACGTTACTAGCATTTCTTACATTCATACGCACTGGTGTTGATTTGTTGGTTGTTGTACCATCGCCAAGCTGGCCGACATCGTTACGCCCAACCGCATAGACATAGCCATCAGAAGCAAGGATATAGGTACTGTATAATCCAGGCACTACTTTACGGGCTGTTAACACCCTGTTGCTCGGGTCGCGCAAGTTCATGCGCACCGGTGCCGAACGATTTGAAGTATCGCCCACCCCGAGCTGACCATAATCGTTGCGACCAGTAGCATACACATAGCCATCGGCGCCAAGAACAAAAATTGAAGCTTTTTCGACATCTGCATACGAATTACCCACAACCGACAACGGCATAACATCCTTACCACTGGGATCTTTTATGATCATTCGGGTGGGTATATTTGTGTGGTTGACCGTGCCATTACCGAGCTGGCCGACACTGTTATTTCCCATGGCATACGCATAGCCATCGGAAGCAATGGCATAACACGACCAAGAAATCCCGACACAGGTGGCGTCTTGGGCAGACAAAAAGTTACCCGAGGCATCTTTAAGCTGCATTCTCATTGGCGTAGAAATCGGGTTCTGGCTAGAACGAATACCCAGCTGCCCAAAATGATTGGCGCCAGCGACGTAAATTGCCCCATCGCTACTAATGGCAACGGTGCTGTAGCCACTGTTGTGGACTTTAATAATGGAGTCTGATTGAGGGCGAACAGGTAGTAGAACCGGCTGTGGAGTCATTTGATCGGTTGTGTTGCCTATCCCAAGTTTGCCAGCAAAATTATACCCTGCAGCATATAGCACATTATCAGTATTGATGTAAAACATAGCCTCATCCCAGATAAGAATATCTCTGATACGATTATTGCCCGAAGCTCCTGCCGGAGATACTTTAGTTGGCAAAATACGCTTATCTTTATCCCCAACACCCAACCCTCCCCAGGCATTTTCCCCAAAAGCATAAACATGACCATCAGACGCTAAAACCACGGCAGCATCGCCAAAAGCCTTAACAGTGATTGGCCTTAAGAACGTTCCACCTGCATCCTTAAGCTGTACCCTTACAGGCACCAAGGAGCTCGTGGTTGTGCCGTTACCCAGTTGCCCAGCCGCGTTGGCTCCAGTGGCGTATAAGTTACCGTCTGAACCCGTTATATATGTTGATTCCGCCACTGTAACAGAAGTAGCTGTAATCGCAGTGCCGCTTGCATCTTTTAACTGCATTCTTTGGGGCGTAGTAAGCCAGCTTGTATTACCCGTCCCAAGTTCTCCATTATAGTTTGAGCCAACACTGTAAATATAATTATCTGAGCCCAGAAAGAATACGTGTCGATTAAGCTCTGCCGTGAAAACCTCCCTAGTAGTGATAGCGACATTACTAGGATTTCGTAGATTTACCCGGACCGGCGTAGCCTGACCTGTAGTCGTCGTGCCAATACCTAGTTGTCCATTAGCATTATTTCCCATCGCATAGGCATAGTCATCTGATGCTATGACGTACGTCGACCAATCACTCATGTAAACCGCTTTAGCCGTTAAGAGAACATTGCTCGGATTTCTTAAATTCATACGCACCGGTAGGGTTTGATCAATCATATTACCGATCCCCAATTCACCGTATGTATTACCGCCCACACTATAAACATAGTTGTCCGAGGCGAGTATGTAGGCCGAGTAGCCGTCCGACACAATACTCCTTGCCTTTAAGATATTGTTTGCCGAATCCCGCAAGTTTACTTGCACGGGTGTATGTTGGTGCGTTTTGTTACCAATACCAAGCTGTCCATTATAGTTGTCCCCGACAGCATAAACATTGTAATCAGATCCTAGAAAGTATGTTGTGAAGTCTCCCGCAATCACATCAAGTACCTTCAGTTCTCTGTTTGTTGCGTCCTTAATAGTGACTTTCGCAGGAGCTGGTCTATCAATGGTGTCGCCGAGCCCTAGCTGACCCCGCGAGTTATGCCCAGCGCCATAAACGTAACCGTCAGACGCAATGATAAACGATGTCCTGTCTGACGCAACAACCTTCTTGGCATTCAGCCGCGTACCAACAATCCCTGTAGCCTGTGAAACCGTGGCTTGGTGGGTTTTAAACACGCCACCGTTGCGCTTACGCCGTTCGGCGTAGCCTTCGCTTTTAATAGTCATCGAACCATCAGCCCGAACATCAAGCCCTTCGGTCCAAAAATAAGTTCTGACCGTGCCATCGTCTACCACATAGGCGTTACTTCGCTGGCTCACCCCCTCGCAATCGGTGTGGGTGCGCAGCGGGCCGCCGTTATCGCTTATTATCGCACCAGCTGCAATACAAGCGTTGGCGTAGGCAACACCGGCTTCGGCGGCTTCTTTGGCGAGTTGGTCGTAATATTGGTTATCGAGCGAGGTTTTTACCGATAACGTGCCTTGGAGTACTGCCACACTAATAATCATCAGTGTTGTTGAAATTATAATCAAGGTTGGGAGGGCAAATGCCTTTTCGCCATATTGTTTGAAGTGTTGTGTTACAAACTGTTTCATGTTCATCTGCCTAATGCTGCTTATGGTAATCGTATCACATATTACCCCAGCTGAACACTTGATTTATCCATTCAACTTCCGCCCCGGCCCCGTGTATGCTTAAATGAATACATGCAACCTACTTTTACCGATATGGTTCCGCCTGTTCCCACACGAAACGGTGGATTTCGTGGAATTTCCCAGCGCAGCCTGTTGATTGGCGGTGGCTTGCTCGTGGCAATCATAGCTGGATTTATTCTATTAATGCTCACTAATAATGCTAGTCTTAAAGACCCCTTACAACGCTTAACAGTCCGGTTGGAAACCCTTCAAAAAATCACCAGCGACTCGCAAGGTGCCCTCACCAATCCCGATTTACAAAAAATAAATAGCGATACAAGCATCCTCGCCACTGGTAGTTTATCTGAGCTGGCAAAGCCAATGGATGCCGCCGGTCGCGGCAGTATTTCAGACGACAACCGGGCGCTTGAAGCTGACACCGCCACCCTTGAAGCACTGGCCAACGCCCAGCTTGAAGGGCGGTACGATGAAGTCTATGCTCGAGCTGTCGAACAAAAAATTGATACTATCCTTGCGCTACTCAGCGAGATTTACAACAAAACCAATAACCGACAGCTGAAAGCCGCGCTTAATACTCCTTACAACAACTTTATGAGTATTAAAAAAGATTTTGATTCGCTATCTAATCAATAACTAATCCCGGCTTTGCGGGCAGATATTCTGAGCAACTATACCGTTGGATGTACCAGTTCGTAACTATGCCGCACCAGATCTAAAATCTCTTCGTTGCTTAGTTGTCCGGAGCATAAAATGGTATTCCAGTGCTTTTTATTGAGATGGTAGCCTGGAAGTACTGTTTCGTATTTTTCGCGCAACATTTCCGCTAACCCTGGGTCGCATTTTAAGCTCACACGAAGGGGCTGCGCGCCCTCTTGAATCAGGGCAAACATTTTGCTTTTATCGGCATCGCCCACTTTATACACCGCCACGCCCTCACCAAACGGGTAATCGCGCCAGGCTTTGGGTAAAGATAAAATATATTTTTCTAAGATTTCTTGGGTCATCATAGCTATGGTAATTTCTTTGCCGGTTGCACTTTCGTAAGATAATATTTAAGCTCCATGATTGAACCACGGATATCTTCGAGGGCGCGGTGCACCTCTGGCTTTGCAAACTTTTTACCGTATTTGCCTTCGAATACTACCTTCCAAGCCGAAACGTCAAGCATGCGGTAATGCAGTTTGGCATCAAGCTGTGGCCACTGCTTCAGTATAAACCGGCGATCCATATGAACAGAATTGCCCCCAAGTAGCACCGGCGCGTCTTCTTTAAAGTTTGCTTTCAGAAAAGCGAGCAGCTCTTGTTCAATTTCTGGCGCGTTCTTGCCTTTTTCGTTTTGAGCAAGCAAAGCATCACGAGTCTCAGCATTGGCCTCCCAAAACACGCCGTTGGTAGCAAACTTTTGCTTCAAAACACTTGGGTCGCTTTTTACAATGCCTTCATACACCGCCAGCTCTGTAAAATTCCAATCGGTTGCAATTGCGGCCACTTCAAGAATAAGGTCGGCATCGGCATTAAGGCCAGTCATTTCGAGGTCTACCCACAGGATAGTTGCGTGCTTTGTCATAGGCCCATTATACAGAAGTCTTCCTCAAGTAAAAAAGACCTTTTCATTAGTTTAATTGACTATTACGCATACTATTATAATATTATGTTAGGCAACCGAGGAGGCTTGTGTGTTTGTAGTCGTAGTCGAGCCGTCTACCGTAACCGCCCTGCACAATTACATGCAAAGTCGCGCGGTTTCTTTGGCGCAGGCGGCATATGATCTTGTTGAGATTGGCTTGCTTATTAGAACCGCTGAGCTAGAAGGTGCCGTCTATACGACAGTCCGCGGCAATGGCCTGCGCGGCACCGTTCAGACTTACGACGACAAATCACTGCGCAATGTCAAGCGTATCGCCTGCGACCTCCCGCGGGCATGCATCCGGGAAATTGAATGGCGCTTCATGATAAGCTGACCGCAGATGAGATGTTCGGCGTCCTCGTGGATAAGGCCCATCGGTTTGTAACTGACACCGATCGCGGGGCACTGGGGATTATGAAGTTTCCTAATGGCAAAGAACGCGAATTGGAGCTTTTGAAGCCTCGCACCGATCAGTAAGTGTGCGGTCCCCACTGACCTAAAGCCGAAACACTTTAGGCCAGTGGGGCTATTTTTTTACATAATTAGCGCAAATTATTTTATGGATTCTTAGCTTCTTTATATTTATTAATAGCTACTGGGTATACGGTAATTATTACTGTGCTTCCAGCAGTGCTTTTTATTCTGAGCGACTACGGTATTAACCAGTGGAGCGCGCCCAGGGAGGTAAACTCCTTACTACATTTTATTTTGAAGCCGTTTCTGCTTAGCCCCTAACTCTCTTGCGGTAATTCCTTAAGGGACGGCACAGCAAACAAAGTGCTGAGAGATTATTACCGATACGGGTGTTTGAGGTGTATACTGAGAGGCGACCGCCACAGTAAACTTTACTGCATTTCATAAATGAATAAATTTCTACTCGCTAAAATTCTGTTTGCAACCTTCAGCCTGACAACGGTAATACTATTCTTATTGCTCCATTCAGGCATTTTTATTGATCTGGTGGGCTCTATCGAAGCTGCCGTCACGATTTACATTATAAATGTGGTGCTATTGATAGCTTCTTTGCTAGCTTATATCTGGCAAAGAGTCAATCAAGGTACGCCTGAACGCCAGCGAGCAACTATTCTTGAAGCATTTGCCGAAGATGCGCAGAAAAATGCCGAGCGTGAACCGCGACGGTTCTTTGTGAACGATACAGAGCTAGCCACTCTGCTTTCATCCGAAGGGAAGATCTCGCTGGAGCGCGATGCGAAATACTCGACAATCCGGATTGGGCAAACGCTGCGCATTGTTTCGTCTACCGAATTAAGCATACCGCTTTACGCAAGAGTGCTAGCGAGAAAAGGAAATAGTATACAACTAGAAATTCTTTCAAAAAATGATGAGTCGTCGCCAAGCTAGGACTTCTGCCCTAGCTATTTTGGTTTTGGCGTAAACTTTAAACTCAGCGAATTTATACAATAGCGCTGATCGGTTGGTACTTGAAAGCCCTCTCCTTCAAATACATGTCCAAGATGGCCACCACAGTTGCTGCAGGTCACCTCGGTGCGCTGCATACCGTGGCTGGTATCAGCGTGGAACGTGACGCTGCCAGGCCGGGCATCGTAAAAGCTCGGCCAGCCACAACGCGCATCAAACTTGGTACTGCTATCAAATAGCACCTGCCCGCAGGCAGCACAGGCATATACTCCGTCGGCGTACAGGCCGTCATATTCTCCAGTAAATGGCGCTTCAGTGGCCTTTTCGCGCAGTACGGCGAATTGCTCGGGCGTAAGAATTTTGCGCCACTCGGCCTCGGAGCGAACTTTACTCACTTTTCCTCCTTACGATCAAAGCCAAGCAAATGAACAATAGCGTATATCACCAGCGCGATAACCAAGAAGTTGACGATGTCATTCAAAAATGTGCCGTAATGCAACACTGCCGGCTTTCCGGCTGGTGTTGTGCCAAGGTGAAGCGTTAAGCCTTTTAAGCCCTCGGCCGAACCGAGTATAAACCCGAGTGGCGGCATAAGAATATTATCAATCAGTGACTTCACCAGCACCGACACCGCACCGCCCAACACCAAACCAATGGCTAGCCCTGCAACGCCCTGCTCGCGAATGAAAGATTTAAAGCCGACAATATGAGTTTTGCTCTTCTCTACCACTACCTTTCGGCGCGGCGTTTTTGGTGCTGCCGACATTTATAACCTTTCTGGCGAAGGAATCCCCAGTACACCCAGGCTATTTTGGAGAATTAGGGTATAGGCATTTACCATATAGGCTCGTTCGGCTTCGCGTTCGTGCCCGATAATTCGGTTGGCTTCGTAGAAACGGTTAAATTGCTGGGTTAACTCATAAAGGTAGGTGCATATAAGATGCGGCGCAAGCTCAGCGACAGCCTTGGTAGTTACGCTGGGGTACTGTAATAGTTTCATAATTAATTGATGTTCATCGGCGGTAATATTGCCAAGCTCAGTGGCCGGCGCCACCGATAGCTTGGCTAAAATGCTTCGTCCGCGAGCATAAGCATATTGGAGGTACGGCCCGGAATTTCCTTCAAGGCTCACAGCTTCATTAATATCAAATATGATATCTCCGCCGATTTTTACCTTTAGCATGGCATACCGCAAGGCACCGGTAATCGTTTCGTCAAGTGCCGTTGTATCCGGACTGCGCTGCAATATGGATTCGCGGAGGGCGTTAAAAATCCACTCAATATTGAGTACTTTACCGGTGCGACTGCTCATCTTGCCGGTACTCAGCTTGACCGTCCCGTGGGGAATGTTGGTGGTTTTCCCACCGAGCTCGGGCAGTACTAGTTCGGCGGCTTTAAAGACTACTCTAAAATATTCGCGCTGTTCTTCGGCGGTTACAATGTAGCTCATATCTGGGTTAAAATCTTGATTTTTAAGTTGCATTAGCCCAAGATCGCGAGCTTCATACAGGGTTGTGCCGCGCGAACTAATAAACACACGGGTGTGAAGATCATATTTTTCACCAGGGAAAATTGTTGCACCCTCGCTCTTCTCAAATACTTCATCGTGCGCTTCGACTATTTTTCGCCCCAGCTCATCTGCTTGGCGCTCAAGGTAACGCTTTTCAACGTGTTTACTGCCAATGGTGGCGATAATTTCATCAAGATAATCAAAACTCCACTGTTTACACATTTCGTACACCTGCTGGTAAAACGGATCATCAAGAATGAACGACTGCTTAGCCAGCAGTTCGATTTGCTGCTTTTCAAGCGGATCTTCTTCGTAGGCGCCTGCGCCTTCGACGTACATTTTACTCAAAAAGCTTGCCCGTTCGGCGGGCACAATCGCTTCAAGTTTGGTTATATCACCCTCTGCATATTTCAGAATCGCCCACATGCTTTTTCCCACATGCAACCCTACGTCGCCGTGGTAGCTTACCCGATGAACGTCACCACCGCCAAGCTCCAATAAGTTTGCAATCGTATCAGCCACGATTGAATTGTAGGCGTGGCCAATATGCATGTCCTTGAAGGGGTTCGGATTATTGGTTTCGATCACCTGGACCTGGCCTTGGTAGTGCGACTGTTCACCGTAGCGCCCTTCCAAACGCGTCACTTCATCGATGCTGCTTGCTAACACCTGCGGTTGCAAAGTAAAGTTCACAAAGCCGCCGACGGCCTCAATTTTTTGAATGCTTTCGTGTTGCAAGCCTTCTGCCACCTGCTGGGCGATGGCCTGGGGGCTTTTTTTGAGTTCACGAGCAAAAGGAAAGCACGGCAGGCCGTAATCCGCCTTAAACTCCGCCCGCGCTGGCCCAATGATGGGCTTAGTCGAGACGTTAAGTAGCTGTTGCACTTTTTCGGTAATTTCGGTGAGGACCGCGTCTAAAATATACTGCATAATTACTGCTAGTATAACAGAGAGTAGCGACTTAAATCATTATCCTAATCAGAGATTACCCTGCTTTCGCTGCAATCCAGCCTTAATCAAACCACTAAATAATGCGTAGGGGCGGTGGGGACGCGAGCTGAATTCTGGGTGCGCTTGGGTAGCGATAAAATATGGATGCTGCGCCGCTTCGATCATTTCTACCAAGGCACCGTCGGGCGAAGTACCCGATATCCGTAAGCCGCCGGCCACAATAGCCTCTTCGAACGCCCGGTTTACTTCATAGCGGTGACGGTGGCGTTCAATAATTTTAGTGGAGCCATGTAGCTGTTCGGCTAAAGTGCCTGGAACAATCACACACGGGTAATCGCCCAGGCGCATCGTGCCGCCGGTGGCTTCTTTGCCCTTTTGGTCTTTCATAATATAAATAACGTTCTGTTCGGCGCCGGGTTCAATCTCTTCACTAGTGGCCTGGTGTAAACCGCCTTTACGAGCAGCAGCAATTACCGCCACCTGTAGCCCCAGGCAAATGCCAAGATACGGCACGTTGTTTTCAAGCGCGTAGGCAGCTGCCGCTACTTTGCCTTCGACCCCTCGCGTACCGAAGCCACCAGGTACCAAAAGCGTATCATACTGCTCGAGTGCAGCCGAGCCATCGGTTTCAATCGCTTCGGCATTCACCCAATCACACTGTAAGGCAACGTTTTGTTGCCAGGCGGCAGCACGCAGGGCTTCAATAACCGAAAAATAGGTGTCTTCATTGTCTAAGTATTTGGCAATGATACCAATTTTTAGCGTCGCGCTCTTTGGCTTAGTGGCGTTATTCACCAACGTTTGCCAGGCTGCCATATCGGCAGGCTTCGCTTCGAGCCGCAGTTTCTGCAGCAGTAAGTCGTCAATGCTTTTTTCTTGCAGCGTCAGGGGCACGCGGTAAATGGTGTCGGCGTTTGGCAGCACAATAACCGCCTTTTCTTCAACCCCGCTAAACAAGCTCAACTTAGTGGCCACAGATCTTGGCGGTTCGGTTTCAGTGCGGGCCACGAGCACATCGGGCGTAATGCCAAAGCTCCGCAAATCCCGCACGGCGTTTTGAGCGGGCTTGGTTTTAAATTCTTTGCTAGCGCCAAGATACGGGATATATACCACATGAACGAACAGGCAATTATCTCGCCCGACCCGGGCAGCAAACTCACGAATCGCTTCAATAAACGCCAAGCCTTCGTAATCACCAACCGTGCCGCCAATTTCAACAATATGTACATCTGTCGCGCCGCCCGAAAGCTCAATGGCGCTCTGAATAGCATTAGTCAGGTGGGGCACCAGCTGCACAGTTTTGCCTAAAAATTTACCTGCCCGCTCATCAGCAATAAGGTCTTGGAGCAACCGCCCCGCTAGAGTCGAAGCATTACGCGTGACTTCGATATCTAAAAACCGCTCGTAGTGCCCAAGATCAAGATCAGTCTCAGCCCCATCTTTGGTCACAAAACACTCACCATGTTCGGCCGGATTCAGCGTACCGGCATCAACATTTAAGTACGGGTCACATTTTTGAATTGAAACCTTTAAGCCACGGGCTTTTAATACAGCTCCCAAAGAAGCTGCTGTAATACCTTTTCCGACCCCCGAAAGCACGCCACCCGTCACAAAAATATAGCGGCGCGAATGTGACTCCGTATTCATATGTCTTAGAGTGTATCATAGCTTTTTCTAAAACGCTACTTGTGGTGGTACCGCCAAATAGGCACATACTATATGTAGCGGTTTTTATTGAGCACCTGAACCTGGCGTGGTATGCGCCCGAAATAAAACCTGGCGGAGAGAACAGGATTCGAACCTGCGAGAACCTTTCGACTCTACACGCTTTCCAAGCGTGCGCCTTCAACCACTCGGCCACCTCTCCGTATGTAGATGATTGTATAACTCGCGCGCTAAGAAGAAAAGGTTTTATTATAGTTGTGCTTTATACATCATTAGGACTATTGCTGTTGCTTGTAAGTAAGAAAGCTATTTATAATAAGGTACAGACGAACAAAAAATATGCAAAACGACGATATCACCCCGCCAAAACCCGTGATTCATCTCAAAAAATTGACCAAACAGTTTGGCCATGATGACACTGCTTTTTTTGCGCTGAACGGAGTTGATCTCGCGATTGACAAGGGTGAGTTTGTGGCTATTATGGGCCCGAGCGGTAGTGGCAAAACCACGTTGTTAAATATTTTAGGCTTACTCGATACCGCCAGTGACGGCGAATATCACCTTGATGGCACGCCAGTGGATACTATTAGCCATCACCACCGGGCACGAATTCGGGCTTCGCAAATTGGTTTTGTGTTTCAGAACTTTAACCTTTTGCACCGACTAACCGTGATAGAAAATGTCGCCCTGCCCCTCACCTACACCGGACAAGGCCGAGTTACACGCCTCGAGAGCGCTAGTGATATGCTAAAAACCTTTCATCTGCAAGAACGCGAATACTACATGCCACATCAGCTATCTGGAGGACAATTACAGCGAGTAGCTATTGCTCGCGCCTTGGTGAATCAGCCGTCGATTATCCTGGCCGATGAACCAACCGGCAACCTTGATTCAAAATCGAGCGAGATTATTATGAGCGAGCTCAGCGACATACATAAACGCGGTAATACCATTATCATGGTAACGCACAACCCTGACCTTACGGTGCACGCCGATCGCGTCATTCAAATGCTTGATGGCCAAATCGCCAGCGATACCAAACACCCAGAGCCTGAGCCCGACCCCACCGAAAAGCGACCACTGGGAAAAATTCAGATTACTGTGCGAAACGACTCCGAGCCGAACTCAGTACCTGAGCAGCCCGAACCCACACCAGAACCAGAGGTTACCCCAGAAACCGCTCCGCAGGAAGAGCCAAAACTAGAAGAACTAGAAGTAGCAAGTAAGAAAAAGGTGAAGAGTAAGAAAAAGAAATCTAAAGCCGAGAAACAGCCAGAGGACACTAAAGCATGATACTCTCGACGAACATTCGGATCGCGCTCGAAAGTCTTCGAAGTACCCGCGTGCGCACCGCACTGACAACGCTTGGTATCATAATTGGCATAGCTTCAATAACCATGGTGCTGGCTCTGGGCGAAGGCGCAAAACAAGCCGTTGCGACCCAAGTGAAGCACCTTGATCAAAACATCCTGGTTATTCGTCCGGGGAAGGTTACCCGCCATAATGCCACCGGCGCTATCGACTATAATCCTTTGTCTTCCTATGCCGCCACTACCCTTACCGAAAATGACCTTGAAACCACTCGCAAACAACCGGGTGTTGCGGCAGCGGCCCCGCTCATGCTTATTAATGGCAGTATTAAAAAGGGAGAAGCAAGCGCCAAAGACGCTTTTATCGTCGCGACCACCCCAGAACTCGCTTCAACACTTAAAATCAATGCCGCCCAAGGGCAGTTTTTGGATGGTACTACCGCCCGTGACACAGTAGTCATCGGTGAAAGCTTATCGGTGGCCCTTTTTGGCACTGATCAAACCATCGGGCAACGCCTGAAACTAAAAGGGCAAGATTTTACCATTATTGGGGTGCTTAAAAAGATAAAAAACCCCATTGGGATCAACGGCATAAACTTCGATATGGCCGCAATTGTGAGCCTTGATGCTGGGAAGGGCTTTAACCAAGGCATTGCTCAAATTCAACAACTCACCGTTAAAGCCAAAAGCGCCGCCGAACTACCAGCAATAAAAAAGACTCTCACCGAAGCGCTACTGAAAAATCATGATGGTGAAGAGGATTTTGCGGTTCTAGGTGGTAAAGAGGCAGCCGATGTCTCCAGTAGTTTCTTTCAAGTGCTGACTTCGATGGTTGCGGTCGTTGCAAGCATTTCACTCATCGTCGGTGGCATCGGTATCATGAACAGCATGCTAGTTGGCGTAGCCGAACGCACGCGCGAAATCGGCATTCGTAAATCAATTGGCGCCAGTAACCGGCATGTTTTCTCGCAGTTTCTGATTGAATCATTAATTATGAGCCTGACGGGTGGCGTTTTTGGTTTTCTCCTGGCTTACATCGTCGCTTACGGAATCAGTCTCTTTTTGCCATTCCACCCAGCCTTCTCGTGGGGGATATTTGGCTTGGCTATGGGCGTTTCGTTAGTTGTTGGGGTGGTTTTCGGCCTCTTTCCGGCATTCCGCGCAGCACGCAAGGACCCAATCGTAGCACTCCGACAACATCATTAATACACAGAAATAAAAAGTGCAGCTATCTGTAGAGGTCACAGATAACTGCATTTGCACTAACTATACAGGAAATGAAACCTTCGTTTTACAAGACCTGTAGTCACCGTTTATAACAGCATTATGCTTAGACTCCGGGTAAGTTGCGATCTTAACCGACGTCGCGGCAGCAAACAGCTGGTCCATACCGTAAGAGGCAGCTTCTTGAGCAGCGTCTTTGCCATCCGCGCTTGTCGCCGCAATTACAGCACCATCAGTATCTCTTACCTCAGTTTCTTCCCCCTCGAAATCTTGCATGAATTTATGAATAACCTCAAATGCACAGCGTCGCGTATTAGGCTTTTCGCTCGCGAGCTGATCCAGCTTCTTACCACAGGCTCTTGTGACCGCTGCGTCAAGCTCAAGGTAGTCCTCGTTCGAGACAATGAGCTCATAAATCGACATCTTGGAATGCCTTTCAAAATCGAGTTACTTAGGCAAGAATAACTATAAATGAGTTTCAAAAAAAATCAAGATGTTGATGACCAGAACTAGTCTGTTAGCGCTATCTTCAGTTTTTCGATCAGCGCCACTGGTGTCGGATCAACATTATTCAAAATCGCAGTGTAAATACTCACAAAATCTCCAAGCACACTCCCCCACAGCATTTGGGCAAGCGGGCTCTCACCGTTTAATGGCACAGTGATTGCGTGCGGGCGCTTGCCACTCAGTAAACTATCGGAGATCATAAACCGTTTTTGTACCTGCGGATGCTCGAACGACGACACTAAATCAAACACCGCAAAAGGTTTTTCAACCGGATGACTGGTCCAGCCAATAAATTCATTATGGTTAAATTCTGGGAGCTCATTCCAAAAGGCAACGTTTTTAGCATTTTCGTTGAAACTAATTTTCCATTTGTATGCAATTGGCGCCATCAGCGCCCCAGCATAAATTACCGGGGTTTTACCGACAGCCTTGAGAGCCAGCTGTTTGGCAAGATTATCTTCGGTAGGGATATCTTTTAGCCAATTGCTAATTTCAGATTTCAGCCAGTCGCTGGTGGCGGCAATTTCTGCATAAGCGTCAGCAGCGAGACGATACTGACCGAACAATTTTACAAGCGCGCGTAAGTTATACAGTACTGCCATGCGTGGTTCCAGCCCTTTTGGTAACACCACTAGTGGATACTGTCGTTCGCGGGCGATTTCAACTAACCTGCCGCCAGAGGCCAAAACGGCAATTTGTGCCCCGCGCAGGCGAGCGTTTTTAAGCGCACTTAATGTTTCTTCGGTGTTGCCCGAATAGCTGCTGGCAATAACCAAAGTCTGTTCACTGACATAATGCGGCAATTCGTAGCGTCGGCATATTTCAAACGGCACCGGCAGTTCAAGCCAATTCTTGGCCATGCCCGCTGCCAGCGCCGAGCCACCCATCCCGGCAATAACAATTTGTGCCGGTGTAAAGTTAGCAGGCTGGTTCTCTACAATCGCTTCGGCGGTGAGCTGCTGCCATTCTTCGGCCGCCACGCCCAGGGCATTTTTAGGGTCGCGCTGTGAAATAACATTTAGATCATCAAGCATACACTGTCTCCTTCAGGCTATTCACTTTTTCTATATTCTTATGATACAGTAGTGTGTAAGAAGCATAAACTTTTTAGGTAACTAGAGGTGGGTATGGACAACAACCAGCAAATTAGTGATGATCAGGAATTAGCAAAAGTGCTCTCAGGAACAAACAAAAAATCACCAGTGAAAGATTTAGATGATCTTGATTTTGAAGAATCGCCGCTCCCAACACCAACAGTCGTGACCCCGCCTAAAACCGGGGAAACGCCTGCTAATCAACCAGCACCGGCAGCGGCCACTCCGGCACAACCCGCTGCGGCAAACGGAAAGCCGGCTACAAGCCCAGCACCGTCTACCCCTACTTCCGCTACTAATCTTGATGCAATTAAGCGTGAAGCCCTTGAGCAACTGCGCCCACTTGCGCCAAAATTAAACCTACCAGCCGAAGAAAAGTTTGATACCCTCCTTTTAATTATTCGCTCCACCGACGATCAAAGCTTGCTCGGCGCCGCCCACGAAGCCGCCAAAGCCATCAAAGACGAATCCCGACGCGCCCAAGCCCTGCTGGATGTTATTAAAGAAATTGATTATTTCTCGAGTGCTCCGCAGCAAGCAGCGTAATTAAAAATCCCGCATCGCTGGCTGCAATGCGGGATAGCTAGTACTACTCTACTGAAATGTTCTGCATAGCTTGAGTAGCACGCTCCTGACCCCGATAGATGGCGGTGTCAAGACGTTCAGTCATTGCCCGTTCGGTTTCGTGAATAGCACGCTTTGCGGTCCAATTGAAACTTTGGGCATAGGTCAAGACACGCACCAAGTTCTCGTACGAGAAGTCGCTACCAACAGCCGCTCGGAATGAACGACCAACAACGATAAGCTTACAAACGGCATTGATTCCCTTTGCCGTTGTCAAAACATGCTTGGACGACGCCCACGAAGTCGGCCAGACTGCATTGGCAGCGCGCACAACGTTCTTAATCACCTCCAACCGCTTCTCTGAAGACAGCTGGCTGAGTGGACTCCTCTTCGAGAGCATCGACGTAAAAGTTGTGTGAAGGCCCTTGACGTTAATACCCGAGGGCCGATGCTTACTTTCGTACGGCCGTACCTCGGTCTCGCTCATTAGGATCATTCCCTTGAGCGGCGAACGAGGATCAGTGTTAAGCTCACGGCACAACTGGTAAGCGAGCTTTTCCGCTTCGCTGTTCCAGTCACCAATTTCTGCCTGCATTGCAAGCTTCAAACGTGCGTCAACGGATCGTCCCTTTGTTTGCTGCAAGAACAGCCGCAGCCGCGTGCTATATGGCACGCCTTGGGTTACCGTGACAATGAACTCCCATCGTTCCCTCTCTGTCTCGTTCAGAATCTCGAGGGCGGCTCGACGATGCTGTCCATCGTCAAGCGTAATGTAATCCCCCGGCCCATAAGTGAGCCGTCCATCTTCAAACTGCCAGTTGCCAATCAGCGCGCCGACTGGATTCGTAGCAAAAGTCGTACTCGGCTGAAGCATCGCTTCAGCAATCCGCCACGCATGATTGCTATGAAACTTGCGATTGACGCCGTTGTCCGACTCGCCAAAGCGCTCGACACGACACAACTGCATCATCTGAACCGCAGTCAGTGTAAAGGTGTACAAGGTAATCTCGCGCTGTCTGGTCACAATAACCTGCGGGAGCACACCCGCTGCTTCTGCCGCACAAGAAGAGATCTTTTCGAGCAGCTCAGCGGTTTCCTCATTACTCACGACTTCCTCCTCGGTCATGAGTTGGCAGCTTACTCCTTGTTCAGCCACCATTAAGAGCTCCGACAGGAATTATAGTAGCACCTTGGGGTAGGTTCTTTGCTTCCGACCTGTCGCTCTGCTCACCGGTATTATTACATATATATTGTTTATGAGCAATATAAAAAGGAACCCTTTCTCAGAGCTCCTCTTTATTTTCTACGTGAAATGTACCCTTACATCATTCCCATGCCGGGCATGCCGCCACCGCCCATGGCTGGTGCTGCAGCTTCTTTTTCTGGAATGTCAACAACCAGAGCGCCCATTGTCATGGCCGTTGAGGCGATTGAGGCAGCGCTGCGGATAGCCTGCTTGGTGACCAAAATTGGGTCAACCACGCCAGCTTCCTTGATGTTTACCAGGCCTTTTTCAGGGGTGTTGACGTTAATACCCATGCCAGCTTCGGCGGCTTCAACTTGAGCCAGCAGCGCTTCGGCGTTTAAGCCAGCGTTTGAAACAATCTGGCGGAACGGCTGTCGTAAAGCTTCCTTAAGAATGCCGCGGCCAGCAGCCACTGAATCGGCACCGCTAATTTCAATTTTTTTAGCAAGTTCGAGCAGCGTCACGCCACCGCCTGGCACGATACCTTCGGCGAGAGCGGCTTTGGTAGCAGCCACAGCATCGTCAAAGCGGAATTTCTTCTCTTCGATTTCAGTTTCAGAGGCACCACCAACCTTAATAACGGCAACTTTGCCTTCAAGGGCAGCAGCTCGCTTTTCAAATTGTTCTTTGTCGTATTCACTTTTAGCGTTTTGAGCCTGGGCCTTGATTTCGGCAATTCGGTTTTGGACATCGGCTACACTGCCGGTACCCGAAATAATAGTGGTGTTGTCTTTTCCAACAATTACCTTACGAGCCGAGCCAACGACACTGAGGTCAACATTTTCAAAGGTGTAGCCTTGCTCTTCGGTAATAAGGGTCGCGCCAGTAAGTACCGCGATGTCTTGAAGAATTTCTTTGCGGCGATCACCAAACGACGGCGCCTTCACGGCAACGGTGTTAAAGGTGCCCTTTAGCTTGTTCAAAACCAAAATACCAAGCGCTTCGCCTTCAACATCTTCAGCAATCAACACAACGTCTTTCTTACCAGCTTGGGCTAGTTTTTCCAAAATTGGTAAGAATTCTTGTACGCTGGCTACTTTTTTATCGGTCACAATGATAGCTGGTTTTTCGTAGACGGCTTCCATGCGGTTGGTATCGGTGACCATGTAGGTGCTCACGTAGCCGCGGTCAAAGGTGAAGCCTTCTACTACTTCGGCTTCCATGCTGAGACCTTGGCCTTCCTCAACCGTAATAACGCTTTCGCCGCCAACTTTTTCCATCACATCGGCAATCAGTTCGCCAATGGCGGCATCGCCGGCTGAAATAGTTGCCACTTCGGCAATCCGGCTTTTGTTATCGCCAATTTTTTCAGCCATGCCCTCAAGTGCGGTTAGCACTTCAGCAGCGGCAGCTTCAACACCTTTTTTGAGTTCCATTGGATTATGACCAGCGGCAATCAGGCGGTTGGCTTCCTTCAAAATATTGTAAGTCAGCACCGTTACCGTGGTGGTACCGTCGCCGGCTGCCTTGTTCATTTTGGTGGCTGCTTGCTTAATAAGTTCAGCACCGACTTTGTAGCCCAAAGTTTCGTCATCGGTATCTGGGAGGTCAACACTTTCAGCTACGGTGACGCCATCGTGGGTGACCGTTGGGTGGCCGTAACTTTTACCAATCACCACATTGCGGCCTTTTGGACCCATTGTTACTTTTACAGCATCGTAGAGTGCTTTGGCACCGCCCAGTACGCGCTGGCGAGCATCGTCGTCATAAAAAACTTTTTTTGCCATATATATGTATCTCCGTTACTTACGCGAGGGTCGCAAGTACATCCTCTTCTTTCACTACTAAATATTCAGTGTTGTCGATCTTTAGTTCGGTCGTACTGTACTCTTTATAGATGATCCGATCGCCCACCTTGACCTGCTTTACCTCAGGTCCAACTGCTTTTACAACTGCCGCAACGGCCTTCTCTTTTGCATTATCCGGAAGATATAGGCCACTAGCGGTTTTGGTCTGTGCGGCCTCTTTTACGGCAACCACTCGGTCACCAAGAGGCGAGATAGGTGTGTCCATACTACTGAAACTCCCCGTTTAAGTTAACTTTTATCAATGTGCCTTTATTGTAAACAAAAAAATTAGCACTTGCAAGTGGTGAGTGCTAAAAAATGTACTTCTAGTTTGTTGCGGAGTGGGACGGCGATCACCGCCCCACTCCTTTTAAAGAGGAAGATGTATGCTACCAGAGCTGCCTTAGGCCGCCAGCCGCTCGGAGGTTAACGGTAAAACTATGGAGATATTGCTGCCACACAAAGGAGCCGGTCAGGCATCCCTTATGCTTGGGGTCTTCACTAACCTTGCCATGCACCTCTGCAGGCGCGATCGCAAGATCGTATTCATCTTCAAGCAGTTTAATGGCGTCGGTCTTGGCTCTTCGGACAGCACTTTCGTCACTCGAAAACTTCCGCAACATCTGCGACATCAGGCGTGCAAGCAGAACGCCATCACGCGTCGGCTTTTTTGCCTTGTTATAAGGAGTAGCGGCGCCAACAAATTCAACCGGAAACCACTTACCCTCCCACTGCAGATAGGTTTGCCCAATATTGCACTTGAGGGGCATGTAGCTGTGTTCCTTGGCGAGCGTTGCTAAATAGGCACCGACCGCACCAACCAGGCGCTCCTGATTGGCTTCGGGAATGTGTAAAGCGATGCGCTCACTGACTCCACGGAGCATATTCTGAAACGTTATTGTTCGAGATTGAAACGAGTCTGGATTAGACACCCAATTGGGCATAATCTTTGGCCGCACGACACTCCTTCGCTCGTTTAACTTTTGTAGTATACGGATCTTTTCAATGATGTCAAGAACAAATCATTATACCGTGAGCTAGTATCAAGTGATATAATGTGGCTAAGGTCAGCCAATCTAAGGAGTAGTGATGAGCGACTTTACGCTGGAGACACTGCAAGATTTCAGCTATGTCACTAGTCATTTGTACGCTCCAATGGGCCTCCGGATCGCACTAGAGAAAATGCCGGCTCACCGCCGAGCGCAAACAAACCAAGCGCTGCTCAACCCCGTGGGGACGTCTGCGCTCACGCTAAGAATTGTCGACCAGTGGTTTCAGGAGCAACGTGCAATTTTTGAAACCATGGATCGATTCAGATGGCAATACCCTAGCAACCCAGCTTTTCAAGCTGCTAGCATTCTCTTCGGTTTTAATGCCGAGGGGATGCAGCGGCTCCTCCAGGTAGTTTTCTTGGTGGAGAACCCATCGCATCTGACACTGGAGCTTCCAAGGATGACTTTTCGGTTGTTCGGCGTGAAGAATCCTGGTATGTACAGCGAAAGACCTGGCCAACCGGCCTGGTGGAAGGCAGTACTGGCGCAGCCTGAATCGCCGCTGCTACCACAAATGGACCTCCGGCGCCACCCGGCCGATAACTGGCGGTTGCTCGAAGTTGCCGAAAAGCGTCGCCCGGTTCTCTTGCCTAACCCACCGCGGATTTCAATGCTCGCAAGGTGACGATCACATCCTGCCTCGAAAGCTCCGGACTTTCGAGGCAATTTTATGCTTGTTTTTTACCACTTAGTACCGTATGCTACCAATTGTCCATCATTCACTTTGCTTTTTCCGAAAGAGGAGTAATGTCGTTCTCGCTAAGGACGCTGGGGAAGTTTAAGCCGGCGGCAAGCATGGGATACGCACCAAAGTGGCTTCGTGAAGTGGCAGCAGGAAACAGTGCCAGCCCGGATCTCAATCCATTTCTACCCGAGCTAAGCCCCAGTGATCTCACCAACTGGTTTGGTCGCATGCACACCGCGTGGCAAAGCGCAGGGGAAGTTGCTCTGGCCCCGGTGATGCGCCACGAATCTGCCTACCTGCTGCTCGGCTATCTCCACGAGCAGCGGCACTATCTGGCGAGCATTGCCTTGTTTGTCGATCCACTCTTCAGCAACGACGTGCCCAAGAACGGCGCTATCGTACTTGAAGCGCATGCGCGGCTATTCAGTTTCATCAGCCTGGATGCAAACAGCAAGGAAAAGCCAGGCAGCGAACAGTGGTGGGCGGCAACCTTGCAGCGGCCAAGGAGCTCTTGGCTGCCGCAACTGCAGTCTACCAAAACCCACAACGGTAACGATAATCTCCGCCTTCACCAGCCTCAAGTAATGAAGTGTCAGCGGCTGACAATCAATTCCCGGGGCCAAGTTGCCCTGAGCTAACGCGCTAAAAAACGCCTTGTCCTTTAATATAGGACAAGGCGTTCATAATTTCTGTAGATGTGTGCCCTGCTGGTTCTTCCAAGTTGAAAGAACCAGCAGGGCGGGTGTCACTTACCCAGGGTGCCCTCGCCACCAGCGCGGCGGAGACTCCAGTCGAGGCCCAACGCAAGCGCCGAGTACAGGGCGGACGCCCAACTCTTCCGCACGTCTGCCACCTGGCGAAGCGCGGCAGCGAGGTTGCGGTGGGGCTGGGGCTCGTCGGCAGGCGCGGCGACGGCAGTCTTCTGCATGAGACGACTCCTTCTTGCCAGATTGTTAGGCGTTGACTTATATGTTATATCATATCATACAATATTTAACAATTCCCCTTTATCTTCATGGTTGATTAGCTGTTGCTAGCCAACCTGTAAAGGTCGGCGCTGAAGAGCATCCCCCTTTGCGCTCCCTGTGAGCGCAAAGGGTTTTTAAATTAACCTAAAGCAGTTACAATACAATCATGCATAAATTCTGGGCGGCTTTCAAAAAACATAAAATTGCCTATTCTATCATCGCGTTCCCCCTAGTGCTTATAGGTCTCTTCTATCTTTACGTCGCGATTGCCAACAAGCCAATCGCCCAAGAAGACGCTCCTTACTATCCCATCACGCGCGCCCAATTCGTCGCTCTTGGTGCAGATGAAAGCAAAAGAGCCTCTCAACGCTCTGAACAACTCGCGAATATACTTTTCACTACTGCCACGCCACTAACAGCTCAAAAGATTGCTGAATCAACAGTTAACACCTGCTGGGTAAAAACAATTTATGTTGGGATTGGCATTGATCAAATTAGTAAGAGTGCTATTTAAAAAGTTGCTCGTATTCGGGTCTAATGACTCAATCACTGCTCTCGACCAACACCTAAAAAAGGCTTACAGCCTAGCTGGCTGGAATTCATTCTCTGAATCAGTAATCGGAGTCACTTGGGCAGGATCGCGAGATAGGATATCTGGCATCTATCATCACTACAGTATCTATCCGTTAGCTCATGAGAAGCTACAGCCCGACAAGCTTCAGCTGACCAAGGTTTCAATCCACTCCATACTGATGAAAACAGGTCTAAGATCTTCAATAAAAATGAAACATTCGACGAGAATAAAATATACCAGGAAATAAAATCAAAAGGCTACAAGAATATCATTCGTTTGAGTTATGAGGATCATTATTACCATAAGGTGATTAAAGAGTAGATTGATCTAGTCGCTGCCTTTCTCTGCTCACCTAACGCTTCCTCTGGAGTTTCAAGTTATTTTAATATAATATTGACTTTTAGAAATTATTGTTATATTATGACCACTGTTACCTGGTAGCTGCTTCTTGGCACTACCCGGTCCGTACGTCAGACAATTCACTCACTAGGAGGCCCTCCGTGGGTAAGAGCAAGCGTGGCAACAACCCCGTCAACCCGCAGGCCGAGAAGGTCGAAGATGGCACGGCGGTCGTGCTGAACAAACTGAAGGAGTTCATCTGCGCCAAGCTGACCGACAACTCCGACTGTAGTCGGGCCACCGAGTGGCTGAAGCAGATGCTCAAGAGTGGAAGCCGGACGCTTCCCGTCGATGTCAACGCCAAGGCGGCAACCGTCATCCGCGAGCTTCCGGAGCAGTTCGTCCGGCTGGCTGTCGAACACGGTCTGCCGAAGACGAGCTTCCCGGTGATGCGACACAGCTGGTTCAATCGAATCGCCAAGGGCCTGGCCAAGAAGACCAGCCAGCCCACACCAGCACCGGTCGCTCAGGCCGTGACCGTGCCGCAGGACAACCAGTCCGGCACCTCGCCGGACATGGAGTTGACCCGCAAGAAGTTCCACGGCGCCATCACCGGCATGAAGCAGGAGCAGGGCTGGAGCGCGGAAACGCTCAGCCAGGTGCGTGCCGTCGCCGATGCCATGTTGGCATCGGGTGACACCTACCCGCAGGGCAACCTCACCGCACAAGCTCGGGAGGTCATCAACGACCTGCCCAGCCTGCTGGCGCAGATCGCCAAGCGTGAAGCGACCACCCACCTCTTCGAGCACTACCCCTGGTTCGTCGCGGCGCTGAACGCGCAGCCCGTGCGCCGCAAGTCCAACCGCAAGCGTGTGGCGTCGACGCAAGAGAAGGTTCACGCCTTCGTGTAAACTGACGTGCATGGGGTGGTGACGACAACCGTCGTCACCACCCCATCACCCTACCCCACAAGAAACCCTTCAAACGGGTTCTTTTTATTTCTAAGCTTTTTCAATCACTGCGCGCACCCGTGCGACTAACTCTTCAAGCTCATCTACAGTGGTAGCTTCAGCGTTTAACCGAATGAGCGGCTCGGTGTTACTGCCGCGCACATTAAACCAAGCGTTGCTGTAATTTACCGTCAAGCCATCCAACTCGTCTTTCTGGCCATCGGTAAAGGTCTGTTTTAAGCTTTCTAGCACCGCTGTTTTATCGGCCACCTCAAAGTTAGTCTCAGGAATTGCCACGTATTTTTTAAATTCGGCCGCAAGCTGGCTCAGTTTTTTGCCGCTTTGCGCCAGCACTTCAATAGCAATCATGGCAGCCAAGAGGCCGCTATCGGCCGACCAGTTATCGCGGAAATAATAGTGGCTGCTGTGTTCACCAGCAAATACCGCATCGTGTTCGCGCATTTTGGCTTTAATGTAGCTGTGCCCCACTTTGGTGCGAATCGCCGTGCCGCTATTAGCTTCCACTGTCTCAGGGACAATCCGGCCACAAATGGCATTATATAAAATCGTGGCGTTCGGGTGGCGGCTTAAGAAATATTTGGCTAAAATCGCGGTCATTACCGTGCCGCTCACTGGTTCGCCGGTTTCATCTACCAACACCGCGCGGTCGCCGTCACCATCAAAAGCAATGCCGAAATCGAGGGCCTCACTGCGGATTTTTTGTTGTAAATCGATAATATTTTTCGGTTCCAACGGGTTGGCGATATGGTTCGGAAAAGTGCCGTCAAGTTCAAAGTACATACGCTCAATCTTTAAGGGCACATGTGGCTCGAGCACCGGCGCAATTGCTCCTAGCATACCGTTCCCGGCGTCGATCGCAATATGATACTGCGGCCATTTACTCACCTCAACAAAGCTCAAAACGTGCTGCACCCACTCTTCACGGACGTCTTTGTCTGTAAGATTGCCTTTTTCGGCCGCTGGCACAAAATTACCAGCCATAGCGGCATCGCGAATTTCAAGCAAACCGGTTTCAATACCAATTGGCTTCGCCTCTTCCCGGCACAGCTTGATGCCATTGTAATCGCCAGGATTATGGCTTGCGGTGACCATTGCCCCACCCGCTAGGCCAAGCTTCCCAACTGCAAAATAAATCATGTCGGTGCTCACCAAACCAATATTTATAACATCGCGCCCCTGTAGGCGCACGCCTTCTATCACGGCTTCGGCGAGCTGTTTTGAATCGGGCCGCATATCATACCCCACTGCCACTGCGCCATCGTTAGGTAAAAAGTCTGCTAGCGCCTTGCCAATATTCCAACACACTTCAACGGTCAATTCAGAACCAACTCGGCCACGGACATCATACGCTTTGAAAATTTCTGGATTCATTCTTCCCTCCTTCTCAGTATGATTCTATTGTACCTTATTCGCACATTTTACTTGAGTAGCGGACAGATATTTAGAAGGTGGCCCATGTAACTGGACCACCTTGATTTAGTAGGCGACTACCAACACCTGTTCGAACCCGGCCCGCAGCTGCGCCTGATAGCGGTGGCGGCCGTCACGAACCGTGTAAAACTCGCCGCAATCTTCTACGACAATCGGCGGGAAGTCATCACCTCTTTCATAATCGTGCAAATACTGGCGGATTTTTGCCTCACTCAGCTTCCGCAACTTTTTATGGCTCACCCGAAGCCGAGCGATATCCACGAAGATTGGCGTCTCGCGGTTGCGAGAAAACGACACCATGCATCACCCCCTAGGGTTGACGCATAGTAATCACCTCCTTTTGTAGAGTTGCCAGCAGTTATTCTAGCAATAATTCATTTTTATTACTAATCTATTGACAGTAGTAGAATAATATTTTACTATCTATACAGTCTTACGGGAGGCCGATATGGAAAAGTTTGAAGTCCAGCTTGGTCTACTCGATAAGGCTAAGCTGTGGCTCGCCGGACAGCGCAAGAGTTTCTGTACACTGCGCCCTGAAGGCAAGACACTGCATTTCATGGTCGATGAAGTCTCGTCCGAACCGGACATGACGCACTACATCGGCCACACCGCTTCGGGCGCTATTGTGAACGTCCGAATGTACTCCACTACCCCTTTGGCGACCATACTTGTGGCGCCATTTCCGTAAAGGTGAACCGTTGACCAGCACTGAAGTTGAAGTCGAAGTTCCTACCACGCGCGAGCTCATCATTTTCGCCGGAAGCGAGATGGTGAGTCGGCGCGTACCGCGAATTTCACCCAGGAACGGCCTTCGATCCTGGCAATTCATCACTGTGGATGCGGACGACCAGACGTACTCGGGCACCATCGATGTGCCTGACACTGAGCGACCATTGACCTTCATCCTCGGCAAGCTCCAGGAGGCAGGGCTGCCGGTGTCGGAAGACAACCTGATTGTCTCGCCGGCCAAGATTTAGCGATCGGAGCATACACCCGCCCGGCGATCCGTAGTTGGATCGCCGGGCCTACTTTTTGTTACTCTATAGATTTTTATAAAGTTTTAATATATGTATGATATACTCATATTCGTTCAACCTGCTCAACAAGAGGAAGGCTATCATGGCGGACGAGTATATTCCCCGTATCAGTGCTCACGATCTTCGGTGCACGCTTGAAGGCGCGCTCCGGAGGAGGAATAGCGAGTGCTCTGTCCCCACGGACAAGGGCAACCTGAGGCTTACGGTTACCGGTCAAGACGCTACGGGTAACAATATCGAGTTCACCGGCGCCACGGTGGATGGCAAGCCAGTTCGGGTTGCCCTGCCTCTGGCTCGGCAGGTGAAGCCGGGTGAGAAGATTCCACTCTTGGTCGGCTAATCGGCACTAAAGCGTGACGGCGGCGCAACTTCCACGCAAGACGCCGCATAAGCGCCAACACTCCGGCCATCGTCCTACACCTCTATATCATCAGAGGTGTAGGACGCTTTTCATAATAAGGGACGGGCATGGGCTACGACAAACAGTATGTAATCGCGGGGAATCCTGAAAGGATTTTTAATCAGATCAAGGCCAACCTGCATCGTGCAATTTTGCTCAATCTTAAATATGACTTCCTGCTCGAAGCGGTTTTGGATAACGCGACAGTAATTGTCACCCCTGAAGAGGTTAGAGAACGCACACAAGACGATCAGACCTATTTTTATGTACATTGTCGAAATGCGCATGGTTCAAGGGTCATGCTGTGCTTCGGACCAGCTCGTAGTACTGGACATTTCTTATCAAATGCATCAGCTGAAGTCTGGTACGAACCGAAGTGAACACCCCTCGGCCCTTGCAGTAGGGTCGAGGCTTTTTATTTAGTTTTTATAATTTTCCTCACTACTTCGCTATCATTCCACGGTAGTCGTTCACCGTTGACAATCCGGAACTGTTCGTGTCCCATGCCGGTAATTACTACCGTGTCGTCGCGTCGCGCAATCGACAGCGCTTTTTCAATTGCAGCGCGTCGGTCAGCAATTTCTTCAGTTTTCCCGCTTCCCTTGCCGGCAACAATACCCTCCATGACCATTTGTCGAATTGTGCTTGGATCTTCGTTGTAGCTTTCTTCATCGGTTAGAAAGATTCGATCGGCGTGCTTAGCCGCGATTTCACCCATAATCGGCCGCTTGCCTTTATCGCGGTCGCCCGTAGCACCAAACACTAAAATCACGCGGCCCTTGGTCAAATTCCGCACCGCTTCAAGCAGCTGGGTCAAAGCATCGGGCGTATGAGCATAATCGACAATCACTTCGTAAGTCAATCCCTCAACTGGGCGTTCAAACCGTCCCGGAATAGCCGTAAGCTGCGCCGCGCCTTCCTTGATAGCCGTTAAATCTATGCCTAACATGTAGGCCGCAGCAGCTGCGGCCGTAAGATTATACACATTAAACTTTCCCGGAAGCGCCGTCGCCAGATCCATCTTTGTTTGGTGATCAGCCTCAATATGTACTTCGCTGCCCTTTTTGAATAATTTCACTTTAGTAATTCGAAATTCAGCGTTTTCACTGGTACCGTAGTTAATTTTGTGCTCGCCGGGTTCATATTTATCAAAGAATTCAAACCATTGGTCGTCGCGGTTCAGCACAATAAACCGCGGTTTTTTCGCAAACAACATACCCTTGGCTTCGGCGTAGGCATCCATGGTTTTGTGGTAATCCAAGTGATCTTGGGTAAGATTAGTCATGATGGCGCACTCAATTGGCACCGTCGCCAACTTGTGCTGGTGTAGTGCGTGGCTGGTTATCTCGAGCACCACAAAATCCACCTTCGCTTGTTTGGCGTCACGGAAAAACTGCTGCATGCGCTCGGTTGAAGCAACAGTGGCGTTTAGGTCGTTTAGCTGTCGTTGCCCCGCGACTTCAATCACCGCGGTGGTAAACATCGCGGTGCGGTGGCCGGCGGCTTTTAGAATTTCGTTTAAATAGTTAGCGGTGGTCGTTTTGCCGTTAGTACCGGTGACGGCAATCACCCGTAAGCTACGGGCCGGATTACCATACTTTGCTGATACGGCATACACTCTCCCCCACCGGTAGGCTTCTTCAGCCAGCCACACCGCCTTTGTTGGCAATAATTGCCTCGCCCTTTTTTTCAGATCTTCCATACTACAAGCCACTATAGCAAAAAATAACTATAAGTTCATGCTTAATAAAAAATAGAGCCGCAGCCCCTGGTTGAAGCCATGAAGCTTCGGTCAGGAACTGCGGCAAACGGGCTTAGGAAGTTGCAACTGCACAGCTCGGCAGCATCACCGTGAAGGTAGTACGCTGACTACTGTGCCAGCCATCGGTCTGAAGCCAGTTGGCGACGCTCGACTGATCAGGGTATCGGCCCTCCATCTTGAACGAGCCGTTGCGATCAGAATTCACGGGGCCGGAGCCAGAACTACCATTCGGGTTCAAGTAGCCGAAACTGCCATTGCCAACGTACTCACCGGCAAATTCCACCGTACGGTGGCCGTTGCCGGCCGAGGCACAGACAATCGTCACCACTGAATAGTCCTCTGGGTTACCTTCTGTAAACGCCCGACCCCTGACTGGTTCGCATCCGCGCAGTAGGTTGGTCCAGGATTGCCCATTGTTCCAACGTGACGCCGTCAATGTGAGTTGAATCGTGGCGTCGCGAGTGACCACATTCGAAATCGCAAACGGCGAACCGTCCAAGTCGTGCGAACCACCCATCCTCACGCCAAGTTGATTGATCGTGAGATTGCCCCTTCCGTGACCACCTCCGGTAATGTCGACCTTTAGCAGACCGTCAGCACCCTGTGCGCAGCTCACCGAAACGACAGCCTGAATCAAGTCAGTGCTTGTCCACTTGTTGGTAATTCGCGTAACGGCGCAGTTGGAGATTTCCAGCCGCCACTCGGCAACACCCGTCCAATTCTTTGTTTGCAGAACGAGTGTGTAGTGTGTGGTCGCGACGCCGCTCCAAGCGAAGGTGCCGCCCTGAAGCGACATCCACCTGAACGAACCTCCCTTTTGTGCCGTGCCGTACATACCGGTGCCGAGGCCCCGACCGTACAAACTGACACGACCGAGTGCACATTCTGCCTTCACAAACGACCCGGCCTTCGGGCCGTTCCAAGTATAGGGGAGCTGTTGTATCGCGGTTGGCGTGACGATTGCAGACGCGGCAGGCGTAGTAACGAACAAGCCCACCATCATAAGAAGAGCGACGAACATCGCCGTCATTCTGTGTCGCAAAGGACTACCCCTCTACATACCGTGAGTTCACGGTCTGCGCACCATACGCATTCGGCCTAGTATACATTACTATTTCCAATTAACAAGTATCGCCGTCACCATATTGCGGCTTACGGACATAGCTTATTGGTTGGCTCTAGACACCAGCTCCTGCTACACTAAAACCATGAATCCAAACACACCTCGCCTTGAAGGCACACAACTAGCAGATTTTGTTCCTATCCCTAAAGTTACCGAACTGCGTATCATCGACCGCCACGAAGGCAACGGCGAAACGGCACCCGAAGGCGCCACCATCACCGCCCATTACACCGGCGCCCTAGCCGCAAATGGCATTATTTTTCAAAGTTCACACGATTTTGGCGAGGCCATCACTTTTAGTCTTGACCAGGTCATTGAAGGCTGGCGCGTCGGCGTACCCGGCATGAAAATTGGCGGCTTGCGGCGGCTAATTATTCCGGCCGTGCAAGCCTATGGCTCGCAGTCCCCTGCTCCAAACATTCCAGCAAATTCGGATTTAGTTTTTGATATTGAACTAGTCGCTATCCTCTAGATAGCTCCTTGCGCCCATTGGCTAGCTTTGATTTAATTAACCGGTAAGTTTTTTCGAGACAAGGAGTGGTGGCTGTGTTCCTGCAGGATCTTCCCATCGGCAAGTCCGCCTGGATATCGGGGGGCGCAATTAAGAATGAAACCGGACCGAAGGGGCAAGCCATTAGCACAATCAACCGACTGCTGGTTGTCAGGGATGAGCAACAGCCAAATGATTGTCGGGTAACGCGCACCAGCATGAATACCGTAGAGGTCACCTACTTTAGCGCTAAGCCGCCCGGTAACTCCAGCGGTCGCAGACTGTCCGATAACTTCATGAAGCGCATCATGCTCGTCACGCTTAAGCCGCACAGCTGATCGTTATTCATCGCGGCACCGATTTGTTTCGGTGCCGCGGTCGTAATCTCTAATTGCTATTGACTAATTGTTCTTGTAATGATATAATCATGAAAGAGTATTCATGAAACCTTTCTCGTAGAAAGTAATAGCCATGACATTCTCGCTCATTCACATCGAACCATCCATGACCGGTCGGCAAAGGTCGACCGCAGACCTGTTCAACACCTACGCCAACCGCGTCCCAGACATGCGCCCCTCGGAGCTCGCCTACCTTTGGCAGTTCATGAAGGACAAGCGCTGGCTGTGGCAGCTGGCCACAAATGCTTACCAGGAAAAGGAGCAGTCGCAATCGCGGTTGTTCCTGCGACTGATGGCGTTTGTCTGGGCGGCCGGCATTCGCCCTACCCCCGATCAACTGCGGCAAGAAATTGTCGACTTCTTCGAGAAGTCAGCTTTCTTGCTGGTAGTTCACCGCGGACTGCGCGGTGAAGAGTTGACCACGGGAGGCAACCGGCTCAGTCTCTTCACTTTTAGGAAGTGGGATATCGAGAGATACATCACCACCAACTACCCCAAGCTGATCGCCAAGTCGATCTACAAGGAATGCCTCAAGCATCTCTGCGACGCCGACGTCACCGTGTACTGTGCACGCGAGGAAGGTAGCCACAGCTTGGTAGACAAGCTCATGACATACTTGCAAGACTACTGCCTGTTGCCCGAGGACCTCGGCATTACCGCTGAAGATATGAGCCAATGGCAGCATGAACGCTGGGTAAGTCAAGCGCAACACAAGTTCAGCGTCTGTCGACCGCTACCTCAGTACGGCTACGACCCGCAGACGATCTACCTCAACATCTACGGGGTGCTCCAAGCACTTGTCCAGGGAGTCACCCTGGAAGAGGCTGGTATCAAACCGGGAGAACTGCTAAGAGTCAGGGAAGAGCTCGAGAAGTGGTTGCCCCAGGCCCTCAAGAGGCCGAGTGACCACGGTGTGTCTAGCGAAGGCGTACGGTCTTTCAGGGCTGAAGTCATGCCGATGTTCGATCAAGTGCTCGATGAGGAATCCCTCTTCACCGAGTAACACGCCCCTCTCTCACGCAAACACGGCAAACGCCCCGCGTGATGAGTGGGGCATTTGCCATTTAAATTAGTGAGATTAAGATACTTTCAGTTAACTGCTCGATGCGAACTATGTTAGTTTATTGTGACACATAAACCGCTGAGAACGTGTTTTGCTTGTATTTAAAAACCGCAAGAAAAAAGCAGTTCTGCTTCCTTGCGGTCGGAAAGTTTAACAACTATAGCTCTAGGCCAAGTGTTTCCTTCGCTTGGTCACTAAGGTGTGGGGCAATCATTTCTTTAAAATACTTGTTTTTAACATTACCCCAACGTCGCCGTACTTCATCATCATTACCATCTCTCACGGCGTGCTCGATATTGTTTAAGATCTTCCTGAGCTGACCGTCCAGTGCTTTCGGCTTACGCGTCATAGCTACCCCAGTTTCACGGCTCACTACCGATGCCTTAAGCTCGATTACTATATCATTCTTAAGACTTTGTGGCAAGCAGTGCAACTATATGCCATTGACTCAGCGAGCATAATGTTTTATTTTATACTTAAGGACGGTTAGATAAGGCCTCACCAAGGAGGAATGATTGCAACTTTACCTCTGGCTTCTTATAGCCCAGCTTGCTCTGTGTAGCCTGGCAAGATTATACCCTCGCCATGCCGCATTCAGGACCCCCCTCCCCTACTGCGCCGCCCACCTTCCCCGTTGGCTGCCTTTCCGCCGCCTAATGAAATATGGAGTTCGAGCCGCCAGAAGCGTCCCGGGTGTCAGCACAAAACTCGAAAGTTCACTTTTAGGCGAAGTGCTCTCGGGTGCGTTGCCGGTACTACTTCTTACGCTACTGACAGTCGGCTTCACCCTGATTGCCGGCCTGCGCTTACTGCAAACGGCCTAACCGCCTTCCTGGTGGGTGTTCAAGCAACGCTTGGCACCCACCTTTAAATTTGATCCGTATTACGGCACTCGCCGCTAGAATAAAACCGCGTTCTATTGTATAATTTAGTGCAAATGAGGATTCTTGGGATAGAAAGCAGTTGCGATGAAACAGCGGCGGCCATTGTTGATAATGGCCGAACGCTTATTAGTAATATCGTGCAAAGCCAAATCGATATTCACCGGGCGTTTGGGGGCGTCGTACCCGAGGTCGCCGCCCGCAGCCACATTGAAGTTATGCTGCCAGTCGTTGAAGCCGCCCTGCAGCAGGGAAACACCAGCTGGAACGATATTGACGCTATCGCCGTCACCCACGCTCCGGGCTTGGTTGGCAGCTTACTTATCGGCACCCTTACCGCTCGCACGCTCGCCCTTATTAAAAACAAGCCACTCTACCCTATCCATCACGTTGAAGGTCACGTGTACGCTAATTTTTTACTTGAAACCGCACCCGAATTCCCCATGTTAGCGCTAATTGTTAGTGGTGGCCATAGTCAGCTGGTGCTCTTTAAAGATCACGGTAATTACCAGCTGCTCGGCCAAACTCAAGACGATGCCGTTGGTGAAGCCTTCGATAAAGTGGCGAAGATAATCGGCCTCCCCTACCCTGGCGGACCAAGTATTGCCAAAGCTGCTCTTAAGGGCGACCCGCTTGCTTACGCTTTTCCAAAAGCCAAGCTCAAAAATACCTACGATTTTAGCTTCTCTGGCCTTAAAACAGCCGTTTTAAGGCGGGTGCAGGCCGAGGTTGGTGTTGGATACGATTTTCCATCTTTCAAGCTTGCAGAGCGCTTAGACGAGCCCACACGCAATAATTTTGCCGCCAGCTTCCAACAAGTAGCAATTGAGACCTTAGTTGATAAAGCCGAGCTAGCTTACAAACAATTTCAACCGAAATCGGTAGTCATTGCCGGTGGTGTTGCTGCCAACCAAGAGCTTCGCCGGCAGCTCAGCCAGCGCCTACCGCTCAGTGTCAATTATGCCGATCCGAACCTCTGCACCGATAACGCCGCCATGATCGCCACGCTCGCCTATTACTACGCCCAAAAACACTCCCCTACTTCACCACACCAGCTCGAAGTCATCCCAAGCCTGTCGATGGCCCATACTGCCTGGGCCTAAAACTCCGCTGGGCTCTACTTCAAAAGCTCATACACGCTGGAATGGGCTTTTCTAATTTCGAGGATATCTTGCTTCAGATTCCTCCTATATTGCTTTTATCCCTCGGTCAGATAGTGCTATAATAGCCGCATAACACAAACAGTGTGGAAACAAAACCCGTGGGAGAGGAAACACAATGCTTCACGTGAAGTATAGTGGTTTTTAATTGTTTTCATGCGAAAAGTAACACCTATAACTAGAAGAAAAGCACTGATGAAATTACCAAAAACCTACGAGCCTCAACAATACGAGCCAGAAATTTACGCCCTGTGGGAGTCCGCTAATGCCTTCACACCCAAAGGGGAGGGTGAGCCGTACAGTATTATCATGCCGCCGCCAAATGCCAATGGGAATTTGCATATTGGCCACGCCTTAACTATTGCCCTTGAGGACATCTTGACTCGTTTTCACCGAATGCAGGGAAGAGACGCAGTATATATTCCTGGCGCCGACCATGCAGGGTTTGAAACCTGGGTTGTCTACGAACGATTGCTTGAAAAACAGGGGAAAAGCCGCTTCGATTACTCCCGTGACCAGCTCTATGGCCAAGTATGGGATTTTGTAAATGAACATCGTGGCGGTATGGAGCTCCAGGTACGAGCGCTTGGTGCCAGCGCCAGTTGGGAGCATCTGGTTTTCACACTTGATAAAAAGGTGATCGATACCGTTTACGGCACGTTTAAAAAACTGTGGGACGACGGCCTAATTTACAGAGGTGAACGAATTGTTAATTATTGCACCAAACACCAAACCAGCTTTGCTGACATCGAGGTTGAGCACGCAGTAGAAAAGGGGAAACTCTGGAAAATTGCCTACCCATTACTTGATAAAATAGGGGAGATTATCGTTGCTACTACACGCCCAGAAACCTTACTTGGCGACGTCGCGGTGGCAGTTCACCCCGAGGATCCTCGCTACAAAGATTTAATCGGCACACGCGTACTCTTACCACTCACTAACCGCGAGATCCCAATAATTGCCGACTCAGCCATTGACCCTAACTTCGGTACAGGTGCGGTTAAAATAACCCCTGCCCACGACCCAACCGACTTTGAAATAGGGGAGCGGCACTACCTAGAGCAGCGCCAGGTCATCGGCTACGATGGCCTCATGACCGGTGATATTCCCGAGCAGTTCAATGGGTTAACGGTGCTTGAAGCACGTGAAAAGGTGCTCGATGCCCTTGAAGCGGCTGAGTTAAGAAGAGGGGAGATTGATCACGAGCGCAGCGTTGGCCACTGCTACAAGTGTGGCACGATTATTCAACCCCTGTTAAAAGATCAGTGGTTCCTTAAGGTTACGCCGCTTGCCGCGCGGGCAAAAGAAGCGGTAGCCAACGGTGATATTGCTTTTATCCCCGAGAGCAAAGGCCAGGCACTGATGCAATATTACGAGAACATCCGCGACTGGAACCTCAGCCGCCAAATTCCTTGGGGCATCCCGATTCCAGCCTTTCAGAACATTAACGACCCCGATGATTGGATCTTTGACCCACGAGTTTCCGAAGAAAAAATCATTGTTGACGGCAAAACTTACAAGCGTGAAGAAGATACTTTTGACACCTGGTTTAGTTCGGGCCAGTGGCCGTTCATCACCACCGACTACCTCGAAAATGGTGAGTTAAGCCGTTTTTACCCAGCAGATATGCTCGAAACCGGCCATGACATCTTAAACTCGTGGATATCACGCATGATCATGCTCGGGCTGTACGTTACTGACAAAGTGCCCTTCAAAACGGTGTACCTGCATGGGTTAGTACTTGATGAGCACGGCCAAAAAATGAGCAAAAGCAAAGGCAACGTCGTCAACCCGATGGAGATAATTTCCCAGTACGGTTCAGATGCCTTGCGTCTTGGTATCGTGAGCTCGCGAAGTGCTGGCCAAAACCAGGCCTTTTCGCCGGCCAAAGTTGTGGCCGCCCGTAACTTCTGCAATAAACTATGGAATATTGCGCGTTTCATTGAAGATAGGGTAGGGGACGACTATGTCAATCGTGGCCCAAAGGCTATGTCAATTGCCGACCATTGGGTTGTTCAGCAGCTCAATTCCGCAGCTACCACTATTGCTGACCACCTAAAACACCACCGGTTTGCCGAAGCCGCCGAGGTGGCTTATCACACGATCTGGGATGACGTGGCGGATTGGTATATTGAAGCTAGCAAGAAGCAAAACAACCCGAGTATACTGGCTTGGGTACTTGAAACCATGCTGCAATTAGCACATCCTTTTGTGCCGTTCGTTACAGAGACGATCTGGGAGACTTTGGCCTGGGAAAAGCAGCTGCTGATTAACGCTCCGTGGCCAACCCCAGCAGCCTACGACGAAATTGCGGCTGCAGCATTTACCCAACTACAAAAATTAGTCGCCGAAGCCCGATTTGTGGCCAAAGAACTACCCGGCGGCAAGCAAACCCTGCTATATGGTAACGACAGCTTGATCGCCGATAATGCCGATCTGATTATGCATCTTGCCCGATTAAAAGCGGTCATAAGAATTGACGCGCCTCGTGGCGTGCGCTTGGCTGTACCAAACCGCGAGGCTTGGCTCGACACTACCGAAGAAGTGCTGTACGAACACCAAACCAAACTCGAGCAACGACTGGCAGAAACTCGCCGGATGATCGCCGCCATGGAAGGCCGCCTCGCAAATGAAGGCTACGTCAAAAACGCCCCAGAAAGAATTGTCAACGAAACCCGCGAGCAGCTTGAAGAACAGCGGCGGTTTGCAGAGCGATTACAACAAGAGCTAGACGTGCTTTAAGGCGTGTCGGGCAAAAAGCTGGAGTAAATGCGTCAACCGACGAGTATGCCTGGTCGAAACAAGCTGTTTTTTAAGCGGTGGCTTTACTCGTTTCAATGATCGCACATCGGCTTGTGGCGCCTGGTCGCTGACCTGTTTTACCATGCTTTTAAGATTCTGTTTTTCTATATGGTTATGGAGTTCAGCGTGCACTTTCGCGTGCGATTGCGTTTGAGAAGTTTCGTCAGTAATGTGTTTACTTAAGTTATCAGCCTGGAATCGTTCAATGTTTGTAGCGTGCATTACAACATCCTTCGAATGAGCACCGCTAGCGATGACTCCTAGTCCGAGAATAATACTTAGCGTGGCAGTGAGGTACGAGATAAAGCTTTTTTGCATATTTTTGTTTTGTTTGGTAATAGATAAACATTAGCACAAATAGTTAGAAATGTCAATTAGGTGTTCTCGTGGGAGAGGTTCTTGCCTAAAAAGCGATTGGGGTCATGAGCATACCCCCAGTACTATCTTGGACATAAAACGTGGCTTGATATCCATCTTCTGAATATCAAGCCACTTAAGTGCCCTCATTGCCATCAAGGCCGCTGCAACTGTCGGGCATATGGCACCGGGCAAACCCTGGCCTTTGCAGCCGCGAGCACGTCGCTTGCCGGCAACAAGCAGGCCAGCAACCAGCACACCTGCATGGGCGTCACTCGCAGCTTGAACACATCGTCCAAGTCGGCCTTCCCGAAAGCTCGTACCACCGCCATCACCGCATCCTCACTGCTATACTGCTTCTTTTTCTGCCGGAGTAGGGCAGTGTGAGCGGCTTCCCACATTTCTGCAGGCAGCGCGCTAAACGCATGATTCTCCGTAAGCCACATAAGGCCATTCTTGATCTCATCGTCAGAAAGACGCTGCACTTTGCTCTTCATCTAGCCCTCCAGAAACTAGAGACGAATCAAGCTGCATCATTTTTGAACGTTTAGGCGGCGTGTGTCAACCCAAATTGATGCAATGAGACCCCCCAGTTTACCGCGGCTCAAATAGCTGCAAAGCATCATCCAGTGCTTTCGATTTGGCCTACTGATGATGATAAGCCTGATTCTTCAATATACTCTGCGCTCGGTACAACTGCTCGACCAATAGCAGCCGAACAATTTGATGCGGAAACACCAGCTTCGAAAGCGCCCAGGTAAAATCGGCTCGCTGGCGCACGGCATCGGATACGCCGTAAGCGCCACCAATAATAAACACTATTGGCTGGCCACGTAAAAGATAGACCTCAAGCTGCCGGGCTAGGGCAGGGGAGTCAAGCTGCTGCCCACGTTCATCCAGCAAAATAACAATTGCTTTAGGCGCCAAGCGGCGGACTATTCGCTCAGACTCTTCCTCAACCGCCCTGGTGGCCGCGTGAGACGAAGGCGGTATCAGTGACCACTTTAGGGTGAAAGGCTTCTGCAGGCGCTTCTCGTAGCGAAAAATGGCATCCTTAAATACACTATCGTGCGGTTTTCCCACCGAAATAATTTCTATGGCCATTTAACTGAGTCGTAATTTTTCTGCCAGCTGCTGGTACTGCTCGGTTGTCAGCTGCGGCGAGTGCTCGTCTTTGTCAAAACTTTCACCAGCGTCAAAGGGGATAAGATGCACATGGGTGTGCGGGACATCAATGCCCTTAACCATAATGCCCACCCGTTCTTTGTCCATGGTTGCGCGGAGTTTAGCGGCGACTTTTTTGACTGTTTTCCAGAGGGCGAGGTAGTCTTCGTCGGGCAAATCGATGTATTGGTCGATTTGTTTTTTTGAGATCACCAGCGTATGGCCTAAGCGAACGGGGTTGTTATCGAGAAAAACCAAGGTGTGATCGTCTTCGTACAGTTTGTGAACCGGGATTTCGCCCTTAATAATTTTCGTAAAGATAGATTCTTGCATATAATTCCTCCATGGCGGAGAGGGTGGGATTCGAACCCACGGTACTATTGCTAGCACACCGCTTTTCGAGAGCGGCCAATTCAACCACTCTTGCACCTCTCCATTGCTTTTTACGATAGCACATTTTGTGCGTTTCTTCGAGAGAAATCGGCAATGGCGCGCTCCATTTCGCTATCACCTAAAAACCGCTACAATAGGAGTATGAAACAACCTCTCTCCTTCCCGAGTCGTTTGCTTATGGGCCTCTGCGCTATGAGCCTTGGCATTTTTGTGACACTTATCACTGTGCAGCTGACAGTGTTGCAGCGTGAAAATGTGAAAACTTGGCTTGAAAAAGGCAATGCCTACCAAAACATCACCGATTCCACAATCGGCATACGCCAAGATATCCATACGCGATTTGGCGCGCTTAACCCAGGGTTACTGCAGCCGGTTGATGAAGCCCTTGATAAAACCTTTTCAACCCAAAACACTCAAAAGCAAACCGAGCAGGCGATTGATGCCGCCTACGACTGGCTAGAAGGTAAAACAACCACGCCGCCAGCTACTGCCACGCTTGACGTTCAACAACAGGCATTTATCCGCCAACTGGTTCCTGAGCTGCAGTCGCAATTGGCGCAGCTACCTAATTGCCCAAGCGGTACCGGCTTGCCAATTAATTTTAATAATCTCCAGTGCCGTCCTATCGGCCCAACCGACCAACAATTGGCCGAAGAAATTGCCACTAAAAACGTGGAATTGAGCGATGCATTTCATAGCCCATCGGCTGTTTCAATTGATACTGCGCTGATGGTCAATCGGGTTCCAGCGCTGGTGCAGGCGCTGCCGACGGTAGCTGGCGGTGCGCTATTGGTTGCAGTGCTCTCGGGAATTGGCGTAGTGTTCTTAAGTCGCGAAAGACATCTGGCGCTCCGAAAACTCGCTGTTCGAATCGGTGTGAGTATGCTTGTAACAGCACTGTTTGGTGCCGCCTTGCTACTAGTTGGTACTTTTCTTGATTTTGGCTTCTTGTTTGTTGGTTTACCGGCAACAACCACCGCCTTTTTTGCCCCGCTCACCGAGCAAGCCTTGCCCGCGATCGGCACGCAATTGCTTGTGCTGAGTGGTAGTTTGATTGTGGTGGCGCTGCTACTTTATGGCGGCTCGCGGTTGTGGCAGCGGGCTTTGGGTTTTAGCGACGCTACGTTTTAGTTCTTTACGAATACGGCACGCTTGTAGTACAGTGGAAGCGTCTTGTTCGCACGCGAAGAAGGGAGCAGGCTATGCTTGCACACCACGACAAACCTGAAGGCCCGAGTCGGGATGAGATCATCGAGGCCGATGAAGGCCGGGGTGACGATCCGGATGGTCGTGATGCCCCCATCGACTAGGGTCACGGCTTAAAGCGGGGAGGCTTTGCTATTCTTTGGCAAAGCCCCCGCAATTTTTATTGACATTTTATATTAAAAGTTTTAATATATATTTTAAGTTCAGAGATGGTTCTCGAACCTTAACAGCAGAAGATAGGAAGACACATGCACCGGTTGCTTGCTGATCTGCTCAAGACGGCCTCGGAGCTGGCGAACTGCGCACTACCTGCAGCGCCGCTCATCAACCGACCCCTCAGCAGCGGTCTCGACGATGTCACCGAAATCAAGATCGAAGAGATGCTCGGCCAGATCGCCATCATCGTGGACGACAAAGCCACTCATGCATACCTACATGGTTACGGTGATGAGGAGCTCCTCAAGAGTCTCACGTTCGAAGCTCGAGGCGAAACGCTGTCGATCAAGGGCAGCTTCGGTCTGCTCAACGACAGCATTTCGCTATCAAGCCGTCGTTTCAAAACTCTTCACTTTGCTGGTAGTGGGGTCGTCGTCGGCTGCAGCACAACCACTTCGGGTAGGACATTCGCCTCTTCGGATGAAGACTTGTTTGTCGATGGTCGACAGATCGATCTGAGCCGCCCGATCACACTTGCGGTGGTCGTGCCGCCGCACATGGCGGCGTCTATCTGTAACACCATTGGTGCAATCGGCGTCCATGGAACGCTTGGCGGAAAGCTGAAAGTGAAGGGCTTCGGCCCGGCGAGCATTGTGGCTCAACACATTAGTTCGCTTACTTGCGACTTGTCGTGCGACTCCTGGGCCATGATTGACACGGCCAGTGGCAAGCTTAAGCTCGATCTGTCGAGTGGCGCTAACGTCGCAGTCACTGAAGGTTTTACCACCACTGTAAAGGCGGATCTTAGCAGCAACAGCCAGTTCGTTCATGGCGGCGTAATCACGGGCAATGCCAACCTCGACGTTTCAAGTGGCGCCGAGGTCGTTCTTGCAAGCGTGCTAGGCAAGGTTAAGCGCGATATCCACAACGGTTCGGTAACTGTAAACGGCGTGCAGTATACCAGCTAGCGTCCTCGGGCTTCGGCTCGGCTGCAATAGCAGATGACGAGCCACCCATCAGGCTCAAGTTCTCCTATCTTCTGCTTTGCAGTCATAAGGTATGCTCCTTATCTGATGAGACGAATAGAAGTCGAAACTGTATTGTGTATTCAAATAGAAAAAGAACCCGAGCCGCAAGCAAGCCTGCAGCTACGGGTTCCCTTTCCAAAGTGATCAAAAGTGGCTCAGGCACTAACAAGTGACTCGATGGTGACGCCCATGGTGGCAGCGAAGTAGGCCACCTCTTCGAGCGTCAGTTTGTCCCTGAACTTGAGCTTTCGGTGCAGTTCTTCCGAAAGTTCGGGGTCGCCATGCTGCGAGGTGCGCTGCCTGAGGGCGCTAGTAAGCTTGCCCAGGAACGTCTCGACAGCTTGCTCTGCGTTCTGACGGCGCTGTCGATCGCGAGCCATCTTGGCAGCGCTTGCGCGGTGTTCCAGTACCTTCTCGCGCGATGCTCGTTTGGCCCCGATTTTGAGACCGTTGCTGTACGGACCAAAACCGATAAGTAGCATGCTGTCATCGAGTTCAGTCACCAACCCTTCGGGCGTGTCCACGATGCATCGCACAAGGCAGAGGCTAATGCCCTTCGATGACACATCGAAGAGTGCCGGATCAGCTTTGCGAATCGTGTACTTGCCGCCACTGCACTGTTCGACATTTTTGATAAGTGCGGCGACGATCGCATCACTTCCTTCGCGTCGCTGGAACGCTGAATTAAGAACAAACAAATTGGGCTTGTCGATAGTATCCCGGCCAGCCACGATTGCCTCGGCACTGGCCTCGATGATAGCCTTTTCGCTGCCGTTGAACTCCACTGGCACTCCTCGCATAGCCGAATGTCTTGATCTATCCACTTTGGAAAGATAATCTAGATAATATCATATAATTATTATGGTGTCAATAATCGGCAGGCCGTTTGCCTTTGCGTGTTAAGTCTGGGTAAACAATCGCTGAAAGAAAAAAGACCGCTTTAGGCAGTCTTTTCTCACATGGTACACCCGACAGGATTCGAACCTATGGCCTCTGGCTCCGCAAGCCAACGCTCTATCCAGCTGAGCTACGGGTGCATATCGTAACCGCACAGAGAAACTCTGTGCGGTTACGCCTTGTAACTATAAAGTGCTTTCTATCTGCGCAGGGGATGCGTAGGTAGAACAAATGGCATTGTAGCAAATGTTGGGTGGGTAGGCAAGTACTGTTTTCCCCTAAATTGTCAAAATCTTATAAAATGCGCCCCTTGATTTCGGCATCAGACTCAGATGTTACTCTGTTTTTGGGAAACAATCTTTATATTTCAGCAAAAGATCAAAAATAAAGTTGTAATTTTAAAGTCGAATCTTGCGAATGGCGATATCCACAATATCAAGCTTCACTGGCTCCATTGGCAAATAGGCGCCAAGCATGTCGACAATTTGCTCGCCTTTCTCTTCAGGGAAATACACAAAAGTTGCGAGTGCAATCCGCTTTACTGGCATCAGCATAATGGCGTAAAAATCACCATCACGGACCACCCCAAAAGCCCGAAATTCTGACAAGGCGTGAAACACCTGGCCAATATGAATTCCTTGGGGCGTAAGGGTGTAGCGCACCACTCGGGCTGGCCGCCGCGCAAAAGCGAAGAGGGCAATTGCCATAGCGACTACCAGCGCCAATAGTACGTAATCTTTAAGAACAAACAGCACAAATAGCACCATCGCTATGACCACCAGCGCAAAAATACCAAACCAGGCGGCGTCTTTTTCGTGATGGATAAAATCGGCTGCTTCCCAGCTGAGATTGGTCTCGGAAGCGGGCTCGTCGAAGAGAGGGTCAGCGACATCGTCGACTATATCATCAAGCTCTAGCTCAAGGGTAGGTGCAGTAGCTTCGGGTACAGATTGCAGCGGTGGCTGCTCAGCGTTCACTGGCGCAGCAGGAGTGACCAAAGGTGGGGTAGGGCTGACTAGTGGCGCTTGCGGTTCTGGAGGTGGTGCAGCAGGCATTGGCTCCGTACGTGGCGGCACCGGCCTCGAAGCGACCGGCCGTTGCGGCTGGAGATCCCCCTCAGTGTTATCAGCTTGTGGCTGCCAGTAGTTTCGCTGCCCATTCGGTTGCATATATGTAAGTATAGCATTAGCGTCAAGCGAAGAATAGCTCTCGGGCTCCTTCCCTAAAAGCTCAATATCGTGAGCGCTTAGGGTAGGGCGGATACCTCGACTCCGGTGAGGAGAGGAGGTATCCGCGGACGGATGAGACTAGCGAGAGGCGCGGATGCCGTCGACAGGAGCCGGCGGGGCGTCACCATGACGCTGGCCGGGGAAGTCCTCGACGGGCGCCGATCGAGGCCGGCGCTTCGCCTTGGTCAAGGCAGGGAGCTTCCAGGCGAACCCGAAACGAGAAGGCTGCCATGCGACGGACTGGCGAGTAGCCTTGAACTTGCGGTGAGCAGCCTGCAAGTAGCAGAGGCCGATCAGCACGATGCCCAGCGGCCAGCCGAAGTTGAACATTGCGATCGTGAAGAGCGCGACAGCGGAGCTGGGCGAGTAGACGTCCATGTTGGTGGTCAGTACAGTTTCGCGGACTGACCCCCAGAGGAGATTGATCCGCCACGCATCGAGGTTGATCGAGTCCATCAGTCCTGAGAACACGGGTCCGAGGTAGCTGAGTGCACCTGCCGTAAAGAGCAGGCCGACCTGCTTGCCACGGCTCAGCGTTCGGCTGCTTCCGGCGCAGAGTCCGAGAAAGGCTAGCACCTCGATGGCGGCAATAGCAGCAAATGCCCTGTCCATATGCTTCTTCTCCAAATTGTCTCTGTCCGATCGCTCGGACAAGGTCAGCGAACGATTTATTTAATTAAATCACAAATAATTAATAATGTCAATATTCTTCTTTCACCTGTATTTTGTTATTTGCTTCGACAAGATTTACAGGTCTAAAGAGATAGCAATAAAAAGACCAGTCCATGCCACAGTAGCAGCATGAACTGGCGATTTGTTTTGGACAATAGTTGCGAGACGTGATTACATAGCTAGGCTACCTTTTGATGGTGCCCGGTACGCCAGGGCAGTTGAAGCTTTTATCAGGCCGGCCCCTCTTCCTCTCCGTCCAAGGGTGCATGGGGTGCGGCTTGCTGTCATTGCACTTCTTATTCTCAGCCATCGTTTTTCCCCGTTGTCTAGAAAACCGAAAACTTGCCAGTGCAACTATCATCCAAAACGAGTACACTATATCGTATATTTTAGTTCTTTTCAAGTGATTGTTTTTGGGCAGGGCTGTTACCTTTTTCATCATCACGGCGACTTCTCAATCATTTGCTTAGCCTTGAAGTCTAGTCATCGCCTTAATCTGCGAACGGTGGGTTTCCATTTTATACCTAAAAAACCGCACTCTACTGCGGTTTTAGTTGTAGTACCAGGGAGGAAGGCTGTTCACCTTGCGCTCCCTGGTACCACCGCGCGCCCTTGTAGGGCGCCCTTTACTTCAAGGTATAGATTCGCTTCGCGATCAGGCTACCGATCTTGGCGAGCGGCGTGCCATGATCCGTCAGCGACTCGGTCATCCCGGTGGGTGGAGTGATGCTCACCACCGCCGTGACGGCCTTCACCCTGAAGTAAAGCATATTCAGCGTCCGGAAAGCGTCGTCGCCCAAAGCTTCAGCCTCGGCCGCGAACTTCTTGTCGGTCGCTGCATCCCAGAACCACCGCTGGCCTTGTGCAGCAGCCTTGGCCTGCGCGAAGTGCTGACCGTTGTCCATCAGTGTCGTGATCTTCACCAAATGAGACAACGACTGGTATTCGCACACCCGTTGCTGCGCTGGCCCTTGTGGCGGTGCCCCTTCAGGGCTAATCCGCTGAAACAGCGACTGCTGCCTGATGAACGCGCCAAAAACATCTTGAGCGTCCACCAGTTTACAGGGATTAGTCTCGATCACCTCAGTACGCATCACGATGGTAGTCGTGGGCGCACTAGGGGAGGCAGAAGCCACTGCTGCCTGAGTAGTTGCCGGTGTCGTCCTAGCCGTCGGCAGCGACGAGTGCGTGCTCGTCGCCGTGGCACCCTGACCGGTAGAAACGACATACATCGTGGCACCTGCAGCCGCACCGAAGATCATTGCCCCCAGTGCCGCCACCGTAAAGATGACAATACGGACGCGCTTCTTGCGCGCCCCGTGATTCGAGGTCAACTGCTTCTTGGGCATGGCCTCTCACCTCCCCTAAAGAGTAGTGTGGAATGAACAAGCTCACGCTTCTGGCGTGGGCGCCTGAACACCCACTGAAGTGTTCGCTGTCCCCAAATTGTATAATGAAAATTTTAAAAAAACAACTAAGTTTTGAAATAATCACGATGGGCACCCGGAGGATACCCACCGTGCAATGCTACTTGCTCGCGGCCCGAAGCTCAGCAATATGCCTCAGCGCAACTTCCTCGCTCATTTCTTCATGAATAACACGCTCGTCACGAGTTTTGTAGTAGCATTTGCCAGCACGCCATTCATCGTCAATTAGCTCCGCATAAAACACGATACAATTAGTGTTGCTAGCGTTATATGTAACATAGCCAGCAAGAAGCATCACGGAGTCTGAAGTATAGAGTGCCTGCCAGACATCACACCGGTGGGTTTCATTGACCCAAAAGGGGAACTCAACCGTTTCACCCTTCTCAACACGCCCAGTCTTAATTTGGCGAATGCTTTTGACTGCATCTTCGTTCCTGATACTAAGGCGAATCGTTGGATCTGTAATCAGCGTGAGCACTGCCGCTCCTTCAAGAGTCGAATTGGCTAAATTAACTATAGATTGATAAAGAAAAATGTCAAACAAAAAACACCTATAGGTGTTTTTTGTAAATAAGTTCATGGCGGAGGAGGAGGGATTCGAACCCTCGCACCAGGTTGCCCCGATCTAACGATTTAGCAAACCGTCCCCTTCAGCCACTTGGGTACTCCTCCGTGCTCGAGGAATTGTAACATAAAATCAGGCCGAGGGGAAGCGGGTGAGTGCCGTTTTATAAAAAATATACCCTCACAATACTTGAGGGTATATAAATAATTTCTGGCGGAGAGGGTGGGATTCGAACCCACGGTACCATTGCTGGCACGCTGGTTTTCAAGACCAGTTCCTTAAACCGCTCGGACACCCTTCCCTAAGCGGCTTGATAACAGGGGTAATTGTAACAAGCTACCTCCGTATGTGCAACCGACCGATGTTTCATGTACAATAACGCTTATGGAAAACGGCTCGTGGCAATTCAATCCTGGCGATGGAAATGCGTCGGTTGCAACGGAGCCGTTATCGGTTGCAGTGCCACCGACCGGTTCTGATGGCACTATCACGTGGACTGCCAGTGAATTTGTCGCTCATCATAAGTCATCGGGTTGGTATGCCCTGCTGGCCCTCTGTGCCGTGGGAGTGGCATTTATTGTGTGGT